>CAMYOO010000243.1 GCA_947260035.1 uncultured delta proteobacterium
CCACGCGGGATGATCGTCACCTTGTGGACGGGATCGCAGCCGGGCGCGAGCATGGCCACCAAGGCGTGTCCGGCCTCGTGGAAGGCCGTGGAGCGCTTGTCCTCGTCGCTCATGATCATGCTCTTGCGCTCGGCCCCGAGCAGCACCTTGTCCTTGGCGTGCTCGAAATCGTGCATCGCGACCTTGGGCGCGTCGCGTCGGGCGGCCAGCAGGGCCGCTTCGTTGACCAGGTTCTGCAGGTCGGCGCCCACGAAGCCGGGCGTGCCCTTGGCGATGGTCTCCAGGTCGACGTCGTCGCCCAGGGGCACACGGCGGGTGTGCACCTTGAGGATGGCGTAGCGCCCGCGCAGGTCCGGCCGCGGCACCACCACGCGGCGATCGAAGCGCCCGGGCCGCAGCAGCGCCGGGTCGAGCACGTCGGGCCGGTTGGTGGCCGCGATCAGGATCACGCCCTCGTTGGACTCGAAGCCGTCCATCTCCACCAGGAGCTGGTTCAGGGTCTGCTCGCGCTCGTCGTGACCGCCGCCCAGGCCGGCGCCGCGATGACGCCCGACCGCGTCGATCTCGTCGATGAAGATGATGCAGGGCGCGTTCTTCTTGCCCTGCAGGAACAGATCGCGCACGCGGGAAGCGCCCACGCCCACGAACATCTCGACGAAGTCCGAGCCGGAGATCGAGAAGAAAGGAACCCCCGCCTCACCGGCCACGGCGCGCGCCAGCAGGGTCTTGCCCGTGCCGGGCGGGCCCACCAGCAGCACGCCCTTGGGGATACGGCCCCCGAGACGCGTGAACTTCTTGGGCTCGCGCAGGAACGCGATGATCTCCTCGAGCTCGTACTTGGACTCCTCGACGCCCGCGACATCCTCGAAGGTGATGCGCTGAGTGTTCTCGGAAAGCAGCCGTGCTCGCGACTTGCCGAAGCTCATGGCCTTGCCGCCGCCCGACTGCATCTGGCGCAAGAAGAAGATCCACAGGCCGATCAAGATCAGGAACGGCATCCAGTAGATGAAGAGCTGCTGCCAGATGGGCGACTCGCCGGCCGGCCGGGCCGTCACCTCGACCCCCTGGGCCTCGAGCGAGGCCAGCAGCTCCTCGGTCACGGTCGGCGCGTAGGTGGCGAACGGCTCGCCGTCCTTCCCGGTGCCGCTGATGTGGCCTTCCTCGATCGTGACCGACTCGAGCTGGCCCGCCTGGAGCCGGGTCGTGAACTCGGTGTAGGTAATCTCCTGCGGGGCGGGTGGGCCCTGCCGGAGCATGGCTATCACGACCAGGATCAGCAGAAAGAGCAGGATCCACAGGCCGGCGCTTCGGTAGAAATGCTGGTTCATCTCTTGACTTTCGTGAGCTTAGCACGCACCTGAAAGGCGCCCCCCTCCCGCGCCAGCTCGTATCCGGCAGGGAGTTCGATGGCTGCCTGCGCTCGGCCGCCCCTCAGAAACCTGACCATCCGGTCCAGATGCACGCGCGTGACCTCCCGTCCGATGCCCGCCCGCCTCAGCGCTTCCCGGGCCAGCCGGCGCGCCAGCGCGTCGGGCATCGCCTCCCAGTCCTTACCTTCGATGACCCACACGCCTCCAAAATTCGAAATCCGCGACTCGGCCTCGCGCTCCACCAGCGCATCCAGCCAGGCCCGGTCCCCCCTCTGTGCTTCGGCAAGATCCCTGAGGGATCTTGAGAGGTTCGGGTTGAATTCTTCCTCTAACTGACGGATCAGGGCGCGCACCCGATTACGCGTATAGGCGGGGCTCGCGTTGCTTGCGTCCTCGCGCCACGTCAGGCCGCGCCCGGCCGCCCAGTCCTCGACCTCTCGGCGACGCACATCCAGCAGCGGGCGCACCACGCGGCCCGCACACGGCGGGATCCCCGTCAGCCCATCGGGCCCACTGCCGCGCAGCAGGCGCATCAGCACCGTCTCGGCCTGGTCGTCGCTGGTATGGGCCGTGGCGATCCACGCGGCGCCGGCAGCCTCGGCCAGCCGCTCCAGGGCGGCGTAGCGCAGGCGCCTGGCTGCCTCCTGAAGCGTGGGCCGTTCGCGGCTGCTGCCCCCCTGGCGCAGCGCCCGCGGATCCACCCGCTCCACGCCGACCGCGATCCCTCGCGCCGCGCCCAGCGCGCGCAGGAAGGCCTCGTCGGCCTCGGACTCGTCAGCGCGCAGACCGTGATTCACGTGCCCGATCGAGACGTTCCACCCCAGCTCCTGAAGTGCATCCAGAAGCACGGTGGAGTCGATGCCGCCGGAGCAGGCCACCAGGAGCGGGCTTCCCTCCGGCACCAGCGAGCGAAGCGCCTGGGAGACGGCTCGGGTTACCATGCGCCAGAGCGTACATGGCCGCCCGCAAGACGCGCAGGAAGAAGGTCGAGCCCGCCTCGGCGGGGCTCAGCCCCGACGAAGTGGCCGGCGGCGAGCCGTCGCCCGAGGCCGCCGAGTTGGAGAGCGCCGTCGTCGCGGCCGGCGGGGTCGTGCTGGCCCGCTACCGGGACCCTTGGGGCGGCGCCTGGCTGGCCTTGGCCGCCCTGCCGGTGTCCGCCGTCGAGCCCACGCCCTTCCAGCGCGACATCTCGGCTACCCACGTGAAGCGCCTGGAGGACGCCGTCAGTCGGCTCGGCAGCTTTCTCGACCCGATCATCGCGGTGCCCGCCGAGGGGCGCTTCTGGACGCCCAACGGGCACCACCGGCTCTCGGCCCTGCGCCGCATGGGAGCGCGCACGGTGACCGCCCTGCTCTCACCCGATGCGGCGCTCGCGTACCGGATCCTGGCCCTCAACACCGAAAAGGCCCACAACCTGAAGGAGCGCGCGCTCGAGGTGGTGCGCATGGCGCGCGGCCTGGCCGAGGCCGATCCCAAGGCCATCGAGTCGGGCTATCAGCTGGAGCTGGAAGACGCCTCGCTGATCAGCGTGGGCTACGCCTACGAGAAGCGGCCGCGCTTCGCCGGCGGAGCCTACGCGCCCGCGCTCAAGCAGAGCGAGGCATTCCTCGACGCCCCTCTGGCCGAGACCCTGCCGGTGCGCGAGGCACGCGCCGATCGCCTGCTGGCCATCGACGACCGCGTCACCGAGATCATCGCCGGCCTCAAGGAACGCGGCTTCGACAGCCCCTACCTGCGCAACTTCGTGGTGGCGCGCATCCGCCCCTTCCGGCCGCGCGGCAAGCCCGCCCCGGAGCCCGACGCCCTGCTCGACCACATGCAGGAGAAGGCCACGAAGTTCGACCTGGGCAAGGTAAAGGAGAGCCAGGTCGCCCAGACCACAGCGGCCGAGTAGATCGAGCGCAATCTTCCCGACAGCAAGAGGGAGGTGCGATCATGCTCGGCATCCGACTCGCCGCGGGTTCTGCCTCGCCTTGGCCATCGCGTTCGCCGCGGGCCCTGCCGAGGCCTTGGACAAGTGCAAGGCCGGCATCGACAGGAAGGACGGCACGATCTACGTCGATGCCGGCGACATCGATGGAACCCTCTTGTGGTCGTACGGCCCGTTCGACCCCGGTGAGAACTTCGCCCACGATCCAAAGTGCCTCTCCAATGGCAAGGCGAAGAAGTGCACCCTGGCCCCCGCCGGCAATCAGCTGCGGAACATGGCGCCGTCGTTCTGCACGCTCTACCTGAGAGACGACTCCGACACCTGCGAACCCCGGATCCAGGGCTGCGCGCCCGCATCGCGTCCCGTCTGCCCGCTGGACATGCAGGATAGGGGCGGCTGGTGCATCGACGACAAGGCGAACGCACTCGCGTCCGGAGAAACGCAGTCGACAGCGCGAATCCTCTGCATCCAGCAGGGCCGCTCGCTGTGTCCGACCCACCTGATCATGGCCTTCGACGGCATCGATCTCTCCAAGGTGGTCCCCAACTCCTGCGGCGACCTGACCGACGACCCCGCGGTCACTCTGTGGACCGAGCGCACCCACGCTCGCGCCGGAGAGAACACGTTCAACCACCTGAACTGCTACAAATGCAACAACGAACTGGCCAGCGACGCGGTGTGCACGGCGGGCGCCCTGTTCCCGTACTTCTGCTGCATGCCCCACTCGGGCCTGTAGCGGAGGGGCGCCGGCAGGCTCAGCGAAGGGCGCTGGCGTCGCCGATCAGGACGCGGCTGCCGTCGTCCTTCTCGACCCAGACGTCGCAGAAGACGCGCGTGCGCTCGCCCTCCGGCTGCTCTTCGCGGACTTTGGCGTGGGCCGTGACCGTCTCGTCCACCCAGAGCACATTGGTCAGCTTGGCCGACATCTTGCCGCCCTGGACCCAGCCCATGCCGAAGTGGTCGCCCATCACCTGGGAGACGAAGCAGGTGGTCATCATTCCCTGCACCACGATGGTGGGGAAGCCCAGCTTCTTGGCCTGCTCGCGGTCGGTGTGGTAGTTGGCGCCGGGTCCCGAGAACATCCAGCAGCGCCGCTCATCCACGGTCTTCTTCACGGGCGCCAGGTCCGCACCGGTGGCGGTGGGGAACGGCGGCCGCGGCGTCTTCTTCTTCGCGCTGCCCTCGTCCACCACGAAACCTTCGGCGGAATCCTGCTTCGGCGGCAGGAACGACTGGTGGGTTCGCCCCCGCACCAGCAGGCGCCCCTCGGCGTCGCAGACGTCGGTCTCGTTCACCACGTAGTCGCGGCCGCGTTTGGCGTAGCGGGAGATGATCGTCGAGCGCGTCTGGACCGGGGCGCCGATCGGGATGGGCGCGAAGAACTCCCAATCCTGCTGGGCGTGCAGGTTCCCGAAGAGGTTCTTCAGGTACCAGTCGCCGAGGAACTTATAGCATTCGGAGTGGAAGAGCAGCGGCGGTGCCACCTCGGCCCACTGCGGGTTGTGGTCGTCCAGCGCATCGGCGTAGAACGCCGCCAGCTCCGGAGTCACGTCGTAGGTATTGCCGCCGCAATGGCGGCCCACGTAGGCCGGTTCGCCCTTCAGGTTCACGCCCTGTGTTCTAGCATTCCGGCCCCGTGGAGTCCTCCGAAGCCAACGTCGCCTCCTGGCTGGGGCGTCCGGATCCGGACCGGGTCGCCTTGATCGACGACGAGCGCAGCCTGACCTACGGCGCGCTGGACGATCGCTGCGCCCGGCTGGCCGGGGTGCTGGCCGAGGCCGGCATCGGGCCGGGCGACCGGGTCGCGGTGCTGCTGGGCAATCACGCATCCTACCTGGA
>CAMYOO010000244.1 GCA_947260035.1 uncultured delta proteobacterium
ACCGGGAATCGGGCTCTGCTCATGTCCGTGTCCCGTCCTGGTGTTCGGTGCCACCCAGGAGAAATCGACGACCAGCTTGTGTCGGGGCGGACAAACCCGTTCCTCTGCCGTGACCGAGCCCGGCACCACGCGGTCCCGTTCGCTCGCGCACGGGCCCAGGATGCCGTGGTACCGAACCATGTGGAAGCGCGGCGGCGGAACCAGGGCCGCGAGCTTCTCGACGAGCTCCTGCGGCTCGAACACGACGTGGGTCGTCCCGTCCCGCCAGCGGTGCTTGAGCCGGTAGAGGAGCCGCCCATCCTCGAGCCGCGAGAGCCGCTTGGTCGCAACCGGAGGGCGTGCCACATACCGGCACAGGCGCTCGAGGCGGCGACGATCACGGGCCGGGACGGCCACGTTCGCGTGCAGGCTCACGCCACTCACGCTCGCGCAGCGCTCGCCCTCGAGGGCAGGGAGGTCCTCCGGGTCGATGCAGTCGCCCACGCGCACCACGCGCTGTCCCGCGCGGCGCCCGGTGGCGATGCGGCCGGCGACGGAGGCGCCGTAGAGCTGGGCGAGAAGCGGCTGCTCCTCGGCCAGGGGATCGGCTTGCAGCGGATCCGACTCGGGGCCGAGGCCTCGGCGTTCGAGGAGCCGTGCGATGCGCCGGGCGACCTGGCCCACCACCCGCTCGACCTCGGCATCCTCGGGCGGAGACAGGGGAAGGAAGCGCAGCGTCCCGTCCGGCCCTGACGCGTAGACCCCGTCGAGGAGCAGCGAGTGGAAGTGAACGTTCAGGTTGAGGGCGTCTCCGATGCGCTGCACGAAGGTGACGGCGCCGCACTGGGCACGCGCCACGCCCCACTGCTTCCGCGCCCGACGCCGCAGCGAGCCGAAGACCGTGCGCACGAAGACGCCCAGGACGGCGCTCGTGAGCGGGGCGTCGTAGGCGAGGCGGTAGCGGAGCGCGAAGGGCAGCGAGAGCACCCACTGCCGCACCGGAACCTCGGGCAGGACCCGGTCCACCAGATGCGCGGCCGTGTCGGCCATGCGCCTGCCGCCGCAGGACGGACAGAAGCCCCGGCCCTTGCAGGAGAAGGCGACGATGCGGTCGAGTCCGCACTCATCGCAGTGCACCCGCACGAAGCCGTGGGCGAGGATGCCGCAGCGGAGGAAGCCCCGGAGCTCGCGCTCGACGAACCGGGGCACCGGACGCTCTCGGGACTGTGCGCGGTCGAGGAAGGTCGCGAGCTCCCGCTGGACCACTCCGTACAGGACCCTCTCCTCGGGGCAGCGGCGTGCGTAGGCCCGCCCATTCTGGTGATGGGAATGCGCACGGGAAGCGGCGGGTGCAAGGGAGCCCACCCCGGCGACGCATTGCCAGCTTCGTACCGGCCCACGGCGACGGCCAGCTCGCTCGAGAGGGCGCCAGCCAGCAAAACCGAGGGCGCGTGTTCACGCTCGAGCTGACGGCATGTGTTCACATGCCTTGGCCGTGACCCCAACCCTCGTCACAAGCGATGGTGGAACCGCGTCGTGCGAGGGGGCGCGGTCTCCTCCCCGGTTCACTCCGCGGGAAGGTGATGGAGCAGCGCGTCCAGGTCCACGGCAGCCGCGGCGGGCTGCGAGCCGGGAGCCAGGGGCGGGATCTCGCCCACGAGCCGAGCTCCCAGTGCTGCGCGCAGGGCTTCCAGGTTGGCGGCGTCGGCGCCGCTCAGCGGGCCGCCGGAGTGGGACACCACCACGCCGGCCAGCGCAAGGCCGCGGCGCTCCAGCGCCTCCAGGGTCAACAGGGTGTGGTTGATCGTGCCGAGTGCGGCGCGCGCCGCCACCACCACGGGCAGCTCCCAGCGCGCCGCCAGGTCCGCCATGCAGAGCTTCGCGGTCACGGGCACCAGCAGACCGCCCGCACCCTCCACCAGCAGGATCTCGTGACTTTCTTCCAGCGCGTGGAACGCGGCGTCCATCGCGCCCAGATCCACCTCGCGATCCTGGGCGGCCGCGGCCACCGTGGGCGCCGCCGGCAGCGCGAACTGCTGGGGGCACACCACCTCCAGCGGATCGTCGGCGCCGGCCGCCTTGCGCAGCGCCTGCGCATCCAGGGGCCCTTCCGCCCCGACCCCGGTCTCCGCCGGCTTCAGCACCCCAACGTCCAGTCCGCGCGCGACCAAGGCGCGCGCGATCGCGCACGCCACCACGGTCTTGCCCGCGCCGGTGTCGGTTCCGGTGATGAAGAGCCCGCGTGTCACGCGGCGGCCAGCTCCTCGGACACGGCATTGGCGAGGGCGTCGATGGCCTCCACCGGGTGCGTCGCCATGGGCGTGATGCGCAGCCGCGCCGTGCCCTCGGGCACCGACGGGTGCCGGATGCCCTGGGCGTAGAAGCCGCGTTCCAGCAGGCGCTCGCAGACCGCCATGGTGCGCGCGTTATCGCCGATGACGACGGGCACGATGTGGGTGGTGCTGGGCTCGCTGGCGATGCCGTGCCCGGCCAGCCGTTGCCGCAGACGTTCGGCGTTGGCTTGCAGGCGCTCGCGGCGCCAGGGCTCGCTCTCCACCAGGCGCAGCGCCTCGCGCGCCGCCGCCACCTGGGGCGGCGCCAGGGCGCAGGAGAAGATGAAGCTGCGCGCGGTGTTCACCAGCAGGTCACGCAGCGCAACGCTTCCGGCAATGAAGGCGCCGAAGGAGCCCAGGGATTTCCCCAGCGTGCCCATCAGGATGTCGATGCCGTCGCTCACGCCGCGCAGCTCGTGGCTGCCGCGTCCGCGGGCGCCCAGGGTTCCCGTGCCGTGCGCGTCGTCCACCAGCACGATGGCGCCGTGGCGCTTGGCCAGCGGAACCATGCGTTCCAGAGGCGCGACGTCGCCGTCCATGCTGTAGACGCCGTCCAGCGCCACCAGCACGCGACGGTGTCGCGGCGCCACGTCTTCCAGCGCTTCTTCCAACGCATCGGGATTGCCGTGCTCGAAGACGCGCACGCCGGCGCGCGAGAGCCGGCAGCCATCCACGATGGACGCGTGGTTCAGGGAGTCGGACACCACCACGTCGCCCTCATCCGCCAAGGCGGGGATCACACCCACGTTGGCCATGTAGCCGGTGTTGAAGGCGAGGGCGGCCTCGGTTCCCAGGAAGCCGGCGAGCTCCGCCTCGAGCGCTTCGTGGATCGCCAGGTTTCCGGTGATGAGACGCGAGCCGCCGGCGGCGCAGCCCAGCTCACGGGCGGCGCGGGACGCCGCCTCCACCACCTGGGGGTGTCGCGCCAGGTCCAGGTAGTTGCTGCCGGCGAAGAGCCAGACGTCCTTGCCGTCCACCTCCATGCGCGGGGCCTGGGCGCCGTCGAGCACGCGCATGCGGCGGTAGGTGCCGCGATCGCGAATGGCGCCGAGGATCTCCTCGGCCGCGCGGTCGACGGGGCCGGTCACGAGTCGCGGCGGATGTCGGGCTTCAGGATCTCGCCTTCGCCGCCGCGCAGGCGGAAGCCCGGGGCGATCTCGTCGTCCGCGGCCTCGTCCCAGGCGGCGTTGCCCTGCACCTCGAACCCGGCATCGCGGATCATGCGGTAGGTGTCGCTCACCGCATCGCCGCGCGTGGTCAGGTAGCCCTCGACGAAGAGGGAGTTGGCCGGGTAGAGGGCCAGCGGCTCCAGCGAGCGCAGGTGCCCTTCGCGCCCGCCGGCCACGCGCACTTCGGCGCGCGGATTCACCAGGCGCATCAGGCACAGCGCGCGCAGGCAGCGCTCGGGCGTCAGCGATCCGTCGTCCACCACCGGGTTCCCATCGATGGGAATCAGGAAGTTGACGGGAATCGACGGCACCTCCAGCTCGCGCAGGCGCAGCGCCACGTCCAGGATGTCGTCGCTCGTCTCGCCCATGCCCAGGATCAGGCCGCTGCACGGCTGGATGCCGCACTTCTTGGCGGCGGCCAGGGTCGCCACCCGCTCGGCGTAGGTATGGGTGGAGCAGATCTCGCCGTAGTGATCCTCGCTGGTGTTCAGGTTGTGGTTCAGGCGGTCCAGACCGGCGTCGGCCAGGATGCGCGCGTGCTCCTCACCCAGGATGCCCACGGAGAGACACACCTCGATGGGCCAGCGCTCCTTCACCTTGCGCACCAGGTCGGCCAGCTTGCGGGTGCGCTCCAGGGAGGGGCCGCGGCCCGAGCTGACCATGCAGTAGCGACTCGCGCCCGAGCGCGCGGCGTGCTCGGCTTCGGCGAGGATGTCTTCCTCGCTCTTGATCGGGTACTTGCGGATGTCCGCCTGCGAGTCCCGCGACTGGGAGCAGTAGCCGCAGTCCTCCGGGCAGAGCCCGTTCTGCACGTTGTTCAGCACGTGCACCATCACCTTGCGGCCGAAGTGGCGGCGCCGCGGCTCGAAGGCCGCGTGCAGCAGGGGGAGCAGCTCCACATCGGGGCCATCCAGGATCCAGCGGCAGTCGTCCTGGGAGGGGGGCTCGTCGCGCAGGGCGCGCTCGGCCAGCTGGGCGTAGCGATCGAACATGCGGCGTCTCCGGTTCTGGGGTCCGGGGGGACGGTACGAGTCGGTCGGGAGGGCTGTCAACCACCGTTCTCGTTCCGGTTGACAGGCTCCTGGCGTGTAGAATCGCGGCGTGGCCAGGCCCAGAACGGTCTACGTCTGCACCGAGTGCGGCACCCAGCACCCGCGCTGGGTCGGCCGCTGCACCGGCTGTAGCGCTTGGGAGTCCCTGCTGGAGGAGTCGATGGGGGGCGCCCCGGCCGCCGAGGCCCGGGAGCTGGTTCCGGGCGCCGACGCAGGCACCCGGGGCAAGGCCCTGCCGCTGCACGCCATCTCGCCCAGCTCGGCCCCGCGTCTGATCAGCGGAATTCCCGAGCTGGATCGGGTGCTGGGCGGGGGCCTGGTGCCGGGCTCGGTGGTGCTGCTGGGGGGCGAGCCCGGGATCGGCAAGTCCACGCTGGCGCTGCAGCTGGCGGGGCGGGTGCAGGCCGGGGGCTCGCGCGTCCTCTACGTGAGCGGCGAGGAGTCGCCGGAGCAGGTCACGCTGCGGGCGGCCCGGCTGCCCGAGGTGCCCGGCGACGTGTTGGTGCTGGCCGAGACCCGGGTCGAGGCGCTGGCCGAGCCCTGGCGCGAGAGCGCTCCGGCGCTGGTGGTGCTGGACTCGATCCAGACCCTGCACAGCGACCG
>CAMYOO010000245.1 GCA_947260035.1 uncultured delta proteobacterium
GCCGAATGTGCCGCTGGCCGGATTGGTGTCGACCGTGACGATGCTGACGGTGTTGCTCAGGGTGTTGAGGACGTAGGCCGTGCTGCCGTGAAGCGCGATGCCGCGCGGGATAGAACCCAGGTCCGCGGAGTCCAGCACCTTGCTTGTGCCGGAGCCGTTGTCCACGTCCCAGGAGAAGATCCGGCTCGAGGCGGCGGCGGTGGCCACCACCACTTTGTCGTTGGCGTCGATCGCGATGCCGTAGGGGGTCGCCAGCGGCAGGGACACGGTGTTGCCGGGGGCCTCCTCCAGCTCGTGCAGCGTGACGGCGCCGCAGGGATTGCCTCCGGGCCCCGTGCAGTCCACCTCGGTCATCCGGTTGAAGAAGATGCGGTTCTGGAGCGTGGCCAGCACGTCCAGGTGGTCGCCGTTGTCGGCGTTGCGCGCCTCGGTCTGGGTGACGAAGATGGTGTCGGACTGGTTGCCCACCACCAGGCCGTAGAGCAGGGTGCCCATGCCCTCCACCACGTCCAGCGGGGCGGCGGCGTCGGACAGGCCGCTGCTGATGTCGTAGACGAAGAGGTCGCGGTCCGGGTAGTCCGTGTCGTCGTCGATGATGATGTTCTTGACGGCGTCGGGCAGGTTGGGGCTGTCGATGGCGAAGTCGATCAGGTCGCCGCCGTCCAGCGTGCACTGCGTGTCGTCGCTCAGCGCCTCACAGGCCGAGAGCTGGCTCTTGTTGCCCGATTCGAAGGCCAGCACGAAGAGGCGGTCGCCCTTGACCGCGATGGCCCGCGGCTCCTGGTTGGTGATGTGAACCCGACCGGTAACCGCGTAGGTGGCGGTGTCCACGATGGCCACGTCGTTGCGGGAGGAGAGCGCCACGTAGGCCTGGCTTCCGTCGCCCTTGAAGGCGATGCCCACAGGCTCGTCGAACAGGGTGACGCCGTTGCTGTCCACGTCCTGGACGGTCTCCACCACGGCCAGGTAGCTCGAGGTGCCCGGGTTGGTGTCGATGACGCTCACGGAGTCGGAGACGTGGTTCGAAATCCAGGCCTCGCTGCCGTCGGGCTTGAAGCTGACGCTCACCGGATCGATGCCGACGTCGATCCTGCGGATGACGCTACCGCTGGCGGTGTTGATGACGTCCACTCGGTTGCTGGTGGTGGCCGCGACCAGCAGCAAGCTGCCGTCCGGCGAAACCGCGAGCGGGTCCACCTGGGGGCTGGTGAAGGTCTGGCGACCCATGGCTTCGTGGCTTACCCGGGGCCGACCCGCTTCCGCGCTTTGGGGCAGTGACAGAGCGACGGCGGCAACGGCCAGCAGCAGCGACAACATCCGGCAGCGCATGAGAGCTCCTCGTTGGACATGGAACTCCAGCGCCATGGCACCCCGCCCGCGCTCGGGAGTCGTCCAAGGCTTGGATTCTAGCTTGGATTCCGGCTTTTTGGGGGCATCCCTCGAACGCGGGTCAGCAACCGGAGGGAATAGCGCAGCGGTGCGGTAGGAATTCTCGGAACCCCCCGGAGGGAAACCACGAGCCTGCGCTTCAGGCCTCGCGGGTCAGAGGCAAGCTCAGTTGCAGACACGCCCCGCCGCCGTCGCGGTTCCAGGCGGCCAGAGTGCCGCCCTCTCCCTCGGCCAGGGCCCGGGCGATCGCCAGGCCCAGGCCCGAGTGGACGGATTCGGCAGCGCCGTCGGGCCGATAGCTGAAGAAGCGTTCGAAGATCCGCGCGGCGTGGGCCTCGGGAATGCCAGGACCCCGGTCCAGCACCCGGATGCGTGCGCAGCCGTCCTCGCTGTCCAGCTCCACCTCGAGCGTTTCGCCCGCGGGGGAGAACCCGGTCGCGTTGTCCAGCAGGTTCTCCAGCACCCGGACGATCCGCTCCGCAGACGTGACCACGGGCAGGCTCGAGGCTCCGCTCAACTCGACGGCGACGCCCCGCAGGCGCTGGGCTTCGGCCACCCCTTCGCAGAGTTCGCGCAGATCCGTGGCGCCGCGATCGTCCGCGGGCAGGCCTGCGTCCAGGCGGCTCATCTCCCGGACCGTCGAGAGCAGGCGTTCCATGCGGGCCACCTCGCGGGCGACCAGCGCGGCGAAGCGCCTGCGCTCGTCCGGCGCCTCGACCTCGGCCAGCAGCTCCGTCGCCGTGCGGATCGAGGCCAGCGGGTTCTTGAACTCGTGGGACACGTCGGACGCGAACGACTCGATGTGCTCCTCGAGCCGGCCGCGCAGGACTTCCAGGCTCCGCGCAAGGTCGCCGATCTCGTCGCGGCGCCCCGGGATCTCGAAGCGTCCGCGCAGGCGCCCCCGGTCCAGCAGCGCCTCCGCCTGGTTGCGCAGGGTCACCAAGGGGCGCGCGATCGTGTGGGAGACCAGCAGCGACAACACCATGGCCGCGGCCAGGGACGCGAGGAACACGCGCAGCACGTCCACCCGCACCCGGTAGAGCGCCTGGAGGATGCGGTAGGTGGACTGCGAGACCAGCACCGCGCCGACCACGCGGCCCGCGTCCACCACCGGCAGGGCCGAGTAGAGCGTGACCGAGCGCTGGCCGCCGGAAGAGATCCGCGTCGCGGCGCCGTAGCGTCCCTCCAGCGCCGCGCGCACCTCGCTGCCGAGCACGGGCCGGCCCGAGGTGTAGACGTCCGCGCTGCCGTGGCTGGCCTGGGGAGGGCCGAGCCAGTCCCGGTAGAGGCGGAAGGGCAGCGCGGCGACGCGGTAGAGCCAGCCCTGACGAGGAGGGTCCTGTGCTTCGGCCTCGGGCTCGCGGCGCGGGCCCAACAGGCTGGTGTCCGCCAGCGCGCGTCCCGATGGGTCCACGACGCGGATGCGCGCCCCCGTGCGCTGGCGCAGCTCGAGCAGTCCACGACGCGGATGCGCGCCCCCGTGCGCTGGCGCAGCTCGAGCAGGGTGCGTTCCAGGTCGGCTTCCTCGAGGGCGCCGCGCCCGGACAGGGCGGCGGCCAACACCCGGCCCTGCTCCACCATGGAGCGCTCCTGGTCGGCCAGGAGCTGCCGCTCGTAGGTGTCCAGGAAGAGCACGCCGGCCACGGGCAGGAAGACGAGCAGGGCGTTGAACGCCAGCAGGCGCAAGCGAATTCCCGTCAGCCGCCCGCGGCCCCGGCTCACGAGGAGTCCACCCCGGAGCGGTAGCGGTATCCGAGGCCGTGCACGGTCTCGATGCCCGCGAACGCCGCGTCCACGTCGCCGAACTTGCGCCGGATGCGCTTGATGTGGCTGTCGATGGTGCGCTCGGAGACGAAGGCGTCGTGGGGGTAGCCCGCCTGCATGAGCTGCTCGCGGGTCTTGACGTGACCCGGGCGACGCACCAGGGCGCAGAGCACCTGGAACTCGGTCACGGTCAGAGGCACCGCATCGCCGTTCCACGACACGCTGTAGCGGTCCAGGTCCAGCAGCAGCCCGGCCACCCGCAGGCTCGAGGACGCATCGGCCTCGGCGCGGCTCTCCAGCAGCGCCAGTCGCCGGAACAGAACCTTGACCCGCGCCAGCAGCTCGCGCATGGAAAAGGGCTTGCAAAGGTAGTCGTCGGCGCCCAGCTCGAGACCCAGAACCCGGTCGAACTCGTCGTCCCGGGAGGTGAGGAAGATGAGCGGCAGGGACTCCGAGCGCGCTCGCACGCGCCGGCACAGCTCGAGTCCGTCCATGCGCGGCATCAGGATGTCGAGCACCAGCAGGTCCGGCAGCTCGCGCTCGAAGCGCTCCCACGCATCCGCGCCGTCGGTGAACACGTCGACGACGTAGCCCTCGCGACGAAGTGCGAAGCCGACGGTCTCGCGGATGTTGGCCTCGTCGTCGACGACGGCGATGCGGCCTTTCGGGTCGGCGGCCATCCACGGCGAGCCTACCTCAGTGATGGGAAGCGGGGCAAAAGGCAACTGCCTCATCTTCGCCACATCTCGCCTCGGAACTTCCCCCGCCCGCGCGGCGCCCCGCCACGAGCGTTGCGCATGTTCGTTGTCGCGGGGTTCAGGAGCCAGCCCGGTCTGCGAGGGAAGTTCCCTCCCGGTCCGGACGCCAGAAGGCGAGGACGCAACATGCAAGGCGTACGGGGATGGAAGCTCGGCATCGCGGGGGTGGTGCTGATGGGACTCGGGCTGGCTCCTCCTCGCCCAGCCGCCGCGGCGGGACCGGATGAGGTCGGTGGCGGAACCCTCTTCGTGCAGCGACCCGGCGGCGGCGTCGCGCCGCTGCCGCTGCTGCAGACGGACGTCGACCTCAAGGTGACCGGCATGGTGGCGCGGACCCGGCTGGTGCAGCGCTTCGCCAATCCCTCCGACGTGTGGGTGGAGGGCGTCTACCTGTTTCCGCTGCCGGAGATGGCGGCGGTGGACCACCTGGACATGCGCATCGGCGAACGGGTGATCGAAGGCCAGATTCGAGAGCGTGCCCAGGCGCGGCGCAGCTACGAGAAGGCCCGCAACGAGGGGCGCAAGGCCTCGCTGGTGGAGCAGGAGCGGCCGAACCTGTTCACGGCGTCGGTGGCCAACATCGGGCCGGGTGAGCTGGTCGAGGTCGCCATCGAGTACCAGGAGACGGTCCGCTATCGGGACGGCCGCTTCCGCCTGCGCCTGCCCCTGGTGGCCGCGCCGCGCTACGTGCCCGGGGCGGCTGAGGACCCGGCGGCCGCCACGCCGGCCGCTCTGCCGCTCCCGCCGACGGCCGCCGTGCCCGACGCCGCGCGCATCGCCGGGCCGCTGTGGAACCCGGACGAGGGTTCGCACAACCGCCTGCGTCTGCGCGTCGAGCTCGATGCGGGAGTTCCGCTCTCCAGCATGGCGAGCCCCACGCACGTGGTCTTTGCCCAGGAGTTGGCCGTGGGCCGTCAACGCGTCTACCTGGAGGATCTGGCCGACCGCGACTTCGTACTGGAGTGGAAGCCCGAGCCCGGCAGCGAGCCCCGCGTGGCCTTGTTTGCCGAGCCGAACGGCCCGGGAGCCGACGTGCTGCTCATGGTGATGCCGCCGGAGACCGGCGAGGCGGCGACGCGCCTCACGCGCGAAGTGGTCTTCGTCATCGACGTCTCGGGCTCCATGGGCGGCACCTCGATCCGTCAGGCGCGCGCCGCGCTGCTGCTGGCTCTGGAGCGCCTGGCTCCGGGCGACCGCTTCAACGTGATCCGCTTCAACGACCAGCACCGGGCGCTCTTTTCGAACGGCGTGCCCGCCGACGCGGCGAACCTGCAGCGCGCGCGTGCCTGGGTGAAGGGGCTGGACGCCGGGGGGGGCACGGACATGTTGCCGGCGCTGCGCAGAGCGCTGGACGGGGACGATGGCAGCGGCGACGTGCGCCAGGTGGTCTTCATCACCGACGGAAGCATCGCCAACGAGGTGGAGCTCTTTCGACTCCTGCATGCCGACCTGGGCCGAAGTCGCCTGTTCCCCGTCGGCATCGGTTCGGCGCCCAATGGCTACTTCCTGGAGCGGGCTGCTCGTTTCGGCCGAGGAACGCCCACGTTCATCGCGACCCCGCCCGAGGTGCAGACCAAGATGCACGAGCTCTTCGCTCGCCTGGAGAGCCCGGTGCTCACGGACGTCGAGGTGCTGTGGGGCGACGCGGTCGAGATGTGGCCCGAGCGCGTGCCGGACCTCTACCTGGGCGAGCCGGTGGTCGTGACCGCCCGGGTCCCGCGCTTCGTGGGCGACGTGGTGGTTCGCGGGCGCCGCGGGCGGGTGCCCTGGGAGGTGCGGGTACCGCTGGCGCCGGGACCGCCGGAGCGCGGCATCGGCGTGCTGTGGGCGCGCAGCAAGATCGCGGCGCTGATGAACTCGCTGGCGACGGGCGCAGAGCCCGACGCGGTTCGCGGCGCCGTGCTGGCCGTGGCCTTGGAGCACCACCTGGTCTCCAAGTACACCAGCCTGGTGGCCGTGGACGTGACCCCGAGCCGGCCCGAGCGCGAGGCGCTGCGCCGCTCGGCCGTCCCCTCGAACCGCCCGGCCGGCTGGAGCGCGGGCGTGCTCCCGCGCACCGCCACCCCGGCGCCGCTGCTGCGCCTGCTGGGGATGCTGATGCTGGCTGGCGCAACGCTGCTGGGCTGGCGGCGATGAAGACGCGTCGCCGTCTCGCGGCTGTGGCGGCGCTGTGCGGCGCGGCGCTCCTGACCCAGGGGCTGTGGATCCCCGCCAAGGCGCTGCTGGCGCAGCGGCTCCTGGAACGCGCGTGGGGTCGGATCCGGGCGGGCGAGGTCGCGGTGGCGCCGTGGCCCTGGGCCGACACCTGGCCGGTGGCGCGGCTCGAGGTTCCCGGCCGCGACGTCCGTGTGCTGGTGCTCGAGGGGGCGACCGGGCGCACGCTGGCGTTCGGACCGGGGCGACTGGCCGGGAGCGCCGCCCTCGGCGCTCCCGGCCACAGCGTCGTGGCCGGCCACCGCGACACGCACTTCGCCTTCCTGCGCGAACTGACCTCGGGCGACCGCATCCGCGTGGAGCGCGCCGACGGCTCCTCGCTTCTCTACCGCGTGACGGATCTCGCGGTGGTGCACGAGCGCGACACCCACGTGCTGGCGGACACCGAGGTGCCCACGCTGAGTCTGGTCACCTGTTACCCCTTCGACGCGGCGCGGCCGGGTGGGCCGCTGCGCTTCGTCATCCGCGCGGTGGCCGAGCTCGAGGCTCGGGCTCAGCCGACCCGTCGGCGCAGCGCGCGGAGCGAGAAGAAGATCGCCAGTCCGCCCGCCGCGACGGGAACCGCCAGCCCCGCCCAGATCGTGCTGGGGATCAGCAGCGGACAGCCGCGGGAGGCCAGCTCGCCGGGTGCAGCGAAGCTTTCGAGCAGGCCCGCGTAGATCCAGTACCAGGGGCTCCAGAGGAGCAGCACCTGCCAGCCTGCCGGAATGAAGAAGGCCACGATCGGTGCGGCGCTCGGCGCCGAGAGGATCTTGCCCAGGGCCAGCCCCTGGATCTTGTCCCGGGCCACAGCCGCCAGCAGCACGGCCAGCGCCGGCGCGACCAGCGCGGCCGCCGCCGTCATCAGCAGGAAGCGGCCCGGTGCCGTGGGCGCGCGGCCGTAGATCGCCGAGCAGGCCAGCGACAGCACGAATCCCAGCACAAGCGGCCCGCCGATCAGGTAGCCCCAGAGCGTCCGCTCCTGCAGCGGCAGCACACGCAGCAGCTCCCAGGTCTTCTGCTCGTGCTCCTCGATCAACGAGAAGCCGAGCAGGATTCCGACCAGGCTCGGCGCCAGGATCGCCGGCACCGGCGACAGGTACAGCCCGAGGCTTTCCACGGGGATCCAGAGCAGGGCCAGCCGCAGCAGAGCCACGAGCACGAGCGGGTAGAGCGCAATCCAGAGCAGGAAGCCGTCGCGGGCGATGCCGCGCGCGTCCTTGTGGGCCAGCGCCAGGATGCGGGCCGCCTCGCTCACGCCGGGCTCGTCGCTTCCGCGGTGGCGCGCTCGGCGCCCATGGCCACGAGCATGGCGGCGGCGTTGGCGGCGGCCAGGCCGGCGCAGCACGCCGTCCACAGCGCCGGGTCCGGCGCTCCGCGCACGATCGCCACGAACGCGCTCACCGCCCACTGGGACGGAAGCCAGACGAGCCACAGCGGAGGAAGCCAACCCACCGCCGTCGTGAACGGAAGCGAGATCACCAGGTTCGGCACCACCGAGCCGAGCAGGAAGCGCGTGAACTCCGCGAAGCGCTCCGCCAGCGCAAAGCCCACGAGTCCGCTGAACATCACCAGGCCGAACAGAGGAGGCGCCAGCCAGACCAGGCGTGCATCCACGCCCAGCACCAGCGCCTGGATGGTCAGACCCGCCAGCGTGCCGAGGCAGGCGGTGGTCAGCACCGGCGCGGCAACGACCGTGACGCGCGGCAGCGGAGTGACCCGCAGCGCCACGTCCATGCCGCTGTTGCGCTCGTAGTAGCGGTGGGCGGCCACCAGGTAGAGCCCCAGGGTCCCCGGTTCGCCCAGCAGCAGCAC
>CAMYOO010000246.1:0-3596 GCA_947260035.1 uncultured delta proteobacterium
CGGTTCGATGCTCGTCAGGCCGGCAGCCGACAGGAGAGACAACGCCCTCTCGTGGCCGAGATGAGCCACGATCAGGCGAGCGGCTCGTCGCCCCCGTTTCCATTCCCACTGCTGCACTTCCTGCCGCGAAACCTCGCGGCCGTCGAAGGTTGCGGTGGCGGACATCTCAATGACTCCGACGGTCTGGGCGTTATGTCAACCATCCCTACGGGGGCCGCAGCGGGGGGATCCGGCCGGCGGGATGGGGGGCTGGGGTTTGTCGAGGCAGCACAGCCGGGTCCACAGGAAAGCGATAAAGCCAAGCTCAGCCAAGCGGCACGCTCTAGATCTCGGCGAGCGCTCAGGAGGGCGGCCCCGACTTGACCGGGCTACGTCCGCCCGTCAACCTCCTTGCCCGGGCCGTCGGCCCCTCCATCGTGCCGTCGGACCGATCGGGCTGGATCCGGAGATCCGGCGCGAGTTCGAAGAGGCGGGCACGGCCCTGGCGGCTCCGGCGCAGGACACCTGTGTGCGCGCGGCCCACGAGACACAGGGACGCGAGAGGGATCCGAGATGAAGCGACACCGTACAGCGATCACTCTGGCCGCGTGCCTCGGGCTGGCCGGCTGCCAGATGGGGCCGCGGTCCATGATCGTCGCCAGCTCCCACTACAGCGACGCGGTGCGGGTGGCCCAGTCCGAGCAGCTGCTGGTGAACCTGGTGCGCCTGCGGTACCGCGACATTCCCGTCTTCCTGGCCGTCAGCAGCATCTCGACCCAGTTCGAGTTCGAGTCCGACGCCAGCATCGGCGGCAACATCGTGAGCGGCGGCGCCGATTCCGCCGCCCTGGGAGTTGGCGTGCGCTACTCCGAGCGACCGACGATGACCTTCTCGATCATGGGCGGAGAGACGTTCCAGAAGCGCATGCTCCAGCCCTTGAAGACGCCTGCGATCGCACTGCTGGCGGAGTCCGGCTGGCGCGAGGACCGGATCCTGCGCCTGACCACGGAGGCGGTCAATGGCCTGAAGAACGCGCCGACCGCTTCGGGGCCAACCCCCCGCCACGCGCCGGAGTTCGAGACATTCCGCGAGGCGAGCCGGCTGGTCCGCTCGCTGACCAAACAGCGCCTGATCGAGTTCGAGTTCGAAACGCGGCGCGAGTACCTCTCGGCCCCGCTCGACGCTTCGCAGGTCGAAGGGGAAGACACCGTTTCGGCGGTCAGGGCGGGCGTCGAGTTCGAGGAGACCCCGTCGGGCAAGCTCGCCCTCGTGGCGGAGAAGCGCCGGCTGGTGCTGCGCTTCTCCTTGGAGTCCGACGCCTCCCCGGAGGTCGCCCGGCTGCGGGAGCTGCTGCGGCTCGAGCCGGGCCGGCGACGCTTCGAGCTGGTGGCCCAGGAGGACAGCGAGCTGGATGTGTTCGAGCCGGACCAGGTGCTGGGCGAGGTGGCGGTAGACGCGCGCTCCCTGGTCGGGGTCCTCTACTTCCTCGCCAACGGCGTGCACGTACCCCAGGAGCACCTGGACGACGGCAGCGCTGTCGCGACCGTGGACGCGCGGGACGAGCCCTTCGACTGGCTGGAGGTGCTGGACGACCTGTTCGCGGTGCATTCGAGCAAGGACCGGCCCAAGGGTGCGGCCGTGGCGGTCAAGCACCGCGACTACTGGTTCTACCTCGCAGCGGACGACGCCAACTCGAAGGCCACGTTCCTGCTCCTCATGGACCTCTTCTCCCTGCAGGCGGGCGATGTCGAGGAGATCAAGCCGGTGCTGACCCTGCCCGTCGGAGGCTGAGGGGCGCTGCCCGAGCCCTACGGAGGCCCGGCGTAGGACGGTTCCGGCGAGACCGTGGGAAGCAGCGCCGCGGGGCCGGCGCCAGCCGGAGTGAAGCCCCTGCGCGTGCAGCCCGCGTCAGGGCGCGGCGAAGAAGAAGACGAGAAGTACGAAGACCGCCAGGAGCAGCAACCAGCCGGCAAGGCCCCAGCGGACGCTGCGGCGAGCGCGTTGGGCGTTCCACCAGGTCCGGGGCTGCATCCCCTTGGCGACGAACGTGGCCATGGCGGCCAGGTTCACCGCCGTAACGTTGACCAGAACCAGGAGCAGGGCCGAGCCGGCCTCGCGCAGGTGCCCTTCGCCCAGGAGCAGACCGCAGGCCACCGTCGGCGGCAGCAGCGCCACCGCCACCATCACGCCGACCAGGTAGGCGGGCGCGCCGGAGGTGAAGGCCAGGGTGCCGGCGCAGCCGGCCGCCAGCGCCAGCAGCACGTCGCCCAGCCCCAGGCGCGTGCGGGACGCCAGCTCCGGGATGCGGGGATCCGCGTCCAGGCCCAGGGACATGACCAGCGATGCCGCGAAGGCCAGGCCGACCCCGGCCAGCGCGGCGCGTATCGAGGTGCGCACCAGGTCGCGCTCAGCCAGGGTCAGCCCGAGGGCGAGGCCCATGTTCGGCCCGAGCAGCGGCGCTACCACCATGGCGCCGATCACCGCGGCCGTGTTGTCGTTGACCATGCCGATGGCGGCTACCACGGTCGCGAGCACCACCAGTGCCAGATAGTCGCGGTTCAGCTCGGAGGCGTCGCTGACCTTGGCGTAGATCTCCTCGCGGCTCACGGCAGCCGCGGAGCCCGGCGCAGGACGGTCCTCCTCCCCGCCCGAGGCTCGTGGCCGGGGCAGCACCGCGTCCACGGGAAGCACCAGCACGCGGAAGTCGGGATCTCCGGCCTCGTAGCGCCACAGGCGGTCGAGCAGCGAGCCGGTGCGGCTGGTCCCGACCACGGCGGATATCACGCGGCCCGGGGCGCCGCCTCGCGCGTCCGACCAGAGCGGGTTCTTCGTATGCTCCCGCATCAGCGCTTCGGCCTCCGCCACGTGGCGCTCTGCCACGTGGGCCTCGACGATTCTCAGGGCCATGGACTCCTCCAACCCGAGCAGCCCCGCGGCTCACGGCGCTCCGGTGGCGCAAGCATAGTCCGCCGCCTAGCGCCGCCCGGAGCTGAACTCGAGCCGACTCGCAGCCGCGGGTTCAGTCGGCGGCGGGGTAGGAAAGCTCGAGCGAGATGCCGGGGGCGTCTGAATCGGAATGGCACGCGCGGCACGCGCTCGCCACGCTCGCTCTGTCCATGTAGTACGCCATGCCGTCGCCGCCGCGCGCGTGGACGGTGTGGCAGCTGACGCAGGGCGGCCCGCCGAGCGCGTCGTGGGCCTCGAGGCCGTGGTAGGCATCCACCGTCCAGCCCGGTGCGGCCGAGTGGCGGAAGCCGGTGTGGCAGGCGCGACAGGTCTGCTCCGACAGGTCGAAGGGCATGCCGTCGGGCTCTTCGAACGAGCCGATCGCCCAGCGGGCGGCATCGCGGGCGGCCAGCAGCTTGACCCGCGTGCGTTCAATCGGTCCGGAACCGGAGTGGCAGTCGATGCAGCGGAAGGCGCGGTCTTCGCCTTCCTCCTCCACCCAGCCGCGGCCGTGCACGCCGGCCAGGCTCACCGGGATCCTGCGGTCGAAGTCCTCGCGCAGCTGGATGTGGAGCGGGGTTCCATCGGGAAGGTGGCAAGCGTTGCAGAAGTCGTTGCGCTGCTCGATGCGGTCGCTCACGGGCCACGAGAGGCCGCCCACGGCCAGCGCG
>CAMYOO010000246.1:3669-8792 GCA_947260035.1 uncultured delta proteobacterium
CGTGGAGCCGCTGCGGGGCTGGCCTACCCTCGGCGCGCCATGACCCCCCGACACCAGGCATCCGGGCGCTTCGGACTGGGGCTCGCACTGGCCTCGTGCACGATGCTGCTCTGGGGCGTGCTGCCGCTGATCCTCCAGGGCGTGCTGCGGGACCTGGACCCGGTCACGCTGACCTGGTTCCGCTTTTCGTTCGCCACCGTGGTGCTCGGAATCGTGCTGCGCTCGCGCGCGGCGCTGCCCCGCCTGAGCGGGCTGGGCTCGCGGCGTCTGGGGCTCCTGCTCGTGGCGACGCTGTTCCTGGCGGGCAACTACATCGCGTACCTGCTGGGCCTGGATCGCACCAACGCGCCCAGCGCGCAGGTGCTGATCCAGGCCGCACCGCTGCTGCTGGCCCTGGGCGGAATCTTCGTGTTCCACGAGCGCTTCGCGCCGCTGCAATGGCTGGGGCTGGGCGTCCTGCTGCTGGGCATGGGCGGCTTCTTCGCCGACCAGCTGCGCACGCTGGTCGAGGGGATCGACCGCTACGTATCGGGCGTCGTGTGGATCGGCGTGGCGTCGGTCACCTGGGCCATCTACGGGCTGGCGCAGAAGCAGCTTCTGCTCTGGCTCCCGTCCCAGGGCATCATGCTCTGCATCTTCGCCGGGGGCGCGCTGATCTTCGCGCCCGGGTCGACACCGGTGACGCTGGCGCAGCTGGACACGAACGGTTGGCTGCTGCTGGTGTTCTCCTCGGCCAACACCCTGCTGGCCTACGGCACCTTCGCCGCTGCGCTGGAGCACTGGGAAGCGTCGCGGGTGTCTGCGGTCATCGCGCTCACCCCCCTGGCCACGCTGGGCTGCACGGGCGTCGCCGCGAGCCTCTGGCCGCAGCACGTGGACGCGCGCGTGGTGACGCCGGGCGCGCTCATCGCATCGGCCGTTGTGGTGATCGGCTCGCTCATGGTCGCCCTGGGCGGGCGCCGTGCGAAGCCGGATCAGGCGTCGGCGAGGTAGGCGCGGTCCACGTAGTCGCGCACCATGCGCCGCGCGCTGAAGCCCAGCGCGCCGGCGCGGATCGAGGCCTTCATCTGCCGCACCCAGGCGCGCGGGATGCCGTCGGCGTCGCGCTCGTAGAAGAGCGGGATCACCTGGTGCTCGAGAATGTCGAGCACGGCCTGGGCGTCGCGGTCGTCCTGGGCCTCGACGTTGTCGTCCACGTCGCCGGAGATGGCCCAGCCGTGGGTTCCGTCGTGGGCCTCGGCCCACCAGCCGTCCATCACGCTGATGTTCAGCACACCGTTCATGGCCGCCTTCATGCCGCTGGTCCCGCTGGCCTCCATCGGCGGCCGCGGCAGGTTCACCCAGACGTCGCAGCCGCTCACCAGGTACTGCGCCATGCGCAGGTCGTAGTCGTGCAGGTAGGCGATGTGCTCACCCACCAGCGGCGCGCCGCGCGCCTCGAAGAGCTGCTGCACCACGCGCTTGGCGCCGTCGTCCGAGGGATGGGCCTTGCCGGCCATCAGGAACTGCACGTCCCGCGAGCCGCGCAGCAGGCGCAGCGCGCGCGGCAGATCGCGGCTCAGCAGGTGCAGGCGCTTGTAGGTGGCCAGGCGGCGGGCGAAGCCGATGGTGAGGCGGTCGGGATCGAAGGCGCGCGAGGCCATGTCCACGTAGTCGGCCGCTTCGCCCCGCGCCAACCGGTCCAGGGTGGCGCGCTGGCGCACGTACTCCACCAGCCCGGCCCGCAACTCGCAGCGGATCCGCCAGAGATCTGCGTCCGGAATGTCGGCGATCTTGGCCCAGGTGTCGGGCTTCAGGCTGCGCGACTCCCAGCCCAGGCCGAGCTGCCCGTCCAGCAGACGCCGGATCGGCTCCGCCATCCAGGTGGGCAGGTGGACCCCGTTGGTGACGTGGCCGATGGGCACTTCGTTCTCGGTGTCGGACCCGAAGACGGGCCGCCAGATGCCGCGCGCCACGCCGCCGTGGCGGCGGCTCACGCCGTTGCGGGCGCGGCTCACGCGCAGGCCCAGGGCGGTCATCCCGGGAGGCTCGTCCCGGTTTCCGGGATGCACGCGAGCCAGGCCCAGGATCCGCTCCCAGTCCACCCCGAGCCGATCGTCCAGCCCGCTGAAGACACGCTGCATCTGCTCCGGCGGATAGGTCTCGTTGCCCGCGGGCACCGGGGTGTGGGTGGTGAACACCGTCCGCGCCCGCGCGGCCTCCAGCGCGTCGTCGAAGGACGCTCCGCACGCCACGTCGCCGGCCGCCAGCTCCAGCGGCGCCAGGGCGGGATGGCCCTCGTTCAGGTGCAGCACGCCCGGCTCGATTCCCACCGCGCGCAGTGCGCGGATGCCACCGATTCCGAGCAGCGCGTACTGCGCCAGGCGCGTATCGCGGTCGCCCACGTACAGGCGCGAGGTGATCCAGCGATCCACCGGATCGTTCTCCGGCAGGTCCGTGTCCAGCAGGAAGAGCGGCACGCGACCCACGGCGAAGCGCCAGATCTGCGTCGCCACCTGGCGCCCGCGGATCGGCACGTGGATCATCAGGGGCTCCAGACCGTCGCGCGTCACCAACGCGCCGGGCAGCCGGGGCGGGTCGCTCTCGACCCAGTACTCGTGCTGCCAGCCCGAGATGTCCATGCGCTGGCGGAAGTACCCCTGGCTGTAGAGCAGGCCCACGGCCACCATGGGCAGCCCGGAATCGGAGGCGGCCTTGATCAAATCGCCGGCCAGCACGCCCAGGCCGCCGGCGTAGACGGGAAGCGACACGTGCACCCCGTACTCCGCGCACAGGAAGGCGACCGGCCGCTCCGGGTCGATGCCCTCCACCTGGGGAGGCCGGGAGCACTCCACCGCGATGCCGTCTTCCAGGGAGTACGCCTGCTGAATGAGTGCGCGGTCGGCCGCCGCGCGCTCCAGCGCCACGGTGGGCGCCTCCTGGAGCAGCCGCACGGGATTGCGGCCGCAGGCCTCCCAGCGGTCGGCGTCCACCGCCGCAAAGAGGTCGGATCCCCCCAGTGTCCAGCACCAGCGGTAGTTGAAGGCCATGCGCGCCAGCGGGGCCAGCGCCGACGGCAGCCGGGCGGCGAGCTGGTCCGCCGCCAGTCTCAGGTCTTCTGCTCCCCGCACCGCTTCGGTCATGGATTCCTCGAAGTCTGACGTCCCGAAAGCACTTGCGGGGTCGCCCAGCCGACATACGATCTGACGGACGGCAGCGATCATACGCCGTCCGGACCCGACTCAACAGATACCCGAACCCACACGAGGCAGACATCCGTGGAGAAGCACACCCCCGCGCAGCTGGAGGAGCGCGCCTACCATATCTGGGAGCGCGCAGGCCGTCCCCATGGCCAGGCCCTGGAGCATTGGCTTCAGGCACAGGCCGAGGTCATCACCGACGCACCCGCCGAGAAGCCCAAGCGCCGCACGCGCAAGGCTGCGAGCAGCACGGCTAAGACGACCAACGGCAAGGCCAAGACCACTCGGGCCAAGGCGGCCGGGGCCAAGGCAGCCGGGTCCAAGGCCGAGCCCGCCAAGGCGAAGCCCAAGAAGGTCGCCAAGAGCGAAAGCGAGAGCGCTACTCGCAAGACGGGCAGCGGCCGCAAGCGCACTGCGCCCCGGGCATAGTCCCATCCCAAGGCTCTTCCACTCAGCCGTCAGGAGAGCTGCAGCTTGGCGCCGATTCAGGCTTCGGGCTGCTCGAAGATGCCCAGACTTCCCTCGTTCTCGACCACCAGCAGGATGGCGCGGGGCTCGAGGGTGACCTCTGCGTCCAGGGTGAGCGGGGGGCGTTCCGAGAGCGCCTCCCCCTCGCCGCGGTCCACCTCGAAGCGCACCTGCAGGTGATGGGGGCCGGGCGGCACGCGGAACTCCTGGAACACGTAGGCGGGCCGGTCGCCGCGGGCGCCCGCGGTGTGCACCGGGCCGTCGAAGACCGAGGCTCCGTCCACCGCGACCCGCAGACGGAACGGCACCATGGCTCCCTCGCAGATCTCGCCCTGGCGCATGTGGGGCGGCAGGGCGGCGAGCTCTTCTTCGCTGGGCGTGCGGCACTCCTCGACGCGCTCTCCCACGGTCCGCCAGGAGAGGCGGATCAGCGCCTCCTCGCTCGACTCCTGCTGGTACGGCAGCGCCGTGCAGTACACCAGGCCCGCCGTGAGACCCACGGCGACGAGGGCGGCGAAGCCCTGGGTCAGCGGCTTCACAGCGCCGGCCTCGGCTCGCGCTCGCACTCCGTGTCGATCTCGATGCCGTCCTCGCCCACGACGTTGTCCAGCTCCGCCACGTCGCGGCGGAACTCCGCCAGCGCACCCAGCACCAGCCGTCGCTCACCCTCGCCGGCGTACACCACGCGGATGCGCCGGCGATCGACGCTGTCGCGGAGCTCGGCCTCCCGGCCGTGATAGACGCGCTCCTCGAGCCAGCGCGGCCCCTCGCGACTCCAGCAGTCACGCGGCGGGCAGCTGGCGATCAGAACGCCGCCCGTGCCCGCGCGCAGCAGGAACTCGATCACGGAAGTATGGAGGTTGCCGATGCAGATCACCGAGAAGATGCGGGCGCCCTCCACCTCGGCCTGACCTGCGAGCCGGCCCGCGCCGCGGGCGCAGGCGATCACCACCACGTCCTTGGGGCCGATGCTCTGCTCGGCGATGAAGGCGCGGATCTCCGCCAGCTCGTCGCGGCCGGTCCGCTCCGGGGGCCCGACCACCATCGGCGCGCAAGAAGCCGAGCAGATGCCACAGCTCACGCAGAACGCCTCGTTGACCACGGCCACCTCGCGCGTGTCGTCGTCCGAGAGCCTGACCATGGCGATGGCTTCGTAGGGGCAGTCGATCGAGCACTGGTCGCAGCCGGTGCAGCGTGAACCGGGCGAACGCGACGGCTCCGGGATCTCGTCCGGCAGCGGCTTGTTCCACCAGGGCACCAGACACAGGAACGCACCGAAGGCCAGGAAGGCCATCCAGGCCTCCATGGGCTGGAACAGCCGGCTCATGGGTACGAAGAACGCGTTGCCCATCTTCTCGGAGCCCATCAGCGGCACCTTTGTGGGCGAGCGGCCGATCCCCGGCGCCTTCTTCGTCCTCAATCTTTTTCTGCACATCGCGTTGCCCGTGGGCGTGGCGCTGATCCGGGGGTTCCACG
>CAMYOO010000247.1 GCA_947260035.1 uncultured delta proteobacterium
TGGCGCGCGCGGGCGGCGAGGCGGCGGTCGGCGGTGACCACGCGGATGGCGGCGGGGTCGGCGGCCTCGCGCAGGCGCGCCAGGATCCAGTCGTCGGCGGAGCGTGCGAATACGGTGCGGGTGCGGCCGGCCTCGGCGGGTCCCGGGTCGGAGCCGTCGAACACCAGCAGCACCTCGGCGTCCGGGTCGTCGAGCTGCTCGGCGCGTTCGCGGAGCTCGCCGCGCCGCGCGGGACCCCACCAGTGCTCCCGCTCGCGGCCCGCCAGGAGCCCCACCTGGATCACGTTGAAGCCGTCGACGAGCCATTCCCGCTGGGCCATGGCGGGAGGGTAGACGGCAGCGGCCGCCAGGCCCGCCGCCGCGAACCCCAGAACGATGGACAGGGTCTGGAGAATGCCGAGGATCGTGTTGCGCATGACCCGAGCCTGCGGGGCCGGTGTGACAGAGGCGGTCACGAGTCGGATGGGGTATCGAGGCGTCGTGAGCGAGATTCTGCGGATCGGTCTGGTGCAGATGCGCTGCGGGGAAGACCCGCAGCGGAATCTGGCTCGTGCCCTGGAGGGCATCGAGGAGGCTGCCGAGCGCGGCGCAAGCCTGGTCTGCACCCAGGAGCTGTTCCGCACCCGCTATTTCTGCCAACGCGAGGACGCGCAGCTCTTCGACCTGGCCGAGCCCGTCCCCGGGCCCACCACCGAGGCACTGGCCAAGCTGGCGGCCGCCCGTGGCATCAGCATCGTGGGCTCGGTCTTCGAGCGCCGCGACGCCGGCGTCTATCACAACACGGCCGTGGTGCTCGATGCCGACGGCGCCCTGGCCGGCATCTACCGCAAGATGCACATCCCCGACGACCCGCTCTACTACGAGAAGTTCTACTTCACGCCGGGCGATCTGGGATTCCGGGCCTTCGACACACGCGCCGGGCGCGTGGGGCCGCTGATCTGCTGGGACCAGTGGTATCCGGAGGCGGCGCGCCTGACCGCCCTGGCCGGGGCGCGGGTACTCCTCTATCCGACCGCCATCGGCTGGCAGTTCGATGAGGGTGACGCGGTCGACAGCGCCCAGCACGATGCCTGGGAGACCGTGCAGCGCGGACACGCCATTGCCAACGGGGTCTTCGTGGTGGCCGTGAACCGCGTGGGGGCGGAGGACGGCATCCGCTTCTGGGGGCAGTCGTTCGTGGCGGATCCCTTCGGCCGCGTGCTGGCGCGCGCATCCAGCGACGAGGAGGAGGTGCTGGTGGTCGAGTGCGACCTCGCCGCCGTCGAGCGCACGCGCCGCGACTGGCCCTTCCTGCGCGACCGTCGCATCGACGCCTTCGCGGACCTCACGCGCCGCCTGCGCGACTGAGTGCGCTTCCCGGCGCAGGGTCTATCTCGGATGGAAACGCCTCGCACTCCCTCAGAACTCGGCTTCCGCTGGCCGGCAGAGTGGGAGGAGCACGCCGGCACCTGGCTGACGTGGCCCCACAACCGCGACACCTGGCCCGGGCGGCTGGAGGGCGCCGAGCGCGCCTACGTCGACATGGTTCGTGCGCTGCACGGCGCGGAGACGGTCAACCTGCTGGTCGCCGATGAGCCGGCCGAGGAACGCGTGCGCAGCGGGCTTGCAGGGCAGGGCGTCCAGGTGGAGCGCCTGCGCTTCCACCGGATTCCCACCGACGACAGCTGGATCCGCGACTACGGCCCGCTCTTCCTGGTCGACGACCGCGGGGGGCGCCTGGCGGCGGACTTCGGTTTCGATGCCTGGGGCGGCAAGTACCCGCCCTGGGATAGGGATGCCGCGGCCGGCGGCGCTGTAGCCCGTGCGGCCAGGGTCGAGCGGGCCGGCTGCGCCACCGTTCTGGAGGGCGGCGCCCTGGACGGCGACGGTCTCGGCACGGTCCTGACCACGGGCCGCTGCCTGCTGGATCCGGCCCGCGGGCCCGGTCGGACGCGAGAGGCCCTGGAGGCCCTGCTGGCCGATCAACTCGGGGCCCGGCACGTGATCTGGCTGGAAGGCGAGATCGAGGGCGACGACACCGACGGCCACGTGGATCAGCTGGCGCGCTTCGTGGCGCCTGGCACCGTGGCCGCGGTTCCCCTGGCGGAGACCCTGGGGCCCCTGCGTGACGCCCGGGATGCCCGAGGCCGGCCTCTGGACGTCGTCGAGCTGCCGGCGCCGCCGCAGGTCCGGGTGGACGGGGCTCCCGTCCCGGCCAGCTACGCCAACTTTTACCTGGGCAACGGAGTTGCCCTGGTCCCGGTTTTCGGGGTTCCCGAGGACGAGCGGGCCCTGGCGGTGCTCGGAGAGCTGCTCCCGGACCGGCAGCTCACCGGCATCCCTTGCAGGGATCTGGCTGTCGGCCTGGGCGCCATTCATTGCCTCACGCAACAGGAGCCCGCGGCCACTTCCCAGGGAACCCGTTTGCGCTGATTGAACGGGTGGTAGAAAGACGCGTTCCGTTTTCAAGACGGTGCGTCTGGTGTTGAGTTGGACGAGCCTGCGAATGCTGCGCCCCCCCCGCGCCCGCCTGCTGGCCCTGGCGAGCCTCCTCGTCGTGGGTGGCCTAGCCCCCATCTGTCCTGGAGATGGCCTGCGGATCGTGGATCCCCAGGCGTCCTGGAGATGGCCTGCGGGTCGTGGATCCCCAGGCGCAGCAGCTCTCCCTGGTCGGGAACGTCACGGCCCGCATCGACCTGCCTGTCGGCTACTCGAACCTGGCCGTGGAGTTCGACGGCGGCGACGTCAGCGGGCTCTTCAACGTCAACGGCGGCTTCGCCGAGGGCACCCTGGCGGTCGGCAGCGCCGGTCCGCACACGCTGCACGCCTCGGTGGACACGCCGGGAGGCAGCCAGCACGACCACGTGGACTTCGCGACGCTGGGGCGGAGCCCGTCTCCGCGGACTGCGAACTCCTGAACGGGACTGAGTGCCTCTACCGTACCCCTCCGATCACTTCCGGAAGCAGAACGAGGACGGCGTGTATCAGATCACGCTGCCTCAGGAGGGCATCCCGCGTCAGCTCGCCGGGCCGATCCCGGCTTCGATCTTTCTGGTTCGAGACGGCTTCGACCCCACCGCCCAGGTCCTGATGAACTTCCCGGCGGGCGTAGACCTGGAGGGCTCCGGCCCGGCGCGCCTGCTTCCCGAGGCGAACCGCTCAACGGACCTCACCTCGCTTTCTCCCGAAAGCCCGACCGTGCTGCTCGAGATGGGCCCCTACGGGACCTTCGAGCGTGTGCTCCACTGGACGGAGAACGACGCGCGGGCGAACAGCCCCGAACGGCAGACCCTCTATCTGCGCGCGGCGCGCTCGCTGCTGCCCGGGCACCGCTACATCGTTGCGGTGCGCAACCTGGTCTACGACAACGGCGCTGCGATCGAGCCGGAGCCGGCTTTCCGCGCGCTGCGCGACGGGACGCCGAGCACCATCGACCAGGTCGAGGAGCGGCGCGAACACTTCGAGCTGCTGTTCCGCAGCCTGCGCAAGGCGGGCGTGGACCGCGACGATCTGGTGCTGGCTTTCGACTTCACCGTGGCCAGCGACTACAACCTGACCGGCCAGATGGTCTCCATGCGCGACCAGGGCTACGACTGGCTCGCGACCCAGACGCCGGGCGCGGGCGTCGTCGTCGACGAGACCCGGAGTGAGGAGTTCGATTGCTCGGTGGAGGGCGAGTACGTCTGGCGCGAGGTGCGCGGCACCTATCCCGTGCCGCTCTTCCTGGACAAGGATCCCGAAACCCCGTAGCCGCCCGATCCGGGCCTGCGCGGGTTCGATGCGAGCTTCCTCGTCCTGGACCCGGCCGATGACTTCACCCCGGTCTTCACCACCACCACCGCCACCAACAACGCCGAGTTCGGGATCTCGATTCCATGTGCGGCCTTGGACGCGCCCGTGAGCGCCATGGTCATCGGCCACGGCCTGTTCGGGAACGGGCCCCGCTTCGCCCTCGACTGGAACCGCGCCCTCGCGAATGCCAATGCAAGCTTCGGAATTGCCGCGCCTGCCAAGATCACCGGGGGCACCCACTGGCGCCGTATGTCCGACTCGGACTTTGCAGGCACAACCAGCCCCAGCTTCATCGTCACCTCGGTCGTCATCCAGCTCTACAACGTCCCGGCGTTGCCGCACCGACTGATGCAGGGCGTCCTGAGCCAGACGATCCTGGCTCGGATGATGAAGCAGGGGCTCTTCAACACGAACCCGTGGTTCCAGGCTCCGGTGGAGGACGGCGGCCACGGCGTCTTCGCCGCGGGCGGTGACATGCCCTACTTCGGCATCAGCCTGGGCGGGATCATGGGCACCTTCTTTGCCGCCGTGACCGACGACGTGGAGCGATTCAACGTGGACGTCCCGGCAATGAACTCCAGCCTGCTGCTGCAGCGGGCCACGCCGTTCATCGGTTTCGACCTGCTCCTGGACCTGTCCCTCCTCAACAGCGATTCGATCACCAAGACGCTGGGGATCGGGCTGATCGAGGAGCTGTGGACCACGGGCGAACCCTCTGGCTACGCGACCCACGTGACCGAGAACCCGCTGCCCGGCACCAGCGCGAAGAAGATCTTCATGACGCAGGCGTACCTGGACCAGCAGGTCTCCAACCAGGCCACGGAGATCGCGGCGCGCACCCTGAAGCTGCCCCAGCTGGTGGGCTCGTTCCTGCCGGGGCTGCCGTTGATCGACGACGTGGCGGGCCCGCTGCCGTCGGCGTACATGGTCTACGACACCGGCTCGCTGGATCCCACCGACGCGACCCGCGGCAACCTGATTCCGCCCCTGGCGAACCTGCCGGCGACGCCCAGCGGCTGCGACCCCGACGCCCGGCGCGTGACGATCCCGGCGTCGTTCATGCAGCTCGCCCAGTTCCTGCAGCCCGGCGGCCAGATCGAGAACTTCTGCGACGGCCTCTGCGACGCCGACACCAGCGCCCTGGAAACCGGTCCCATCGGCACCTGCAAGCTCGAGCTCCCCGGCGGCGACGGCTCCGACTGTCCCCTCAGTTCCCCGTTAGAGGCTGGAGCCGCCGTCGAGGACGATGACTTCTCCGGTGGCGTAGCTGCCGGCGTCGCTGGCCAGGAGCAGGGCGGTGCCGGCGATCTCCTCGGGCTGGGCGTGGCGGCGCAGCGGGTTTCG
>CAMYOO010000248.1 GCA_947260035.1 uncultured delta proteobacterium
TCCAGCTCGACGCGGTCCGATCCCTCGAGCAGCCGCAGTCGCAGCCGGACGGGCAGCGCCACGAGCTTCTGCGAGCGAGCCTTGCGATCCGGCGTCAGCCCTTCCGGCACGCGGTAGCGGGCCTCGATCTCCACGCCGGCCTCCGCCTCCCCCGCACTGACCGGCCGCACGCGCACGCTCTCGGGCCGCTCGACCGGGTCGTCGCCGGGAACCGGATCGAAGTTGTACTCGTCACCCCGGTCGCCCTCGGACACCACCCGCACGGCATCCTCGATCACCCGCCCGTCCGCGCGGTGCGTCAACCGCACGCGCCCGTCCACGTCGACTTCGATGCGCCACTCCGGACTTTCGGCAAAGGCGCCTCCGCCGGCGTCGCGACCGCACTGCACCGGCGCCTCGGCGCGGGTCCGCGCGCGCCCCCGCGCCACTCGAAACACGCGCAAGCCGCGGCCGGGAAGCGCCTCGGCGAAGCGCAGGCGGATACGCGGCGCCTGCAGCACCCGCAGTTCGAACCGCTCCACCTCGCCGGCGGCCAGCGCCTCGTCGATGCGCCGGCGCGCGGCCTTCACGTCGTAGCCGGTGTGGAGGTCCGAGATGCGGACCTGCAGCTCCAGGGTTCCATCCTGCGTGTCGACGCGGGCCTCGCGCACGGGGTTGCCGGCAAAGGTCTCGCCGAACGAGTCCAGGACCAGGGGCGCGGCGCCCTTGGGCAGGGTGATGCGGAAATGCTCGCGCTCGGGCTCCACCAGCTCGGCCGACACCGCAATACGTCGCCCGGAGGCGTCGCGCAGGTGGAAGGGTCCGGGCGCACCGTTGCGAACCGGAAGATCCAGCTCCAGGATCGAGTCCACCACGGCGGGCCCTTCGGAACCCGGATTCCAGACCACCAGACTCTCGCCCGCGCCGCGGCCGAAGCCGCCCCGGGGCACGGCCACCTTCGCCGCCAGCTCGCCCGCCACCCGGCCCAGGTGCGTGCCGGCGATCTCCTGCACGCGGCGGAAGCGCGTGTCCATCTGGTCGTGAACGGCGTCGATGGAGCAGCCACAGATCGAGTCGTGAGGATGGTTCTGGAGCGCGACCCGCCAGGCCAGATCCAGCACGTCGGTGTCCGGATCGCCGCCCAGGACGGCCAGCCAGGCAGCCAGCGGCTCCAGCAGCGCGGTGAGCAGGGTGTCGTTGCGCGCGTCGGCCCGCTTCTGCGGCGACCGCGCGGACGCACACCCGGGCAGCAACGGCGAACGCTGGCCCGAGCGAAGCTCGCCGCGGTGTACGTCCAGGTCGGCGGGCGCCTCCTCCCGCACACGTTCGACGAACCCGGGCAGCGTCCCCATCTCGATCTGGATGCCGTCGAGCTGGGCCGCTGCCGTCTCCAGCGCCGCAGGCAGTCCCGGCTGGGGCACCAGGTGGTCCGAACCGTTCATCAGCAGCAGCGTGGGCGTGCAGGCAAAGGAGCTCAGCCCCGCCATGGCGATGCGCAGCCGCTGGGCCAGAGCGTCCGGATCGGCGGGAAGCTGGGCCGCGTTCCCATAGCCGTTGGGCAGATAGACGGTAAGCAGCCGGGTTCCGTCGGGCGCCTCCCAGTGGAACGGCGTGCGTGTGACATCCGGTCCCACTCCGCGCCATAGCACCGCGGCATCGAAGCCGAAGCCCGCGAAGATCTGCGGCAGCTGGCCCACGTGCCCGAACTGGTCCGGCACGTAGCCCAGCCGCATGGCGCCGCCGCGCGCCTGGGCCGTGCGCAGGCCGAGCCGAAGGTTGCGAATCAGCGCTTCGCCGGACACCAGCCACTCGTCCGGCAGCACGTACCACGGCCCGATCAGCAGGCGTCCGTCCCGCACCAGCTTCTCCAGGCGCTCGCGCGCCTGGGGACGGACGTCCAGGTAGTCGTCCACCACGATGGTCTGCCCGTCGAGGGTGAAATGGCGGTAGGCCGGGTCTCCCTCGAGGATATCCAGGAGCCGGTCCACCAGCCGGACCAGCCGATAGCGGAACTCTTCGTGGGTGCGATACCACTCGCGATCCCAGTGGGTGTGGGGCACGACGACCAGATGTGAGGCGCTCATGCGCCCATGCTACCAAGCCACGCCGCTGTGCTTCACGCACGATCAACCGCATTCAACCGGGGTAGAGGTTTCGCCGAAACTCTGGTAGGTATCCCCCGGCACGAGATGAGTACGGAAACTATCGAGAGCGATCCGCGGCCCGAGCCGCAACCTAGGAACCTTCCCACCGCCTAGGCTCCTTCCCGGAGCCCCGGCGGCAAAGCGGGGCTTCCGGCATGGCACCCACCGAGGTCACCACCCGGATTCTGCGCCGGCTTCTGGCCGGCGGCGTCACCAGCCGCGCCGAGCGGCTCCTGTCCCGCGTGCATCCGGCCGACCTGGGTCCGCTCTTCGCCGACCTCTCGCCCCAGGAGACCCGTCAGGTCGTCGAGCTGCTCTTCGGCCAGCAGCGGGCCGCCCACACCCTGCGCGAGCTGCCGCCGGAGCTGCTGCCCCAGGTCTTCGATGCCCTCTCCGACCAGCGCCTGGCCTCCGTCTTCGGGCGGCTCGAGATCGACGACATGATGGAGCTGGCGGAGCAGCTCGACGAGGATCGCCACGAGCGGATCCTTGCGCTGTTGCCTGCGGGCAAGCGCGAAGAGCTGCGCAAGCACGAGCTCTACCCCGAGGGCTCCGCCGGCCGCGTCATGACCACGACCTACCTGGCGGTCGATGAGAAGACGACGGCCCAGGAGGTCATCGAGCATATCCGCGCGTTCGGCGAGGACACCGACGCGATCCTCTCCGTCTACCTGGTGGACGCCGACGGGCGCCTCGAGGGCGTGGTGCCCATCCGGCGCCTGGTGGCCGCGCGCCCGGAGCGGCCCTGCGGCGAGATCATGATCCGCGAGCCGGTCTCGACGACGCTGCAGGCCGACCAGGAAGAGGTCGCCCAGCTCGTCGCCCGTTACAACCTGCTGGCCATCCCCGTGACCGACGACGAGCGCAAGCTACTCGGCGTGATCACGGTCGATGACGTGATCGAGGTCATCACCGAGGAAGCCACCGAGGACATGTACCACTTGGCGGGCCTCGACGACGCGGATCGCGTCTTCACGCCCGCCTCCACCTCGGTGCGCAAACGTCTGCCCTGGCAGTTCCTGAACCTGGGCGCCGTCTTCATCTCCGCGTGGGTGGTGGGCCTCTTCGAGCAGACCCTGGACCAGATCGTGATCCTGGCCGTCTTCATGCCCGTGATCAACGGCATGGGCGGAAACGGCGGCGTGCAGTCGCTCACGGTGGTAACCCGCGCCATGGCCCTGGGCGAGATCGAGTTCTCCACCGGCCTGCGCGTGGTGGGCAAGGAGCTTCTGGTCGGTCTGGCCATGGGCCTGTGCGCGGGCATCGCCGCCGGGACCGTCGCCTGGCTGTGGCAGGGGAACCCGTGGCTGGGCGCCGTGCTGTGCGGCGCCATGGTCGTCACGCTCACGGTGGCCGGCCTGCTGGGCGCCGCGGTGCCGGTGCTGCTCAAGGCCTTGCGCCAGGATCCGGCGCTGGGCTCGGGCGCCATCGTCGTCACCGCCACCGACGCCTTCGGCCTGTTCTGCTTCCTGGGCCTGGGCACCCTGCTGATCGAGCGCCTGGGCTAGGCGCTAGGCCCCGTAGGTCTCGTCCAGGTAGGCGGCGATGTCGCCGGACTCGAACATCTCGACGCCGCTGTTCGGATCGACCAGGTAGGGCACCTGCATCTTGCCCGCGCGCGTCACGAAGGCGTCGCGGCGCGGACTGCCCTTGGCGACGTTGTGGAGCCGATAGGGAATCTCCAGCTCGCAGAGCTTCTCGCGCGCGATCCGGCAGTACGGCGAGCTCTCGAAGCTCCAGAGCTCCAGGGGCGTTTCGGGCGGCTTCGACGCACGGCCGGTCACGCCGCTGCGGCCCCGGGGCACGCCGGCCAGCGCGGCCGTCAAGGTGGTGAGCGTCCCCAACGAGAGCGCTACGGGTACGCGCCCATCGCCGTAGGTCTCGTACAGGTAGCGGACGATCGCGTCCGACTCGTACATCTCCTTGCCCGTGTTGGGGTCGACCAGATAGGGGAACTGGAGCTTTCCGCCGCGGCTCTTCACCGCGTCGCGGTAGCGGGAGCCGCCCTTGGGGCACGGGTAGATCATGGCATCCAGGTCCAGCTGGGTGAGCGCCTCGCGCGCCTTGCGGCAGAAGGGACAGCCCTCGAAGTCGTAGAGGTGAAGAGGCTGCTCCGGCCGACGCCCCAGGGCGCCCACCTTCAACCCGGAGGGCAGGCGCAACAGGGTGGAGAGGAAGGAAGTGCCGACGTCGAGGGCGCGCTCCATGTCTGCCAGCGTAGCACCGGTCAGAAGAACCACTCGGCCATCACGTACGCCAGGTGATCCTGGGGCCCGTACTGGGAGAGACGGGGGCCGGCGAAGAACTGCGCGCCGAGGGTCAGCTCCACGGACCCCAGCGGTGAGTAGGTGACGACGGGCGCGACTACGGCGCTGCTTCCGTTCCAGTCGTAGAGCGCCAGCAGGTCCACGCGCAGGATCGAAGCAACGTCGTAGCCGAGCTGGAAGCCCGTCTGGTGGCTTGCGCCGGTCACCACCAGGCTGCCGCCGAAGACCCCCGCCGACGCCGGCTGCACCGCCAGGCCGCGCGCCTCGAAGAACGGCAGCAGGGTTCCCGCCTCGCCGCCGCCGAAGCCCAGGGAGTTGCCGTTGTAGAGATGCTCCAGCATTACGTAGAGCCCGCGTCCGATGGGAAAGTTGTTGTCCACCGAGAGCAGCACCTGCCAGAAGGGATCCAGCTCCCGGGGGCTCAGGGTTCCCACGGGCCAGACGTCCCGGGTGGGGTCGGTGTAGATCGCCTCCATGCGAAAGGCCGCGTCGCCCAGGTTGCCCGCCAGGTTCACACCGGCCGCCCAGGCCTCGGTCCAGCGCCCGGCCAGCAGCGTGTAGTCCAGCTCGCCGACGCTCCCCTGGAAGCGCATGCCGAAGTTGTCGTCGTCGCGATCGTCCGCGGCCTGGTAGACGGCTTCCAGGAAGGTGAAGCCGTCGAAGTTCCAGCGCAGGTCCACCGCGTCCACGCCCAGGTTCTGGTCCTGCTCGATGGCCAGGGGCGG
>CAMYOO010000249.1 GCA_947260035.1 uncultured delta proteobacterium
ATGGCAAGCAGTCGGCCCCGGGCGCGTTCGGCCGCCGGTAGCTTTGCGGCTTCGGGATTCGGTGATTCCGCTGTCATGGGAGCGTCGGCAGTGTGATAGAAATGGGACCGTCATGCGAGCGCGCGCGGGCCGAGATCCCCTGACCCGGAGCGGGGCGCGGTGAGCCCCGGCCTGCAGGCGCTCCTGGCCCTGACGCCCATCGCCCTGGGAGCGGCGCTGCTGATCGGCTTTCGCGTGTCGGCGCGGGTCGCCATGCCGCTGGTCTACGTCGCCGCGGTCGTCGTCGCCGCAACCGCGTGGGCGATGCCCTGGCCGCACATCGCCGCCGCCACGCTCCAGGGCCTCTTCATCAGCGGGGACATCCTGCTGATCATCTTCGGCGCCATCACATTGCTCAAGGCGTTGGAGCGTTCCGGAGCCGTGGCGGCGATCCAGCGCAGCTTCCATGCGGTGTCTGACGACCGGCGTGTTCAGCTGGTGATCATCGCCTGGCTCTTCGGGGCCTTCATCGAGGGCGCCGCGGGGTTCGGAACGCCCGCGGCCATCGCCGCACCGCTGCTGGTGGCGCTGGGCTTCCCGGCGCCGTGCGCGGTGATGCTGGGCATGATGATCCAGAGCACGCCGGTGACCTTCGGCGCGGCCGGGACGCCGATCCTGGTGGGCGTGCAGGGCGGCCTCGACTGGAATGCAATGACGGCCGAGCTGGCCGCCGCGGGCATGACGCGCGTGGACTACCTGCAGCGTGTTGCCGAGGACGCCGCGCTCCTCCACGCCGCGGCCGGCACGTTCGTTCCGACCGTCATGGTGATGATGATGACGCGCTTCTACGGTGGCCGCGGCTCCTGGCGCGAGGGCCTTTCCATCGTGCCCTTCACACTCTTCGGCGGGCTTGCCTTTACGGTTCCCTACGTCGCCTCGGCCTTTCTGCTGGGGCCGGAGTTTCCGTCGCTGGTGGGGTCCGGTGTCGGCCTGTTGCTGGTTACCGCCGCCGCGCGCCGCGGGTTCCTGGTTCCGCACGACGTCTGGGACTTTGCGCCAGCGTCGCGTTGGCCGGCGGAGTGGCACACGGAGGTGGCGCCGCGCGCGCATCCGGGGCCCACGCCGCCCGTCTGGCTGGCATGGTTGCCCTACGCGCTGGTGGCGGGCCTGCTGCTGCTGACGCGCCTTCCCTCGCTCCCGCTGGGCGCCGCGCTGCGCAGCGTGCGCATCTCCCTGCCCGACCTCTTCGGCACAGGGATCGGCGCGGCCTCCACGCCCCTCTACCTGCCCGCCGCGGTACTGCTGCTGGTGGCAATCCTGGTGGTTCCGCTGCACCGCATGCACGTGCGCGAGCTCGGCCGCGCGTTCGGCGACTCCTGGCGCGTGCTGCTGGGGGCGGGCTTCGTGTTGATCTTCACGGTGCCCATGGTTCGCGTCTACATCAACAGCGCGAACCCGGACCTGGGGCTGGCCAGCATGCCGCTGGCGTTGGCCGAGTGGGTCGCCACCCATGTGGGCGGGGTGTGGCCGCTCTTCGCCGGGTCCATCGGCGCCCTGGGCGCCTTCATCGCCGGCAGCAACACGGTCTCGAACCTGATGTTCGCTGCGTTCCAACACGGCGTGGCGGAAGCGCTGGCCCAGAGCACGGTGCTCGTGGTGGCGCTGCAGTCGGTTGGCGCCGCCGCCGGCAACATGGTGGCGATCCACAACGTGGTGGCGGCTTCGGCCACCGTGGGACTGCTGGGCCAGGAGGGCGCCACGCTGCGCAAGACGTCGATCCCCACGCTGGCGTACCTGGCCGTCATCGGCGTTCTCGGTCTGGTGGCCGTCCGGCTGGGCTAGTCGCCCGTGCATTCCCCGTGGTACCCTCGGGCCTGCGCGTGCAGGACGCGCCCCGTCCGCGGAAAGGGATCGTCCCACCTGACGCCGGCCGAAGCCCACGGGGCCCCGCCGGCGGATCGATCGAGTAGAGCCGATTGGATCGACCACCTTCGGCCCGTCCCGCGGACACCGGGCCCGTGAAGGAGGTCTCCATGACCCGATCGCTTCCGACCCGTCCCCATCTGGATTCCGACCGCAAGCGCGCCAAGGCGCTGAAGAAGGCCCACGGCGCAGGCGACGGCGAGGCGCTGGCTCGCATTCGCGAGCACCATCCGCGCTTCCGCGGCATGCCCGTCGACGCGATGACCGATGCGCCCTTCCGCCTGGCCGATGCCCAGCTCGTGGTGGCGCGCGAGTACGGCGTGGAGAGCTGGCCGCGACTGGTGGCGCTGGTGCGCTTCCTGCGCGCCGACTTCGCCGAGCGCGCTCGCTTGTTCGTGGAGGCCGCCGTGGGTGAGCGCCCGCGGCGCGCCCACGACCTGCTGGTTCACGCACCCGATCTGGTGGGCGCCAACCTGCAGACGGCGTGCGCCGTTGCCAACGAGGAGGCGGTGAGCGCGTGTCTCTCGAAGGATGCCGCTGCGGCGACACGAACAGACGGTCCGCTCGGTGCGGGACCGCTGTGGACGCTGTGCTGGTCCGGGGTGGATGTCGGTGTGAGCCGGACCGACGCCGCCCGCGTGCAGATCGCCAAGCGGCTGCTGCGTGCCGGCGCCGACCCGGGTCAGACCGCGGAGCGCGACTCGACCTGGGGCCGGCACCGCTTCACCGCGCTCTACGGAACCGTGGAACGCAACCGACCCGGGCTTGCCAAGGAGCTGCTGAAAGCCGGAGCGAGCGCGGACGACGGCGAATCGGTGTACCACTCCACGGAGCACGCCGACGCCCGCTGCCTGCGCCTGCTGCTGGCGAATGGCGCGGGGGTTCAGGGTACGAACGCCCTGCACCGCGCGCTCGACATGGCGCCCGTCGAGCCGGTGCGCCTGCTCCTCGAGGCCGGCGCGGACCCGTCGGAGATCCCCGAGCAATGCTACCTCGGGGACAACGCGCTGCAGCATGCGGCGGTGCGTGGGCGTGCGCCCGCGGTGATCGACCTGCTCCTGGAGCACGGGGCGCCGCTCGAGGCTCGCAACGGCCGGAGTGCGCGCACCGCGTACCAGATCGCGTGCCGCGAGGGCCATCACGCGACCGCGGACCACCTGCTGGCCAGGGGCGCGGACCCCGCGCTGGAGCCCATGGATCGCTTCGTGGGTGCGTGCGCGGAAGGCGACGAGGCGGCCGCTCGGGGCATGCTGGAGAGCGGCCAGGTCAGCATCGACGCGCTGGATCCCCAGGCCCTGGGCGTGCTGGCGAAGGCCTGCGAGTGGGGACGCACCGACGCCGTTCGGGTCATGCTCGACCTCGGGTTCCCCATCGAGGCGGAAGGCGGGGAGTGGCGCGGCACGCCCCTCAACCACGCCGCCCACGCGGGCCACCCGGAGCTGGTGTCGCTGCTGCTGGAGCGCGGCGCCGATCTCGCGCTCGAGAACGAGTTCGAGGGCAGCGCGCTCGGCGCCCTGGTCTGGTCCTCCATGCACTGGTCGGGCGGCAACCAGACGTTCGCGCCGTCGCGGGACGAAGCGCGCCGTCAGCAGCAGCTGGTCGAGTGCCTGGACATCCTGATCGCCGCGGGCGCGGAGTTCCGGCCCCATCACGTGGGGGCGGCCTCGGAGTCCGTGGCCGAGGCCTTGCGCCGGCACGGCGCGGCGGACCAGGAGGACGCCTAGCGGAGGCCCGCGTCCCGCTGGGGATCCAGCTCGTTGAAGTTCTGGAGCGACCAGACGTGGCCCGCCGCGCCCAGGGGCCGTGCCTGCACCACCGAGTACGCGCACAGCGCGCTCTCGAAGCGCAGCCACTCCCAGGGCACCGGACGGATGTCCAGCAGGTGGGTGAGCAGCACGGCGTTGGTGCCGCCGTGGGCCACGATCGCGATGCGTGGCGCCGTGCCCTCGGGCACGTGCCACACGGTGAAGTCGCTCTGCTTCTCGGGGATGATGTGGTGGAGCGCCAGGACCTCGGTCAGCGCGGCGACGGCGCGGCCGTGGAAGTCCGTGAAGCGCTCGCCGCCCGGCCAGCCTTCCCAGTGTTCGTCGAGCGGCCTCCGCGAGGCCTCCACGAACATCCGGTCCACCTCTTCCTGGTTGAGGCCGTCGAAGCGCACGCCGATCTCGCGCAGGTCCTGCACCGTGACCGGCTCCACCCCGCTGGCCTCGGCCAGCGGTCGCGCGGTCTCCTGAGCGCGCGGGTAGGGGCTCACGTAGATGGCGTCGACGCCGTCGGCCGCGATGGCCCCGGCGGATGCCAGCGCCTGCGCGTGCCCGTACTCGGTGAGCCCCGGGTGGCGCACCGTGGGCCCGCCCTGCTGCGGCTCCCAATCCGGCTCCCCATGCCGCAGCAAGGTAATCCGCGGAAGCGCCTGAGCCCGTACCTGCGCCTCACGCCGCGCCGCAATCCGAGGCTTGGCAGACATGCAGAGAGGGACGTTCCTGCATAACTGCACCCAGTGCCACTCCTGCGTTGGGGGACGTTCCTGCATAACTGCACTCGGTACCACTCCTGGCTCCAGGGCTGGCACTCCATGCAGGACTGCCCCTCCGTGCAGTTATGCAGGAACGTCCCCCAACGCAGGAGTGGTACTCTGCGCAGGTGGCTGGTCGGATTCGGGTGGAGAAGGAGGGGGCGCTGGGATGGGTGGTCTTCGATCATCCGGAGCGGCGCAATGCGATTTCGGCGGAGATGTGGGGGGAGATCCCCAAGGCGATCGCCGCCCTGGATGCGGACCCGGAGATTCGCGTCATCGTCCTGCGGGGCGAGGGCGAGGTGGCCTTCGTGTCGGGCGCCGACATCTCCCAGTTCCAGGAGCGGCGGACGGGGGCTGACGCTTCGAAGGACTACGAGGCGGGTAACGCCCGCGCCTTCGTGTCCCTGGCCACCGCCGAGAAGCCGCTGCTGGCCATGATCCACGGCTTCTGCGTCGGGGGCGGTTGCGCCCTGGCCCTGAACGCGGACCTTCGCTTTGCGGCCGACGATGCGCTCTTCGCGATTCCGGCCGCGCGCCTGGGGCTGGGTTACCCGATGCTGGGCATCAAGACCCTGCTCGACCTGGTGGGCCCGAGCCGCGCCAAGGAGATGTTCTTCACGGCGCGCCGCTTCGACGCGACCGAGGCCCTGGAGATGGGCCTGGTACGGTGAAGGCGGTGAAGCGCGCGATCGTCGAGCTGAGCAAGGACCCCGAGCACCGCGACCACGCCGCCGCATCGGATCTGGTCCGCGCCTGTTTCGACAGCGAGGACTACAAGGAAGGCGTGCAGGCCTTCCTGGAGAAGCGCCGGCCCCGCTTCCAGGGGCGCTAGTGGCGGCCCGGCCGCCGCCGCTGGACGGTGTGCGCGTCCTCGACCTGACGCGCTACCTGGCGGGGCCCTTCTGCACCATGCTGCTGGGCGACTACGGCGCCGACGTGGTGAAGGTAGAGCCGCGCGGCCAGCGCGAGTTCCGGAGCCCCGGCGCCGACCGCGACTCCTACTTCTTCCTGTCCGCCAACCGCAGCAAGCGCTCGCTCACCCTGGACGTGAAGTCCCAGGAAGGGCGCGACCTGCTCCTGCGCATCCTTCCGCACTTCGACGTGGTGGTGGAGAACTTTCGGCCCGGCGTGATGCAGGCGCTGGGCCTGGGATCCGAGATGCTGTGCGGGCGCCACCCCCGGCTTGTCTACTGCGCGCTCTCGGGCTTCGGCCCCGACGGCCCCTACAAGGATCGGCCGGGCTTCGACCAGATCGCCCAGGGCATGAGCGGCTTCATGAGCATTACGGGAACGCCCGAGAGCGGGCCCACCCGCGCCGGCATCGCGATCGCCGACGTGCTAGCCGGCATCTTCGCCGCCCACGGCGTGACACTGGCGCTGCTGGAGCGCGAGCGCAGCGGCGAAGGCCAGGTGGTGAACGCGTCGCTGCTGGAGGGGATGGTTTCGATCCTCTCCTGGTCGGCCGGCATCTACTTCGACTCCGGGCAGGCGCCGGGCCCCGCCGGCCAGCACCACCCGCTGGCCTCACCCTATGGGCGCTTCCGCGCCCGCGACGGCTACCTCAACCTTGCGGCGGCACAGCAGCCCATGTTCGAGAAGCTGGCCCGCGCGCTGGAACGGCCCGACTGGCTCGACGACGAGCGCTTTCGCGACGTGCCCCGGCGCATCGTCAACCGCGACGCGCTCAGCGCCGAGCTCGACGCGGTGCTCGCAGCCGCCGACGTGGACCACTGGGTAGAGGTCATCAACGCAGCCGGCGTCCCCGCCGGGCCGGTCCTGGATCTTGCCCAGGTGTTCAGCGATCCGCAGGTCCTGGCGCGGAACATGCGCGTGGCG
>CAMYOO010000250.1 GCA_947260035.1 uncultured delta proteobacterium
CTGGACCGGGCGGTCGCTTCCGCGAACGGGCGCGACGTCTAGCCGCTCGCGTCCTGCTCGCCGTCCAGTGCGAAGATCGCTACGGGCTGCTCGATCCCGCGCACCTGCACCGCCGGCAGCTCGCGTAGCTGGAAGCGCGGCGCCAGCTCTCGCTGCACCTCGCCCGTGACCAGGATGTCGGCGTCGTGGCTGCGGGTCAGGCCCTCGACTCGTGCGGCGATGTTGATGGTGCGGCCGATCACCGTGAACTGCATCAGCTCCTGGCTGCCGACGATGCCCGCCACGCAAGGGCCGCGGTGCAGTCCCACGCCCACGGCGAGCGGCGGCAAGCCGCGCTCCTCCAGCTCGCGGTTGTACTCCTGTTGGGCTTCGCGCATGGCCAGGGCGGCGCGGGCGCCGTCGTCGGCCTGCCACGGGTTGGGCTCGTTGCTTCCGAAGAGCGCCAGAATGCCGTCGCCGATGAATGCAGAGACCCGTCCGCGGTTCTCGGTGATGGCGCGACTCATGCGCTCGAAGTAGCCGTTCAGGATCGTTACCAACGTGGTCGGGTCCACGGTGTCGCTCAGGGTCGTGAAGCCCACCAGGTCTGCGAAGAGCACCGTCACCTCGCGCCGCTCGCCGCGGGTGGAAGCGCCCCGGGCGATCACCTCTTCGACGACGTCGTCGGGTGCGAAGTGCGAGAACGAGCGCTGCAGGTGCTCCAGGTTCAGGGTCGCGTCCTCGACGCGCACGCGCAGGCGGCCGGCTTCGCGCCGCGAGCGCAGCAGGGCGATCGCCAGGCCTACGGCCAGGGCGCAGGCGATCCCCAGCGCCGCCTTCAATGGGTCTCCACCACGCAGCCCATCCGGCACACCATGTTGGCCACACCAACAATCCCGTTCAGCGCGCCTAAGGCGTCGGGTCCCACCTGAGTCAGCACGTCGCGCGTGCGCCGCTGCAGGGGCGCCGGCTCCGCATAGCGGATCGTGTCGCGCGCGAAAGGCACCACCACGGCTTCCACTTCATCCAGCTCCGGCGAGGCGAGGTGGGCCAGCGTCGGCTCCACTTCCGGCTCCGGGAAGCCGGCCTCGACGAGCAGCCGGATCGCCTCTCCCTCGGCTTTCGGGCAGCCCAGGCCTCGCGCCACCACCGCGAAGACCAGCGCTCGGGCGCGGTCGGTCAGGCCGGGGGCGCTGAAAGTCTCGTGCAAGACGGTCCACAGCCGCGGGGCCGCCGGTAGCGGCTCGAGCGCGCTGACCAGGTACTGGTAGGGTCCGCTGCGCATACTGTCGGGCAGCGGGCCGGGGCTCCCCTTGTGATGGCTGGAGCGCAGGCGCCGGGCCATCAGCGGGCGCAGCAGACGCACCAGGGGCCGGTCCGCCATCCCATCGTAATCCTGGGGCGGCATGGCCGGCAGGGTCGAGGTGCGGTTGGCGAGGATCACCGCCCCGGCGATGAAGGCCATCTCCTGGACAGCGGCGTCGGAGTACCCGGCGCTGCGCATCCGCTCGATCTCGGCGGCGCCCACCATGGGGTTGGAGCGCGAGATTCGGCGGGCGAACTCGATGGCCGCGCGTTGCTTCGGGGCGAGGCCCGCCTCGAAGAAGCTCTGCTCCAGGCGGCGGATGCGCTCCTCCGGGAAGCCCTGGATGCGCAGGAAGGCGCGGTGGGCGGCGAAGCAGTAGCGGCACGAGTTGTCCTGGCTCACCGCCAGCCACACCAGCTCGCTCAGCTCGGTATCCACCTCGCATAAGCCACCCGCTTCCAGGTTCAGGGCGATCAGCACCCGGGCGAGCCAGGGGACGCTCCACAGGTAGGCGGTCACCGGCGGCACGTAGCCGAAGGCGGCCTTGAAGGCCTGGTCGATTTCCGGGTCCGGCCGGCGTGGGATGAGGCACTCCTCCCACTCCATCGTTGGTGTCGCGCTCGCCACGGATGGTCCTCCTCGGGGGAGCATATCCGCATCGCCGGTCTCCCGCGCAGCGCTAGTCCAGGCGCGCCTCGGCGCCGTGAATCGCCAGCCGCGCCTCCAGGCGCCGGACCGCGGCCGGCGAGTCGTAGGGGACGGGCGCCGGGCCGCGTCCGGCTCGGTGCCGGCCGTGGGCCATCAGGGCGTGGAGGGCCCGCATCACCTCCCCGAAGCGCAGCGCCTCCGGGTCGAGGACTCGCTGCGCCGAGTACGCCGCGCGGAAGCGATCCGTGAGCCGGCGCTGGATGACGCGGCCGCCGGGAACCGGGAAGGGGATGTCCTCGATCCCGGCGCACACGTACCCCACGTCGACGCCTCCGGGTGCCAGCAACGCGTCGGCCCAGTCGATCACCGCGCTTACCCGGCCGTTGGCTTCGAAGACCTGGTTGGGAAACAGGTCGCCGTGGCACAGGCAGAAGGGCTCGGCCAGCTGCGGCGCCTGCCGGCAGAGCCAGGCATGCGCCGGGAGCAGCCCGTGGAGCTCCAGCGCCTGCAGCTCCGCACCCCAGCGAGCGAGCTGAACCTCCAGTGTCAGGCGCGCGCTCATGCCGACGGCCTCCAGCGCAGCGAGCACGGGCTGCGTCGGCAACGCGTGCAGGCGGGCGTGGGTCTCGCCCAGCAGCCGCGGCCAGGGGCCCAGAATGCTGCGGCTGAAGCCGCGCAGCGTCTCGCGCACCATTTCCAGCTGCCCTTTGTCCTGCCCCACTTCTTCCAGCAGGAGCGCTTGCCCGGGAACGCGCTCCATCACCTGGAAGCCGGCGCCCAGCGGCTCCGGGTCGACTTCGTGCAGCAGCACCCGCGGCGCCAACGGCGCCAGTGCATTCTGGATGGCCGACTCGAAGACCACCTCGTCCGCCGCACGGTGCGCGCGCAGGATGCGCAGCACCAGGGGCCGGTCCCAGGCCGCCGGCCCGCCGGAGATGCGAAAGGCGTAGACGAAGGTGTGGTTTCCCCCGAACAGGCGCGTCGGCTTCTCGGCGTAGTCCAGCTGTGGCCGCGTCAGCCGGGCGCGCAGCAGCTCGCGCAGAGGTCGTTCGATGCTGTCCGGAGCCTGCTCGGAGTCAGCCGTGCCCATGGGCGTAAGGATCAGCTTGCAGGCGGGTCGTGCGCAACGATCGGGAGCCAGACCCGGAAGGAGGTTCCCCGGCCCGCGCCGCTCACCAGCTCTACCACCGCGCCGTGGGCGCGGGCGATTCCGAACACGGTGGCGAGCCCGATCCCGCGCTTCTTGCCCTTGGTGCTGAAGAAGGGCTCGAAGATTCGCTCCTGGGCGTCGGGTTCGATGCCCATGCCGGTGTCGGCGACCATCAGGTAGGCGTAGTCGGCGGCGGGCTGGTCGCGCCCCAGGACCAGGTTCTCGGCGTTCGCAGGCTCGAGTCGGGTGCGCCCGGTAGTTACGCGGATCGAGCCGCCGCGGTCTTCGAGTGCGTCGCGTGCATTCACGAACAGGTTGAGCAAAAGCTGTCGTATCTGCGTCGCATCGGCGTCGATCGCAAGCGGCTCCGACGCGAGATCGAACGCGACATCGATGGCTCCGGTGGATGGCGCTTCGAAAAGCTCCGCGTCGAGCACCTCCGACATGTTGCGCACCAGCCTGGATAGATCGATGCGCACGCGGGTGGGCGGCTCGTCGCCGGCGTAGAGCTGGAGCTGGTCCGCCAGCTCCGCCGCCTGCTCGCTGGCTTGCAGGATCCTCGAGAGCTTCCGCTGCCCCTCCGGCCGCTGCTGCACCACGTCCAGGAGGAGCTCTGCGTTCCCACGAACCACTGAGAGCAGGTTGTGGAAGTCGTGGGCGACGCCCCGGGACAGCTCGGCGACGCTCTCCAGGCGCCGGGCCCGGTGCACCTCGAGCTCTGCCCTCTGCTCGTCGGTGGCATCGTGGATGCGCAGGCAGTGGGCCACCAGCCGCCCGCGTCGCGCGTGCACCGGCTGGCCGCTGATGCGCAGCCATCTCACCTGATCGTCGTTGTCGTAGCGGTAGAGCGCTCCGCCGGGTCTGAGCAACGCGTGCCACCAGTGCTCCTGGCGGATGTGGTCGGGCGTTGCGACCTGCGCCCCGTGGCGGTGCATCAGTCGCGGCGCCAGCAGCTCTGGCAGCCGCGCTCCGCCGGTCAGGTCGGCCGGCGCCAGCAGCGTTCGCGCGCGCGGGTTGGCGTCGACCAGACGGCCGCTCGGCCTCACGACCAGGAGGCCGTCCGGATCGTTGGATGCGATGACGGGCAGGGCCACCGGCAGCACGCCGAACAGGCCCTGGCGCAGCATCCCGATCACCAGGATCACGCAGGCCCCGGACAGGATGAAGACGGGGGCCTTTCCCGGTCCGCCCAGCCCCGCCATGTAGGCCCAGTTGGCCAGCAGGGTGATGCCGCTGGCGGCGATCATGAAGGCGCTCTGGCTGCGCGCCTTCGGTGACTCGGAACGGAGCAGCACGCGCAGCTCCACCGCGCCCGCGCCCAGGATCAGGGCGTAGTTGGGAAGCGCCATCAGCCACCAGAGCGGCCCGAAGAGGTTGCGCCCACCGATGACGGGCTGGATGAAGTGGCCGTGCCAGGGGTTGCTCAGCATCGCCAGCCACATGACGCCGGCGTAGGCCAGCGGCAGGCGAGTCCAGAGCTGAACGTCGACCGGTAGGTTGACGTGGCGGCCCTCGGCCCAGCGCAGGGACAGGCTCCACCAGAGTGCGGGCACGAAGATCGCGCCGGAGTAGAGCGTCGCCAGGCCGAGCTGCTTCCAGAAGAGATCGGTCGCATAGGTGGCGACCAGGTCGCCCAGTGCCCAGAGGGCGGCGCAGACCGCGAAACTGAGGATCGTGCCGGACAGCGGTGTGCTGGAGAGCCGGGCCAGGGCCAGGATGCCGCCCAGCCACAGGCCCACGAAGCCCGCACCCAGTAGCTGCCAGATATCCATCTCGCGCTACCGCCTCCCGCCCGAGGACCGAACCCGTTTCGGTGTAGGCATTATGCCCCGTGCGACGAGGCGTTGCGAGGTGTCTCGGATCAACGCGCGCGAATTCTCACCAGAATTCAGCTTGCTATATCGTTACAGTCGACTGTAACATCATGAGCCATGGCCGAGCCGCAAGCCCTCGAGAGCCTGTCCCGCCGCGAGCGACGCAAGC
>CAMYOO010000251.1 GCA_947260035.1 uncultured delta proteobacterium
GCCGTCACCCGGATCACCCAGAAGGCCGTCGAGCTGCTGGGTCCCCCGGGCTACTCGACCCGCATGCTGGTGGAGAAGTGGATGCGGGACGCCAAGATCAACGACATCTACGAAGGGACGCAGCAGATCAACCAGCTGATCGTCGCCCGCCGGATCCTGGACTACCCTTCGTCGGTGCTTCGCTGAGGGGGGCCTAGATGCCGGTGGATCCCGAACTGCTCGAAATCCTGGTCTGTCCCGAGACCCGCCAGCCGGTCACGATGGCCGGCGACGACGTGCTCGCGGGTCTCAACGAGCGCATTCGCAGCAAGGAGCTGCGGAACCGCGGCGGCGACGCGGTGAGCAAGCCCATCGAAGAGGGTCTGCTCCGGGAGGACGGCAAGGTCCTCTACATCGTCGACGACTCGATCCCGGTCATGCTCATCGAGGAATCGATCGAGCTCTAGCCACGTCAACTAAAGGGACAGTCCCTTTAGTTGACGCTACTGGGCGAACTCGCGGCGTTTGAGTTGTTTGACGTACTCGGACAGGTCCGGGTCCGACGCCACCAGCGCGGCGATGCGTTCCTCGAACTCGGCGGCCAGCCCTTCCAGGGGCTTGGTGTCGAGTTTCAGGTCCAGGACGCGGGCCAGTACCTGCATCAGCGCCAGGGCGCCGCGCGGGTTGGGCTGGGCGCTGATGTAGTGGGGCAGCGCCGCCCACAGCGAGATCATCGGCAGCTTCTCGCGGGCGAAGCGCTCGGCCAACACGCCGACGATGCCCGTCGGACCCTCGTAGGCCGACGCCGTGACGCCCAGCGGATCCAGCAGGTCCGGCGGAGTGGCGAAACCGCTGACACCGACGGGGCGTGAGTAGAGCACGTCGGCCAGGTAGGCCCCCAACAGGACCACCCGGCGAACGCGCAGCTCGCGCGCCAGCTCGAGAATGCGATCCGCGTACAGGCGCCAGCGAAAGTGCGGCTCGATGGCCAGGCCCAGCACCAGATCCCGCTCCGGACTCGAGCTCCCGTAGCGCAGATCGGTTGTCGGCCACGCGATGCGGCGCACGCCGTCGTCGGCAATCTCCACCCGCGGCCGGCGCACCGTGAAGTCGAAGAACGGCTCCGGATCGATCTCTGCCAGGGGCGCCGCACCCAGGGCGTCGACGACGTACCGCACCGCCGACGTGGCGGCTTCGCCGGCGTCGTTCCAACCCTCGAACGCCAGCACCAACGTGGGATCACGCAGCTCGGGGCGCACCAGGTAGCGAAGCGGCTCATCCACAACTGGAAGGTGGCAGCCGCCACCCGCGCCCACAAGGGCTCAGGCGGGAGCTTCGACCGCCGCCAGCAGGTCGAGAGAGCTGACCAGGCCCACCAGTACGCCCGAGTCGGTCACCAGCAGCCGGTGGATGCGCTTGCTGCGCATCAAGAGCGCCGCCTCGACCACCGACGTGCTGCGATCCACGCACACCACGTCCCGCGTCATGATCTCGGACACCGGCGTCACCGAGCGATCGGCCGGAACCGCGGCCAGCTCGCGGTAGTCGTCCACGTCGGTGAAGAAGTGACCGGCCTCACCGGACGTGGTGATGCCCGCCAGGTGCACGATCAGGTCGTGCTGGGAGATCACACCGACGGCATGCCCCGACGCGTCCACCACCGGCGCCCCGGTCACACGGCTCTCGCCCAGCCGCCGCTCCGCCTCCCGGACACTGGTCTCCGGCGAGAGGCACAGAGACGGGGGGCTCATCAACTTGCCTACGGTCAAGGTGTCGCTCATCGGATGAAACGATAGCCGTGTCCGCGCACGGAGACGATGTGGCGGGGATGAGAGGGGTCGGCCTCGATGTGCTTGCGGAGCCGGGCCACGAAGCTGTCCACCACCCGGGTCCGGGTGTCCTGCTTGAGGCCCCATACCTCTTCCAGCAGGTCGCCCCGGGGAACCGCCTCCCCCTCCCGGTCGATCAGCGCCCGCAGCAGCGCGGCCTCCCGTGTCGTCAGCTCGACCAGGCCGCGAGGCGTCTCCATCTCGAAGCGGTCGAAGTGGACGGTCACGTCCCCGAACTGCTCCGAGCGCGGCCCGTCGCCATCGGGGGCTACGCCGTCCCAACGCCGCCGGCGCAGCAGCACCCGCACCCGGGCCAGCAGCTCATCCAGCTGGAACGGCTTCGTCAGGTAGTCGTCGCCGCCCTCCTCCAGACCGCGCACCATGTCCTCGGCCGAGTCCTTGGCCGTGAGGATCAGGATCGGCACGTAGTTGCCCGCGGCGCGCGCCCGGCGCGCGACCTCGAAGCCGCTCATCTCGGGAAGCATCAGGTCCAGGACCACCAGGTCCAGGGGCCGCTCGGCATCGGCCAGGCGCTCCGCCGCGGCACGGCCGTCGGCCGCGATCTCCACGTCGTGGCCCTCCGCCTCGAGGTTGTAGCGGAGCCCGTCGGCGATATGCGCCTCGTCCTCAACGACCAGGATGCGCGACATGGAGCGGAGCGGCCTCCTTGGCCTCGGCGGGAGCGGCTGCGGGGAGCGTCACCGCGAAGCGGCTGCCCTTGCCGATGCCCTCGCTGCGAGCGACCACGCGCCCGCCGTGACGCAGAACCAGGCTGCGGACGATGAACAGACCCAGGCCCAGGCCCGCCGCCTTGCGCTGCACGTCGAGCCCGGCCCGGTAGAAGCGTTGGAAGACCTTGCGCAGCTCGCCGCGCGGAATGCCGATGCCGCGATCGGCAATCTCCACCACCACGCGGCCGGCGCCCTCCTCCACCGAGACCTCGATCTGGACCCGCTGCGGCGAGTACTTGATGGCGTTGTCCAGCAGGTTTCCGAAGACCACGCCGAACTCCTCGGCATCGCCGCGCACCGCAGCCCCCCCGCGATCCTCGAGCCGGATCGCACCCTCGGGGAGCGCGTGCCGGCTGCGCACCTCGTCGATGCAGCGCTCCAGCAGCGGCGCCAGCTCCACGCGCTCGCTGCGGGAGGGGCGCGCGCGGTCCTCGGCGCGGGCCGCCGCCAGCAGAAGCTCGACGGTGCGCTGGAGCCGGTCGACATCCTCCTCCATGCGCGCCAGGAACTCGCGGCGACGCTCGGGCGCGGGGTCGCGGGCGCGCAGGGTGTCCAGGTAGAGGCGCAGGGACGCCAACGGCGTCTTCATCTCGTGGGTCACGGTGTCCAGAAACGCCTGCTGACGCTGGTTGAAGCGCATCTCGCGGACCAGCCAGGCGCACAGCAGGATCAGTCCGAAGATGATCAGCAGGAAGAAGATGCCCCCGAGGATCAGCAGCACCCAGTGCACGCCCGTGAGCCCGCGCGCCACGGGCGCCAGGTCCGAGACGACCAGGATCTGCCAGCCCACGCCCAGCGCCAGAGCCAGAACGGACAGCACGATACCGATGGTGAGCGGGAAGCCGATGGAGCGTCGGGACACGCGTTCCTCCCCGCGGGCAAGGGTACGATAGAATCCCGCGACCGTCGCCGGAGGACCCATGCGCCGCGTCGCTCTCAGCTTGCTGCTCCCGCTCGCGTTCGCCGCAGCCCCGGCCGAGGCCGTCCCGCCCGCCGAGGGCGACTGCCCGGTGATCAGCGCGGGCGACGACGACGGCACCGGCGCGGACACCGGGATCCAGCTCGAAGAGGGGATGATGCTGAGCCTGGACAACCTGATGGCACTGCGCAGCCTGCTGCCGCCGGAGGTCTGGAACTGGCGCGAGGCCTTCTTCTTCGAAGGCATGCGCATGGAGCTGGGCCCCTGCCACCGCCGCTACCCCACGGCCCCGTTCTACTCCCACGCCACCCTGCGCCATTGGGAGCAGGTGCGCCTGGACGACGACGGGAACCTCCACGACTACGTGGCGGGTCTGCCCTTCCCGCTGGACCGGCTCGATCCGAGCGCGGAGGATGCCGGCACGCGCTGGGCCTGGAACTTCGAGCTCCGCTACCGGGGCGCCGGGCCCGCGGGGAGCTTCAAGATCACCGACATGCCCAGCCGCGTCGGCGGCGTCGAGGAATACGAGGGCGAGTTCTTCCAGGTGCAGACCCGCAATCGCTCGGACCTGCCGGACGACGAGTACACGATTCCGGAGGCGAACGAGAACATCTGGGTGGGGGGCGGCCGCTTCTACGAGCCCTTCCACGCCCGCCACCTGGCGTGGCGCCAGATGCGCCCGGAACGGGTTCGGACCAAGTACAAGGAATCCGACCGCACGTGGGTCTATGTGCCCGATATGCGCCGCAGCCGACGCGCCGCAGCCACCTGGGTCGACGGCTTCTACACGCCTCGCTACAGCGCCGCCCAGCAGGTGGCCGCGGGCGGGCCGGTGCCCATCGCCACTGGCCATGGCTACCTGGGCTTGGACTCCATCAGCCCCACCGGAGCCGTGCCGGTGATCGCCACGGCACACCTGCGGCGCGGCTTCGTGGGCCTCTCCCTGCGCCCCAACGCCTACGACTGGACCTACATGGGCGAGCGCGACGTGATCGCGCCCCTCAACGGCGGCTACCTGGGCTGGCCCGAGAACCCGGACCGGAACTACGGGCCCTCGGGGCTGTCGCTGGCCAACGACACCTGGGACGTGCGGCGCGCCGTGGTGATCCAGGGCGTCGCCCGGCGCGAGGAGGCGAACGTGGGCCAGGTCATCCTCTACATCGACCATCAGACCCAGCAGCCCCTGTTCTTCGTCTCACGGCGCCGCAACGGCCTGCTGGTGGACGTGGGGATCCTGGCACACCGTTTCAGCGGCGATCGCCCCGACTACCCGACCTGGCCCGACGGCCGCAAGGCGTACGTGTTCGATCCGGTTGCCGCCAGCTTCTACGGCACCGCGGACGGCGGAACCGGCTGGCGCCGCGAGTCCTACGACATCATCTCCGCCCCGCGAGAAGACGCCGACCGCCGCCGCATGACCTCCGTCGCCGAACTCGACCGCGGCCACTGAGCCCAGCCTTAGGCGGCCGAGCCCCTACGCTCGCCTTCGGCTCACTGCGCGCGCCGCAATTGAGTCCCATCCCTATGCAAAGTCCGTCGGGCGGCGCTTGCGGGCCATAGGCTCCGTCGGC
>CAMYOO010000252.1 GCA_947260035.1 uncultured delta proteobacterium
GAAGCGCCACAGCCGGATCCGGTTCACGATCTCGAGCCGCCCGGTGTCCATCTCGTACCAGGGCTCGAGGCGGGTGAGGACGCTGCGCACGTCGTCCGCTTCCCGCTTCTCGCGTACCCAGAAGATCGGGTTGCTGGCGCTCGGGTCCGGCAGGTCCCGGGTGTCCCAGAGGCGGCACTGTCTCACCGTCGGGTTGAGGCGGATCTTGAACATGTACCGCACGGCTTCGGAGCGGTTGATGCCGCCGCCGTGCCAGAGCCCGTGGTGGGCGACCATCACGGTGCCGGCGGGGCAGACGACGTGCTCCTGGCCGCGGAAGTTCTGGTAGCGGGCAGTCGCACTCTCGCTGACGATGCGCAGGTGACTGCCCGGCACCACGCGCGTGCCGCCCATCTCCCGCGTCGTCTCCTGGGGGAAGTAGAAGAGCTGGATGTCGAAGGCGCGGCGCGGGTCGATGGTCGAGTCCTGGTGGGTGCCCTGGGAGCTCTGGTGCAGGCCGCGCTTCTCGAAGAAGGCGGTGGGGAAGGCCATGTGGAGGAAGTGGTGGTCGAAGCGGCAACGAGGGCCCACCAGGCTCTCGATGGCGCCGCGCAGCGCCGGTACGTCGACGAGCTGACGCGGCAGGGAGCCGAGCGGGTAGGCGTCGTCGAGGGGCAGGCCCGCATCCACCGCCGGGATCTCGTTCTGGCTCGACGCGTCGCGGAACGCCTCGTTCAGCGCTTCCGGGACGACGGCGTCGAAGCGAAGGAAGCCGCGCGATACGAACTCTGCCATCTGCAGGGAAGAGAGCTTCGTCACGGGAGCTCCCGCCACTGCTCGAAGACGAACTCGTATTTGAGGTAGGAGGTCGTGAACTCCTCTCCCTTGGCGTGGGGCAGCAGCGGCGACATCTGGATCAGCCGCCAGCCGTCGCGCAGGGCCGCGAGGCCGCTCGCGTAGGGGGGCTCCTCGGCGTCGCCGGCCATCGACTCCGTCTCGCCGGTGCCGTCCCACGAGGACCAGGCCACCACGTTTGCGTCCAGGCTGGAGCTGCTCAGGTAGAGGATCAGGAGCTTCTGTCGGTGGGCCACGGGAGGGGATTCTATCGCGCTCCGGGCTTCGGGTTCATGGCCGGCGCGCCGACGAAGCGGCGTGCGCGCGGAGGCAGCGCGTAGCGTTCCGTCGCGGCTCTGCCATGCTCTTGCGCATGGCCAAGCTTCCCGGCAGCTACGAAGACCTCACGGCGACGCTGGACGACGACGGCGTCGCCACGCTCACCCTCGACCGTCCCGCCCAGCGCAACACCTTCACCGGCCCGATGGGCGAGAGCCTCGAGCGTGCCTACCGGCACTGCGACGAGGACGACGCGGTGCGGGTCGTGGTCCTCACCGGCGCCGGCGACGCCTTCTGCGCCGGGGCCGACATGAGCGCCGGCGCCGAGACCTTCGCGAGCCAGGATGCCTCGGACTTCAGCGCGGCCGCGGTGGCCTTCCCGGCGTTCCGGGTGCGCAAGCCGGTGATCGCCGCGGTGAACGGACACGCCGTGGGCCTCGGCTTTACGTTGGCGCTCCAGTGCGACCTGCGGATCATGGCCCGCGAGGCGAAGTACGGGGTGCTGCAGGTCCGCCGCGGCGTCATGCCGGACGCCTACGCGCACTGGACGCTGCCGCGCATCGTGGGCCTGTCGCGGGCCGCGGACATCCTGCTGAGTGGGCGCACCTTCAAGGGCGACGAGGCCTTCGAGCTCGGCGTCGCCAGCCGCGTGCTGCCCGCCGCCGAGGTGCTGCCCGCGGCCCTCGACATCGCCGCCGACATCGCCACCAACACCGCGCCGCTCTCGGTCGCGGTCACCAAGCGGCTGCTCTGGGAGAGCCCGGGCCTGAGCCCGGAGGCGGTCGAGCGCAAGGAGACCGCCCTCCATCACCATCTGATGGGGGGGCCCGACGCCATCGAGGGCGCCGTCGCCTGGCTCGAGCGCCGGCCGCCGCGCTGGACCCTCAGTCCCTCCCGGGACTGGCCCGACTGGCCCGAGTAGGCCCGCCGGCCGGGCTCCAGGCCCCGGGCAGGGCGCGCGCTCGCGGGGTGCGCTGGAAGAACCCAGCCAGTTCGCTAACTAGAACATGTTTCAATTTCGAGGACCCGCCCATGCACGTCGACTTCACCCCCGAACAGAAGGCGCTGCGCTCCGAGCTTCGCGCCTACTACCGCGAGCTGCTGCAGGGGGACCTGCGGCGCGAGCTCGACGAGCAGTGGGACCAGCTCGGCGGCCCCGCCTTCCGCGAGGCGATGGGGCGCATGGGCAAGGACGGCTGGCTGGTGATCGGCTGGCCCGAGGAGCACGGCGGCCAGGGGCGCGGCCACCTGGACCAGTTCATCTTCTGGGACGAGACCTACCGCGCGCGCGCGCCGCTGCCGGTGATCACCGTGAACACGGTGGGCCCCATGCTCATGAAGTGGGGCAGCGACGCGCAGAAGGCGGAGCTGCTGCCGAAGATCCGCGACGGCGAGCTGCTGGTCGGGATCGGCTACACCGAGCCCTCGGCCGGCACCGACCTGGCCGCGCTGCAGACGCGCGCGGTGCGCGACGGCGACGAGTGGGTCATCAACGGCCAGAAGATCTACACCACCCACGCCCAGGACGCGGAGTACATCTGGCTGGCGGCGCGCACCGATCCGGACGCGCCCAAGCACAAGGGCATCTCCATCATCCTGGTCCCGACGGACACGCCCGGGTTCTCGTGCACGCCCATCCGCACCGTCGGCGGCGAGATGACCAACGCAACCTACTTCGCGGACGTGCGCGTCCCCGTCGAGAACCTGATCGGGCCGGAGAACGGGGGCTGGGGGCTCATCACCGGTCAGCTCAACCTGGAACGCATCACCCTGGCCATGCCCGGTCCGGCCGACCGCCTGCTGGACGAGGTCTGGGCCTGGGCCGAGAAGACGCCCGCCCCCGACGGCGGCCGCCTGCTGGACGTGCCGTGGGTGCAGCAGAACCTGGCCCGGGTGTACGCCAAGCTGGACGCGCTGAAGGTGCTGAACTGGCGCTCGGCGTGGTCCATCGACCAGGGCCAGCCCGACATGGCCGACGCCTCTGCGGTGAAGGTGCTGGGCACCGAGATGCTGATCGACCTGTACCGGCTGCTGCTGGAGATCACCCAGTCCGCAGGCACCGTGCGCCAGTTCGAATCCGGCGCGCTCTTCGGAGGGAGCCTGGAGCAGGCCTACCGCGGCGCCATGCTCACCACTTTCGGCGGCGGCGTGAACGAAGTGATGCGCGACATCATCGCCATGGCGGGCCTGGGCCTGCCGCGGGCGCGACGTTAGACGGAGACGCGAATGCCCCTCTCGCCCGAGCAGAAGAAGGCCCTGGAAGCGGAGATGGCCGCGTACGTGGGCAAGTCCATCGGCCCGCTGATCGTGGCCCGGGACGAAGTCAACGAGCCCATGATCCGGCGCTGGTGCGACGCCATGGGCGACACGAACCCCATCTATCTGGACCCGGACGCCGCCAAGCAGAGCGGGCACGACGGGATCGTGGCGCCGCCCACCATGCTGCAGGCGTGGGCGCTGCCCGGCTTCGAGATGGCGCGGGGCTACGACGAGCCCACCAACGAGCAGCAGCGCCTGCACAAGCTGCTGAGCGACCACGGCTACACCGGCGTGGTGGGGACCGACACGGCCCAGGGCTACACCCGCTACCTGCGCCCGGGCGACCGCATCAGCGAGGACACGGTGATCGAGTCGATCTCCGAGGAGAAGGCCACCGCCCTGGGTATCGGGTACTTCATCGTCACGCGCACCACCTACCGCGATCAGGACGGCGAGGAGGTGGGCTGGCTGACCTTCCGCTGCCTCAAGTACATCCCCGCCCAGCAGCCCCAGGCGCCCACCGACGAGAGCGGCGCGCCGGCCGTGCCGGGCCGCATCCGGCCGCCCATGGGTCACGACAACTCCTGGTGGTGGAACCTGGTCGACGAGGGGAAGTTCCCGATCCAGAAGTGCAACGGCTGCGGCGACCTGCACCATCCTCCGCGCCCCATGTGCGGGGAGTGCCGCTCCATGGACCACGGCTGGGTCGAGGCGTCGGGCCGCGGGACGCTGCACAGCTACACGGTGATCCGCCACCCCCAGTTCCCCGGCTACGACTTCCCCATCGTGGCGGCCCTCGTCGATCTGGAGGAGGGCGTGCGCATCGTGTCCAACGTAGTCGAGTGCGACCCGGCGGACGTGCACATCGGCATGGCCCTGCAGGGCTTCATCCACGAGGACGAAGACGGCTTCAAACTGCCGCTCTTCCGTCCGGCGAAGTAGGGCATGGACTTCGAATTCAGCGAAGAGCAGACGGCCATCTGCGATCTCGCGAGGGAGATCCTGGAGCGCGAGGCGACGCCGGAGCGACTGAAGGAGGCCGAGGCGTCGGGCGCCTGGACCGACAGCGCGCTCTGGAAGACCCTGGCCGAGGCCAATCTGCTGGGCGTGGCGCTGCCCGAGGCTCACGGCGGCATGGGCTTCGGCTTCGTCGAGCTGTGCCTGCTCTTCGAAGCGCTGGGCCGCGCGACCGCGCCCGGACCGGCGCTGGCCACGCTGCCGGCGGCGGCCGCGTTGGCCGCGTTCGGCAGCGACGCGCAGCAGGCGGCCTGGCTGCCGCGGCTGGCGTCGGGCGATGCGATCCTCAGCGTTGCGCTCGAGGATGCGGAGTCGGGCGACGCGGCTGCGCCCGCCACGCGCTTCCGCGCCGAGGGGGACGGCTGGGTGCTGGACGGACTGCGGCGCCGTGTGCCGTTCGCCACCTCGGCGGCGGCAGTCCTGGTTCCCGCCAGCGGGGACGACGGCGTCGGTGTCTTCCTGGTGGACCCCCGCGGCGGCGGCGTGAGCCTGCAGACGGGCGCCACCTCCACCGGCGAGCCGCTGTCGGCCATGCCCCGGTCCGGCGTGCGCGTGCCCGCGGAAGCGCGGCTGGGCGCAGCCGACGCTGACGGCGCCGCCATGGTGCGCTGGCTCGAAGAGCGAACCCTGGTGGCCGTGGCCGCCCTGCAGGCCGG
>CAMYOO010000253.1 GCA_947260035.1 uncultured delta proteobacterium
GACCACCATCCCCTCGTCCACCTCCGCGGCCACGCGGACCCGCCCGTCGGGCGGTGAGGCCTCCCAGGCGCCCAGCACCAGGGTCACGATCAGATGGTGCAGCGCGTCCGCGTCCACGCGCACGTCGGGGAGATCGCCCTGGCTGTGCAGGTCCAGCGCCGGACCGCGGGGCGGCGGCTGTGTCACGGCGCGCTCTACCGCAGCCAGGACCTCGCACGGGTCTATGTAAAGCCGGGAAGCCGGGTCGTCCATCAGCAGCGGCCGCAGGTGGGCCACGATGGCCCCCGCCTGGGTCGCGACCGTGTCGATGTCCTCGGCATCGGCGCGGATCCGGGAGGGATCGGTCTCGCGACCGATCAGGTGGGCCGACAGGCGTGCGGCGGCGAGGAAGTTCCCGACCTCGTGGCAAAGCGCCAGGGTCAGCCGGACCGGATCCTCCAGCGTCGGGAGGTGCTGCCTGCGAGACACGCGAACACTCTACCCGATCCCGGCCTCCAGCTCGCTGCAGTAGGCGTCGAGATCCACCACGCTGCCGGTCTCGCGCGCCCGCTCGGCCGCGAAGCCCAACAGGTGGCTCTCCAGCGCAATGCGGCCCGACGTCAGCGCATCGTCCAACGCCTCGCGCGACACGCAATCCACGAAGTGGGCCACCAGCCCGTCATCGCCGCCGAAGTGGCCGATCTCCGAGCCCTCGATCTGGATGCGCTCGGTGTCGAGCGTCCCGTGGCGGGTGATCTCGATCTCCCCGGTCTGGAGCACACCGCGCAGCTCACCGGCGCTGCCGGAGATGCGCAGGTTGCGACGCTCGTGGGTGGCGAGTCCCTGCAGCGTGAAGGACGCCATGATGCCGCCGTCGAGCTCCACCGCCAGCACCTGGTGATCGAGCACATCGTTGTCGGTGCGGTAGACGCAACGCCCGTAGGGACCGGTCTCCAGGGCCTGACGGCGCGCCTCGCGGGACGGGTCCGGGGACACGTCGGACCACGGCCAGATCTGCGCGATGCCGTCGGGGGGGTCCAGGTAGAAGCGCACGGCATCGTGGATGCAGTCCTGCTGGACGGGGCAGCCCTGGATGCAGCGCTCCGGGGCGCCTTGCGGCGCCGACTCCGAGCGGAAATGCGTCAGGTTGCCGAACGACGCCACGCGCCGGGGCCGAGCTCCGGCCAGCCACACCAGCAGGTCCATGTCGTGGCACGACTTGGCCAGCAGGATCGGCGCGGCGATGCGGCGGTTGCGGAACTTGCCGCGCACGTAGGAATGGGTCATGTGCCAGTGGGCGACGTGCTCCTTCAGGTCCAACGTGGCGATCTCGCCCAGCTGGCCGGACGCAACGATCTCGTGCACGCGGGCGTAGAACGCACTGTGTCGCAGCACGTGCCCCACCTGGAGGATGCGCCCGGCGCTCTCGGCGGCGCGCACGACCCGCAGGCAGTCCAGCGGATCCGGCGCCATCGGCTTCTCCAAGAGCAGGTGGTAGCCGCGCTCCAGCGCGGCCAGCGCCGGCTCGACGTGAAGCGTGTCTCCGGTGGCCACGATCACCGCGTCCGCCATGCGCTGCTGCGCCAGCACTTCGCGCCAGTCGGAGAAGACGCGCTCCGGCGCAAGCTCCTGTTCCTCCGCCATGCCGGCGCGCCGGGTCTCGTCCGGCTCCGCGATGGCGACGATGCGCAGCTGATCCGGGTGCGCGCGCGCCCACCCCCCGTAAGTGAAGCGGCCCCGCAGGCCCGCGCCTATCACGATCGCGTCCACGCTCATCGGGCTTGTATACTAATGGTTCAATCGCGACCTTCGAGGAGCACGACGTCATCCATGGGCGAGGCGCGCCTGCTGGGACGCGACCACCCGCGGGTGGGGCCGATCGCTGCGCTGGCCGAGGGCCCGCTGGCCATCGCCCTGTCCGCCGGCGGCGCCCCCAAGACCTACGACCACACCGATCCCAACGAGGATGCGGTGGGGTTCGCGCACCACGCGAACGGCGCCCTGCTGCTGGTGGCGGACGCGCACGGGGGCGCCACCGCCTCCGAGACGGCCGTGGCCTGGCTGCTCGAGCACTGCGCGCCGGCCTGGCTGGAGGGCCCCCCGCCCGCACATTGGCCCGAGCAGGTGCGGCCGGCCCTGTGGGACGCCCACATGACCGTGCGCCGGGCGACCCAGCGGCCCGATCGTCAGGGCTCACGCACCACCCTGGCCCTGGCGCTGCTGCGCACGGATGCCCAGCGCCTGTACGTTGCCTCGGTGGGAGACAGCCACATCTTCCGCGTCTCGGGCGAGGCCGAGGATCTCGCCGAGCCGGGCCGCCCCTGCCCTCCGCGCTGCTTCCTGGGCTCCGAGTCCCTGCGCGAGGACGCGCTGGCCGACGCGGCGGTTGCCGACGAGGCGGCGCTGTTGGGAGTCCGGGCGCTGGTGCTGGCCACCGACGGGCTCTCCGAGAGGGGAGTCGGTGTAGCGGATCCCGCCGCGGCGGTGGGCGAAGCCGTAGCGGCCGGCGCCTCGGCGGCGCCGCACCTGCGCGCGCTGGAGACGGCGCGGGCCGTGGCCGAGCGCTCCAACGCCGCCCACCGCGACAACCCGTCCGGAGACAACATCGGCGTCGCCGTGGCCTGGCTCGAGACCTAGAGCGCGCCGAGCAGCGCCACCACCCGCTCGGCGATGGCCGGCGCCGCGGTCAAGCCGGGCGACTCGATGCCCACCAGGTTGACGAGGCCCGGCACGCCCGCCTGCGACGCCTCCTCGATCACGAAGTCGCGCGGCGCCTCGCCGGGCGCCGTCAAGCGCGGACGCACGCCGGCCTGGTCCGGCGAGAGCCACTCGGCGCGGACGCCGGGCAGGTAACGCTGCACCGCCCGGGCGAATGCGTCGGCCTTGCCGGCGTCGATCCGGTAGTGCACGTCCTCGACGTACTCCGCGTCGGGCCCGAAGCGGATGCGGCCGCCCAGGTCCAGGGTGGCGTGAATGCCCAGAGCGCCCTCCCCGGCCGGCAGCGGATAGACCAGATGCCCCAGACGCAACGGCGCGCCGGAAGCCAGCGCGAAGTAATCGCCCTTGCAGGGACGGATGCGCCAGCCGAGCGTTTCGGGATCCAGACCGGCGCACGCGGCAACGCGATCCGCGTCCAGCCCCGCGGCGTTGACGACCCCCGCGCAGCGAAGCGTGGCCGCGGCACCGTCGGAGTCGCGCAAGGTCACCCGCAGGCCGGCCGCGGCCGGCTCGATGCCGGTCACCTCGACGCGACATACCAGCTGGGCTCCGAGGGTCTCCGCTTCGGCCAGCAGGTCCAGCGCCAGCGCGTGGGCGTCGACGATCCCGGTGTGGGGCGACCAGAGCGCGGCTTCGACGCGAACGTCGGGCTCCAGGCGACGCACCTGCCCGGCGTCCAGGACCTCCAGGTCCGGAACGCCGTTGCGCTGCGCGTTGGCCGTCAGCTGCTCCAGCGCCGGGATCTCGTCCGAGACGGCCGCCACCACGAGCTTGCCCAGGCGCCGCTGGGGAATGCGCCGCTCGGCGCAACGTGCATAGAGCAGCTCGCGGCCGCGGGTGCAGAGCTCCGCTTTGAGCGAGCCGGGCGCGTAGTAGAGGCCCGCGTGAATCACCTGACTGGAACGGCTGGTGACCTCGCGGGCAATGGCCTCGCGCCGCTCCAGCACCAGCACCCGCCGCCCGGCGCGGGACAAGGCAGCAGCGCAGGCCAGGCCGACCACGCCGGCACCGACGATCGCGACGTCCGCCTCGCCGGGCGCGGCGTTCACGGCAGCTTCGCCTCGAACTCCGCTGCGTAGCGCTCGGCGAACGCCCCCGACTCCAGGTCCAGGCCCTGCGGGCCCTCCACCGAAACCTTGAGGGCCCCCATCAGGCTTCCGATCCGACAGGCGGCATCCAGGTCGAGGCCCTGCGCCCGGCCGTAGAGAAGCCCCGCCCGGTAAGCGTCGCCACAACCGGTGGGGTCGACCACGGAGTCGGCCTCGACCGCGGCCACGTCGCGCACGGACTCCTTCTCCAGGATCTGCGAGCCCCGCTCGCCGCGCGTCACCACCACCGCGCCCACCTGGGCCGTGATCTCCTCGGCGTCCCAGCCGGTCTTCTCCTGCGTAAGAGACCACTCGTAGTCGTTCACCACGTAGAGCGAGGCCCCCGCCATCAGCTCGCGCAGCTCATCGCGCTCGAACATGGGCAGGCCCTGACCCGGGTCCACGAACACCTCGACGTCCCGCGCCTTGAGCTCGGCGGCGTACTCCTGCATGGCGCGCTTGCCGTTGGGCGAAACGATCGCCACCCGCACCGCGTCCGCCACGCCATCCAGGCGCGCCTCGTGGGCGCGGTCCATGGCGCCCGGGTGGAACGCCGTGATCTGGTTGTCGTCCAGGTCCGTGGTGATGAAGGCCTGGGCCGTGTACGCATCCGCCAGCTCCAGCACGTGGTCGCGGCGCACGCCGTGGCGGTCGAGCCAGCCGGCGTAGGCGCCGAAGTCCTGACCCACCGTGCCCAGCAGTAGCGGGTCGGCGCCCAGCTGGCGCAGGTTGTAGGCGATGTTGGCGCCACAGCCCCCGTAGCTCTTGCGCAGGCTGGGCACGTGGAAAGCCACGTTCAGCATGTGCACCTTGTCGGGGAGGATGTGGTTCCGGAAGCGATCCCGGAAGACCATGATGTGGTCGACGGCGATCGATCCGGTGACGAGAATGGACATGCGGACCTCCTGGGCGTGACGGCGCAGTCTCGCGAGCGCGGCACCGGGCGTCAACAGGCGCAGGAACCGGGCGTCAACGAGCGCAGGAACCGGGCGTCAACGGGCGCAGGCACCGGGCGTCAACGGCCGCAGGCCGGTAGAATCGCCGGCCATGAAGGTCGTCGAGCTCTTCGGCCAGGATCGGCCGGTCTTCTCCTTCGAGTTCTTTCCGCCGAAAACGGACAAGGGCTTCGAGACGCTGTTCCGCACCATCGCGGACCTGAAGCGGCTCGACCCCGGGTTCGTCTCGGTGACCTGGGGCGCGGGCGGGTCGACG
>CAMYOO010000254.1 GCA_947260035.1 uncultured delta proteobacterium
GCATCGCTGCCCCGACGATACCAGCTAACTTCCCGGCTCCATCGGGAGGCGCTGGTGAGACTCTGGTGTTCGGCGACGGGATTGGGTTTGCTGGTGGCGTTGACCGGGTGCGGTCCCGAGGGACCCGAGCTCTCCGAGGCGGCGCAACGCGGACGCTCCGCGTACGTAGCCAACTGCATCGCCTGCCACGCCACCGATCCCACCAAGAACGGCGCCCTGGGGCCCGAACTGTCCGGCACCTCGCGCGAGCTTCTGGAGTTGCGCGTGCTGCACGCCGAGTACCCGTCCGGCTACACGCCCAAGCGCCCCGGCGGCGCCATGCCGGCGCTCCCTCACCTGGAACCCAAGCTCGACGACCTCTACGCCTACCTCAGCGAGGTCGCGCCGTAGCGACGCCGGCTAGAGCGAGATCAGCCCCCAGATGTAGACGAGCGCGGTCAGGCCCAGCCCGGCGTGGATCGTACCGGACACCGTGGTCAGCATCTTCTGGCTCGGCTTGCCCGGACCGATCAGACCGTTGGTCTCCACCGCGGCGGCGATGATGAGCATCCCGATCCAATACATCGTGTCGTTGGCGCCCTCGTACACCGCCAGGTGACTGGCCGCGCCCATGAAGAAGAGCATGGGGATCGAGAACAGCGTGTTGGTGCGCGACGCCATCCCGGCGCGGCCGCCGGCCGCGGCCGCGGCCGGGTTCGGCTCGCCGCCGCCCGCCACCGTCTCGGCGTTCGCGATCACGATCTTCTGCGCGGGCCAGATGATGAACCACACGTTGAACCACATCAGCGTGCCCATCAGCGCGCCGGTGAGGATCTTGGTCATGTAGGGGTCGCCCAGCCCCACGCCCTGGTGCAGGCGAATCAGGATGATGCCCAGGCCCGACAGGAGCGTGAACATGGCGCCCCAGCGGAACCACCACAGGGCGTTGGGAACCAGGCCCCGGGTCATCGCGCCCTTGGCCGAGCCGCCCAGCTCGCTGCCGAAGAACGGCGTCTGGATGAAGTTGAAGTAGTAGAGCACCCCGATCCAGGTGATGCCGGCCAGGAAGTGGATCCAGCGAAGGAGGAACGTGTAGCCGTCCAGGGTGGTGAAGAGTTCCATGGTCGTCGATCTCCCGTCGTTGGGTGGTCGGTCGCCATTCTATCCCCACCAGGGAAACAAACGGCGTTACTTTTTCTCGATGCCTTCGTGGGGCTTCGGACGCGCTCAGCGCTGCAGCATCCGATCGCGCAGCCTCCCCCATCCTAGCTTTTCGCACAAGGCGTCAACCCGGCTGGGGTCGAGCCGCCCCAGGCGCACGTCCCGCAGCCCCGCCGACAAGCCGGGGACCTCGCGAACCACCGTGGCCAGCTCCCGTGTCTTGAGGGCGCGCTCGCGGTGCTCCGCCACACGGGCGGCCATCTTCGCCGCGCCGCGCACGGCGACACCACCCCAGGCCTCGGGGTCCTCCGGGATGTGGTCGATGGAGCCGAATGCCTTGAGGATCGCAGCGGCGCTCTTGGCGCCCACCCCGGGGACGCCGGGCAGGCTGTCGATGGCGTCGCCCATCAGGCCCAGGTAGTCGGGGATCTGCTCCGGGTCCACGCCGAACTTGCCGCGCACGCCCTCGGCGTCGAGGGTGGTGCCCTTGGAGTTGTCGTGAATCACGACGCGGCCGTCCTCGCGGACCAGCTGCGAGAGATCCTTGTCCGACGTCACCACCACCACGTCGGCGCCCCGGGAAACCAGCTGGCGGGTCAGCGTGGCCATCACGTCGTCGGCCTCGTAGTTGGGCGCCTTGTAGGTGGTCACGCCCAGGACCTCGGCCGCTTCGGCGCACAGCTCGAACTGCGGCTCCAGGTCGGGCGGCGCCTCGATGCGGTCGGCCTTGTAGCCCTCCTCCATCTCGTTGCGGAAGCTGGTCAGCGCGTGATCGAAGCACATGGCCACATGACTCGCGCCCGTCTCCGCCAGGTACTTGAGCAGGGTCGAGGTGAAGCCGTACGCGGCGAACGTGGGCGTCCCGTCCGGCGCCTCCATGTGCGGCAGCACATAGTACGCCCGGAAGATCCAAACATGCCCGTCGATCAAATGAACCGTAGGCATGCGTAAACTAAAGGGACTGTCCCATTAGTTGCTCAGCGGCGTTCTTCTAGGATGGATTCGGTGGCCCAGTCGGCGGCTTTGTGGACGTCGAGTTGGCGGGACTCGCCGTCGCGGCGGCGTTGGAAGTCCACCTTCCCTTCGGCCAGGCCCTTGGGGCCCACGGTGATGCGGTAGGGGATGCCGATGAGGTCGGCGTCCTTGAACTTGACGCCCGGGCGCTCGTCGCGGTCGTCCAGGAGCACCTCGATGCCGGCCTCGCGCAGGGCGTCGTAGATGCGCGCCGCCGCCTCCGACGTCTCCACGTCGCCGGGCTTGACCACGCTCACGATCACCTCGAAGGGGGCCACGGTCACCGGCCAGATCAGGCCGTTGGCATCGTTGTTGGCCTCGGCCACCGCGGCCATGGCCCGGCCGATGCCGATCCCATAGGAGCCCATGATGATCGGGTGGCTCGCGCCTTCTTCGTCCTGGAAGCTGGCGCCCAGCGTCTCGGAGTACTTGGTGCCCAGCTTGAAGATGTGACCTACCTCGATGGTCTTGCCGATGGCCAGCGCGGCGTCGCAAAGCGGGCAGGCCTCGCCCTCCTTCACCTCGCGCAGGTCGAGCCACTCGTCCACGGCGATGTCCCGGGCCAGGTCCACGTTGTGCAGGTGGAAGCCGTCCTCGTTGGCGCCGGTGGTCATGGCGCTGCGCCCGCGCAGGTGCTCGTCGGCGTAGATCTTGAGCCCGGACACGCCCACCGCGCCCAGGCTTCCCGCGCCTGCGCCCAGCGCCGCGCGGATCTCCTCGTCGCCGGCGGCGTGCAGCTCGTTCGCCCCGCTGCAGTCCAGCAGCTTCTGCTCCACCAGGTCGTGGTCGCCGCGCAGCAGAACCAGCACCGTCTCGCCGTCCAGCACGTAGACCAGGGTCTTGATCTGGCGCTCGGCGGCAGCCCCGCCCTCGAACGTGACCAGATCCTCGATCGTGCGCACACCGGGGGTGGCGAACTTCTCCGGCACGTCCTCGCAGGCAGGGTCCTCGACGGCGGGCAGCCGAGAGACGGCCTTCTCCACGTTGGCCGCGTAGCCGCAGGTCTCGCACGCGGCGATCAGGTCCTCGCCGGCATCGCTGCGCACCATGAACTCGATGGACTCGCTGCCGCCCATCGACCCCGAGGACGCCTCGACGGCCATGGTCTCCAGTCCGATGCGCGAGAAGATCTTGCGATAGGCCTCGAAGTGGCGCTGGAAGGAGCGGTCCAGGCCTTCTTCGTCCACGTCGAAGGAGTAGGAGTCCTTCATCACGAACTCGCGCACGCGCAGCAGGCCCGACTTGGGGCGCGGCTCGTCGCGGAACTTGGACTGGATCTGGAACCAGACCTGGGGGAGCTGGCGCCAGCTGCGCAGCTCGACGGCCAGCAGCGTAAAGATCTCCTCGTGGGTCACGGCCAGGGCCAGGTCGGTGTCGCGCCGGTCGGTGAGCCGGAACATCTCGGGGCCGATCAGGTCCCAGCGCCCGCTGCGCTTCCACACCTCGCCCGGGTGCAGCGTCGGCAGCTCGCACTCCTGGGCGCCGATGCGCTCCATCTCCTGGCGGATCACGTTCTCGATCTTGCGGCAGACGCGCTTGCCCAGGGGCAGCTTGGAGTAGGAGCCGGACATGAGCTGGCGCACGTAACCGCCGCGCACCAACAGCTTGTGGCTCACCGCCTCCGCGTCGGCCGGGTCGTCCCGCAGGGTGGGAATGAAAGCTTCGGACCAGCGCACGGCGTCCCCCTCTCGGGCGGGAGGCTAGCAGCTAGAAGGGGCTGCCGACGCGGAAGGCGTAGTCGGGGAAGGCCTCGCGCACACGAGCCGTGACGGGCCCGGGCCGGCCGGCGCCGATGGGCTCGCCGTCGAGGCTGCGCACCGGAACGATGCCGGCCCCGCTGCCGGTCAGGAACAGCTCGTCGGCGCGCAGCAGATCCACGCGCCCCAGGCTGCGCTCGGAGGCCGCGATGCCCAGCTCTTCCGCCACGGCCAGCACGCCGGCGCGGGTCAGGCCCGGCAGCGCGCCGTCGCTGGGCAGCGGCGTGAGCAGCGCGCCGCCGGTCACGGCGAACACGTTGGCCACGCTGGCCTCGGCCACCAGACCCGCCTGGTTGAGCAGCAGTGCCTCGTCCACGCCCCGGCGCCGCGCCTCCAGCTTGGCCAGCGCGTTGTTCAGGTAGTTCATGCTCTTCACGCCCGGGTCCAGCACGTCGGCCGACGGCCGCCGCCACGACGACGTGGCCAGGTCGATGCCCAGCGCCAGCTTCTCCGCCGGATAGATGCGGATCTCGTCCACGATGCAGACCGTGCGCGGGCGCGGGCAGGTGGTCGGATCGATGCCCAGGGCGCCTTCGCCCCGCGACACGATCAGCCTCACGTAGGCGTCGTCGCGAGCGAAGGCCCGCAGCGTCTCCAGCACGATCTCGCGCAGGCCGTCGGGAAGCGTGAGCCCGATCGCCCGCGCCGAGGCGCCGAGCCTCGCCAGGTGGTCGTCCAGGCGGTAGACGCGGCGGCGCGCCGCGCGGATTCCCTCGAAGACGCCGTCCCCGTAGAGGAAGCCGTGGTCGGTGACGGGCACGCGCGCCTCGGGCCCGTCGACGATCTTCCCGTCGATCCAGACCTTCACGACGCGGCGCCCTCCTGGCGGGCCGATACCCGCGCCGCCGCGTCGCACACGCGCTCGGCCACGGCGGAGAGATCCTCTTCGGCCAGACGCGCACTGGGTGCAGCCGCTGCCACGGCGGCCACGAGTCGAGCGCCCAGGAAGACGGGCGCCGCCACGGCACTGAGGCCCGGCTGCCACTCGTCACCGGTGGCAGCCCCGCCGCGCGCGCGCACGGCTTCCACCTCGCGCGCCAGGGCGCGCGCGCCGAGCGTGCGCTCCGTGAAG
>CAMYOO010000255.1 GCA_947260035.1 uncultured delta proteobacterium
CATACGCGTCGCGTCGTGCTGCTGGACCACGAAAATACGTGCAGCTCCCGCCGGGAGCGCCCGAGGGAGCGCCTCCTCTCCGAACGGCTCCGGCGTGCGATCCGGATCCCGCTTCGCCCGGTATCGCTTGAGCTCCCGCATGCGAACGCGCGCTCCTATGGTACGGTCTGGGTCCCTCCCGGCAAACCAGGAGCTCGCATGGCTGCGCGCGCGACCTCATCGGGCACCATCTCGTTCGGGCTCGTGTCCATCCCCATCAAGGTGTACACGGCGACCCAGTCGAAGACCGTGCGCTTCAACATGCTGCACGAGAAGGACCGCTCGCGCCTGAAGCAGCACTACACGTGCACGACCTGCGGCGAGAAGGTGGAGCGGGTCCTGCACGACATGGCGGGATGGTGGATCGAGCGGGGCTGGGAACCCGATTGGCCCTCCCAGATCGACTTGCAGATGATCGCCCAGGCTCACGCCGCCCGGGGTGAGACCCGGGTGACGATCGAGACCCTGGAGCTGGCCCTCGAGCAGGGTGGGCCCATGGATGCCTTCATCCGGAGCTACCTGGCGCAGCTCCGGGAGCAGGAAGCCAAGTCACGCTGAGCGAGGCGCCCTGACCCGTGCCGGTAGGCGGGTCGAGGCTTGTCGGGCCTCGACTTCCCGGTTCTGCGGCTTACCCGCTCGGGTAGCGGGACGCGCGTCGGAAAGAGCCGCTGACCCAGGATTCCCGGGTCCAGAGCCGGTGGTCCACCAGGCCCAACTTGCGCCGCAGCTCGGCGTCGCTGAAGGCGCAGAGGCTGTCCGCCCCCAGGGCCATCTCGACGAGTTCAGCCACCACTTCGACCGCCGCCGCCGGGAAGCTGAGCGCCTCGGCTTCGTCCTACGCCGCGGCGCCCGCGGACTTCGGGTGCCAGCGATCGCGGCGCTATCCCCTCGGGGATGGCAATCTTTTGCTCCAGAAGTGGAACGTGTTTTCCCTTGAGTCCGCGTCGGACTCAGCGGGGCGCGGTCTCCTTCTATAAGTGCCCGGATAGATTTGGGTTTTTCAGGCTTCGCCAAAGGGCGACTCTGGCACGCAAGTTGCTTTCTGATGGGCGTTGCCCCGGGTTGACCTCGCGCTGAGAAGGCCTTTCGGGGATAGGCAAGAATAGATCAGGCAAGGAAAGGGACTTACCGTGAAGCGATCCATTGGGCTGTTGTTGGGGTTGGTGCTGGCGTTCGGGGTGTCGGGTTCCGCGTCCGCGGGGAGCATCCCGTGCGATGACCCCGCCTTCTGCGGCTGGACTGTCTCGGTCGCTGGCGAACAGGTGATGCAAGGCGCGTACTCGATCGACGACGAGGGAAATATCAGCTTCGGCGGCTTCCAGATGTCGGACCCGGACGGCGACTGGGCCGTGTCCATCGGCGACATCGGCGGCCATGTGGACCCTGAGATCGTATTCGGCGTCGGCGCCACCAACACCTCGGGCGGGGCCCTTACCTTCGCTTTCGCCTTCAACGTGCCGCTGGGCGGCTTCCAGGGCACGATCGACACCTTCGCCGAGCTCGGGCAGACGCTTTCGTCGGCTTCGGGTAGCGGAGGCACCACTCTCTTCCCCACCCTCGGAGGAGGACTGATCGTCGACTCCCAGGACATCCGTTTCAGCCCGTTCGACACCATGGACAAGGAGGTCGACGTCGGGGACGCGCTCTTCGCGGCGGACGGCACCACCGTGCTGGTTCTCGATTCTGCTTCCGGCTACGACGTGATGGCCGTGACGGTGGCCTTCGGCCTCAGCAGCGACGGAGGCGTCGGCCTGAGCGGGCGCGTGCGGCAGACGCTGACCGTGATCCCGGAGCCCGGCATCGTGACGTTGGGCAGCATCGGTCTGTTCGGCCTCTGGTTCGCTGGCCGACGGCGCGCCGCTTAGCCTAGAGCCCCAGTTTCAGCCCCGGACGGCCCGGTCGAGAGATCGACCGGGCCGTCGCTCGTTTCGTGCCCCGCGCCGGAAGTCAACGTCTGGACTCATCCGGGGTGTCTCGACGCCATGGGGCTGCCGCGGCCAAGTCGAACTCGGCCTATGCCTTTCGCTCCGCCAGCGACCCCGCCGTTGCGCCTTGAGTACCCGCCGATTCGTCGCTTTGAGCCGGACGGGATCGAAGTCGACGGCGGCAGTTCCACCGGGAGAGGACGGCGAAAGCGGCCGGGCGCCTACCCCGGGTTCACCGGAAGGCTCTTGAGACCCCGCAGCTCGAATCCGGCTCGGCCCGGCGGGCGGGGGGCCCGCTCCGGGCGCATCTCCGGGAAGCGCCGTGCCAGCTCGCCGATGGCGATCTCGCCTTCGAGCCGCGCCACGGGCGCGCGCCGGCAGAAGTGCGGGCCGTGGCCGAACGCGAGATGCTGGATCTCCACGTCCTCGAGGGGCACGCGCGAGGTCACCTGCACCGGGCTGTCGAAGCGCAGGGCGGATAGGGATTCCAAAGGGGCTTCTGATGTCCGAGAACCCCCCCTATGACCAATCCCAGGGGCACCTCAGGCTACGGAGACCGTAGGCGGGGATTCAAGCGGGGCGCGGCGGCCCGGCCGCCAGGCGGGGCTCACTCGGCGTGATCTCCGAGCGCACCTGTTCCTTCGGACCCACCGACGGCAGCGGTGGGCATTCGAGTCCCGGGATCAGAGGGGTGCGTCGAAGTTCCCCGGCCACCCCTCAGCATTCTCGGAATCGGGGACGGCCGCTGCCGTCGGTGGGGCGCGGCTGGGCAGATCGAGGCAGTCGAGGATGGCCTGGGTGACGTCGGGCGGCTGGATCGCGGCCAGCAGCCGCATGCGCCCGCCGCAGCGCGGGCACTTGAGCACATCGTGGGGGCCGCCGGCCCGCCCCGAGCTTGCGCCAATACTCTCCTCGCCCAACGTGCGACCGGGGGGCGGACCCTGCTCGCGCCCTTGTCCCGCCCTGGTGTTCGGTGCCTCGGAGGGGAAATCGACGACCAGCCTGTGTCGGGGCGGACGAACCCGTTCCTCTGCCGCGGCCGAGCCCGGCACCACGCGATCCCGTTCGCTGGCGCACGGGCCCAGGATGCCGTGGGCCGGCATTTCCATCGGCCATCTCGCGGACGCCCTTGCCGCGCAGGGGGGCGGCAAGGGCGTGGGGAGGCGCACCCAGTGCCCGCGTCCTGGGCCAGACACTGGAACGCGCCGGCCATGCCGTTCTTGGCGCTCAGCCGTCGGCGGCTGGCTTTCGCAGGACTTCGATGAGGGCGGCGATGTCGTGGTCGCCATGGCCGGCCTCGACGGCGCGCCGGAAGAGGCCGCTGATGAAACGCGCGACCTCGTCGCTGGCGCCGGCTTCGCGGGTGGTCTCGGCGGCGTGCTCGAGTGCGCGCGCCCACGTCCGCAGGGCCGCCTGCGTTTCTCGGTAGTCGCCCTCCGCCGCCCTCCGCGCGACCGCCTGCGCCTGCGCGCCGAGCGTGGTCATGAACCCGCCGAGGATCTCCGCGTACTGGGCCGCCGGGAAGCCTCCCGCTTCACAAAGCAGGACTCCGTTGACGACGCCCAGGATCGTTCCGAGCACACCGGAGATCAGCGCCTGGTCGAGTGCGGAGGCCAGGCCCGCGTCGCTTCCGAGGTATGCGGTGTTGCCCGCAAGGGCGCGCAGCAGCGGCTCGGCCCGTTGGAAGCCGGTCTCGTCTCCCGAGGCGACGATGGTGGTTTCGCGGCCTCCGATCTCGCTCGGGAAGGCCATGATGGCCCCATCGACGTAGTGCGCTCCCATGCCATCGGCCCAGGCCTTGCCCTCGCGCGCCTGGCGGGGCGACCCCGAGCTCAGCTGGACGAGCGCACGCCCCCGAAGCGTCGACTCCGCCTGCGGCGTCTTCAGGAAGGAATCGGTGGCAGCGTAGTCGTCGACACAGACGAGGACGACGTCTGCGGCGCCGAGCGCGGCTTCCGCGGTGTCGGCCCAGTGCGCGCCGGCCCCGACCAGGGCGTCCGCTCGTGACGATGTCCGGTTCCACACGACCGTGTCGAAGCCCGCGGTGAGCAACGTCTGCGCCAGCGCCGCACCCATGTCGCCGAGCCCCAGGACGCCCACGTCCGCCATCGCATTCCCCCTCGCTGGCATCGGTGACAATCCCACGCGCCACGCCGGCGGGTCAACCCCATGAGTAAGGGCCGTGTTTGAGTAACTGCCCCCGCAGGGGCAGTTACTCAAACTTCGCAGAGTGTCGACCGACGAAGCGTCTGTCCGGCTGCTCCACCCCACAGGGTCTCGGCTCTGCGCACGTGCCCACTCCACTCGTCCCGGGCAGTTGCCTGCCCGGGAAGTGCCGTTGATACTCCGTCAGGAACTCCGCCGGAGTTCTATCGCTTCGCTGGGGACCGACGATCCACTGGACGCACTGCCTGAACGAGGACCACCGAGCCCATGCAAGAATCGGAACGCACGGCGAAAAGAATCAGTAAGGCCCTCGCGAACATCGAGCCCGCGGAAGGAGTCCTGGGCCGCAACTGGCTCAACGACGTCATCCGCGGGATGACGAAGCGGGACCGAAACCGCATTCTGCGTGCCGCGCTCCAGACCTACATCGAAGCCGAGACGCTCAAGCCCTACCAGTCGGAGCTCATCAAGCTGCAAGAGCACCTGGAGCGCAAGGGTGGGAAGGTCATCATCCTGTTCGATGGACGGGACGCTTCCGGCAAGGGCGGCACGATTCGGCGTGTGACGCGGTACATGAACGAGAAGCACTACCGCGTTGTGGCCCTCGGGAAGCCGACCGAGTGGCAGCAGACCGAGCTGCATATGAAGCGTTACATCGAGCAGTTTCCACATGCCGGCGAGGTCGTGCTCTTCGACCGCAGCTGGTACAACCGCGCCCTGGTGGAGCCGGTCATGGACTTCTGCACGCCTCATCAACACCGCGACTTCATGAAGAGGGTCAACGACTACGAGGAGAGCTTCATCAGCGATGGCAAGACGACTCTGATCAAGCTCTACTTCTCCGTGTCCAAGGACGAGCAGGCGCGCCGATTTGCGAGAAGGCAGCACGACCCTCTGCGGATGTGGAAGCTCAGCGAGGTGGACCTGCAGGCGCAGGAGCTCTGGGGTCAATTCACCGAGAAGAAGCTCGAGCTCCTGCGAAAGACCCACACGAAGCTCAACCCGTGGTACGTGATCCGATCGGATCAGAAGGCGCAGGCTCGAGTCGAGACCATCAAGCTGATCCTCCGGGAGACGGCCTATAGCGGGCGGAGCCGTTCGCTCGATTTCCAACCGAACGAGAATGTTGTCGTTCCGGGTGACAAGGAAGCGAGGCTGATGAGCCGACAGAGTCGAGCCAGCGGGGAGGTCGCTAGCTAAAGAGACGCGGCAGGCAAAGGCGGACGATCACGCAGACCACCCAGCGCCTCAACCCGAACGCATCCTCGTGCACAACGGGACCCTGGTCATCCAGTACCGGTTCTCCGTGAGCGAAGAGGAGCAGGGCGCTCTCTCGGTCAGATCCGCTCCCGTTCCAGGAGATCGAGAAGGATGCCGGTTCGCAGCCCCTGATCGACGGCGACCACCGTGCGCAGGCCGAGAGTGACCGCCAGCGATTCGAGAATGATTCCGCCCGCAACGATGATGTCCGCTCGCCGTTCGGAGAAGCGCTCGAGCCGCTCGGCAGGCCCCATGGCGATGAGCTTCTGCACGGCCGCGGAGAGCTCCTCCAGGCTGGCCTGCGCTGACTCTCCGGTACGGGCGAAATCGGTCACGGCTCGAATCGTTCCGGAGGATCCGAGGACCACATCGGTGTTCTCCTCGATCGCCTCTCCGAGTTCTTCGGCGAACAGCTGCTCGGCGTAGGCCCGCATGAGAGCGATCTTGTTCCTGCCGTCTCCCTCCGAGGTTCCGAACATCTCGCTCAGCTGCACGGCGCCGACGGCGACGCTCCACAAACGGCCGGGTTGACCGCCCAGTGCCAGGGCGACCTCCGTAGATCCGCCCCCGATGTCCAGGATCAGGGCCCGCTCATCGCGTGGGCGCCCCTGGCACACGCCCAGGCAGATGAGGCGAGCCTCTTCTCTTCCGGAGATGACTTCGAGCTGGATGCCTGTTTGCGCGCGAACACGCTGCGATACGGCATCCGCATTGCGGGCACTGCGAAGCGCGCTGGTCGCAACGGCACGAACCCGAGCGTCGTGGCACTGACAGCGCGAGGCGAAACGCTGCAGCGTTGCCGCGAGCCGATCCGCCACGACGTCTCCCATGATTCCAGACTCGAAGACCCCCGCACCCGGCCGAATCGGCGCTCGCTCGTAGTGAAGGGTCTCGAGAATGCCGTCGGGATGAGCGCGGACAATCTCCAACCGTACCGCGTTGCTCCCCACATCGATGGCGCCGAGCACGCGGGCCGCGTCGGACATCCGGTCCTTTCCTCGTTGGTCTCGTCAGGCGGGCCGCTCGCGATAGCAGGCGCCCATCTGCGCCTTGCCGGGCATTCTGGCTACTCCGCGTCGCGCAGCGTCTCGAGCTCCTTCCGGAGCTTCTCACCTTTCTTGCGCTGGGCCTCGACCACCTCCAGCTTTCGAAGGAGCTCTCGACGTCGTCCTTCCTCCTCTTCTCCGTCCAGCTTCTCGCGCAACGTCACCTCCTTCTTCTCGAGCTTCTTCACGATCTTCTCGAGTGAATCGGCTTTCGTGACCTGGGCGCGCCGATCAGCGCTCAGGAGAGCCCTCATTTTTCGGACCAGCTTCTTCGTCTTCATTGGACCACTCCGCGATCGGCGATGGCGTCGATCTCATCCTCGTCCAGGGCGAGGTTCCGCTGGGCGTCACGCAACCTGGCGTCATGCACTGCGAATAGGGTTTGCCCCAACTCGATCAATCTCTTGCAGATTCGGTACGTGTACCTGTAGTCCTTGATTAGGGAGGCCGCTTCCAGGGCAGAAATCTGATGCCCTCGCACCAGTTCATCCAGCTTCCGGTCGTTCAGGACGTCTTCCCGCTTGAGGTCCACCATCGTGTCGTTCAGCGAGAGGATGGCGAGTCGGTCTTCCCCGGCTCGTCGAACCGTATCAATCTCCCTCAAGACACGAGCGATTCGTTGCTGAATTTCCTCGTAGGCAGTGCGAATCGCCGGGTTCTCCGAGTGGATCAGCACCTTCATGTTCTTCTGCAAGTGCGCAACCCCCTTGATGGCCTCCACCAGTCCGCGGCCGGCCATGCGAATCGCGAGCAACTGCTCGACGTTCTCGGGCTCCATCCTCACCTGGGCACGGCTGATGAACTCGAGGATCGATCCGTAGATGGACTTGATGCTCTGCTCGTAGTGCTCCTGGATCTCCTCGTCGAACGGACGCCCATCGGCCGCATCGATCCGCTTGAGCGGCTCCTGGCTGAAGACGTCCCGTTGCCGCAGTCCCACGCCGTGAGTAATGAGTTCGAGTGCGGTGTCGTAGATCCGAACGGTCTCCTTGCGTGCCGCTTCGATGGCTGCATCCGCAACATCGATGGATGCTTCGTTCAGGTACTTGGGCCGTTCGAACACCGGAACCGGTGTCGGCATCCAGCGCTCGAGCCCCTGCACCATCCGTGGGATGAGAGGCACCATGATGACGATGCCCATCGCATTGAACAGGCTATGGAAGGTCGCGAGCTTCAGAAGATCAGATGAGCACCGGCTAGCCGCTTGCCCTGCATGTTCGAGCCCAAGGATCCGAGGATGGCCGTAATCGTCGTGCCCACATTGGATCCGATCGCGACCGCCAGCGCGTTTTCGTAGCTCACCTGGCCTGCCGCCAGTGCGGTGATCACCAACACGAGAGTCGCATGACTCGATTGCATCACGACGGTGGCAAGGATTCCGACCGCCACGAACAAGAAGAGGCCGGGGTACCCCGCCACTGCGTAGCTGGCCAGGTCGATGCCTTCTTTGAACGCGTCGAACCCCTCTTTCATGTGGTGAATTCCGAGAAACAGGAACCCGATCCCGGCGAGCACGTAGCCGATGCCGTGGAGTGCCCTGGACCGCTGGAACATCAGGACGACGCCGAAGACCAGGATCGGCATGGCGTAGATCGAGAGCTTCACCTTGAGGCCGAACCCCGCCACGAGCCAGGCTCCGGTGGTCGTGCCCAGGTTGGCGCCGAAGATGATCCCGATCCCGGCCGCAAGGCTGATGAGCTCTGCACTGAGAAAGGAGATGGTGATCACGGACACCAGAGAGCTCGACTGCATGAGCGTCGTCGTGATCGCTCCGAAGGCGAGGCTCTTCCAGAGACGATCGGTGGTGCGCGTGAGCATCCTTTCGAGCGCACCGCCCGTGAAGGCCTGGAAGCCCTGCTCCATGGCGAGCATCCCGAACAAGAAGATCGCCACTCCCGCGGCGATCTCCTTGAAATCGGGGCTGATCCAGAAGCCATAGGCCAGGATCAGCAAGATCGAGGGTAGTAGGATTCTGCGAATCATCGGATCCGGCTGGGGCGCCCCTGGGGACACTGGAATCGCAGTTTCCTGGATTCGAGCGGCCTCTCGAGAGAATTGTGGTCAGTCGACTACGGCAATATATCGGGTGTCAGGTCACTCGAGCGGGGAGCTACGAGCCCGACGCGTCGGACTGCGCCAGCCAGCGGCGAACGCGGCCACCGCTGGCGCAGTGCACCAGAACCGGTCCGTCGGTCCCGCTCACGATGCGATCGATCTCGGCGTGGGCGGCGTCTACGTCGACGGACGGGCCGATCGCTACGTGGTGATAGGCTAGCCCCAGCTGCTCCACGGCACCGGCCTCGTCCCAGGTCATCTCCACCGGCTGGCGCAGGTTCATCACGGCCACCACGCCGGCATCGCGTGCCGCTTCCAGCGCGGCGAGGTCCGGCTGGCCGGCCAGGTACAGGTCGCCGCTGAGCTCCACCTCCAGATCCGCAAAACGGTAGCTGGGCTCCTCCAGGGACGTGCCGGTCGGCGCGTCCCCGCGGCGTCCGGGGCCTGGCCCTCCGAAGAGGTGCACGCCAGCACGACGGCGGCGAAGCCGACCCCGAGGATCCTGCGCATGGATTGGACTCCTTCCCGTTCTACTCGGCGGGAAGGTGATGGAGCAGCGCGTCCAGGTCCAGGGCTCCGGGACCCGGCTCTTCGCCGGCGGCCAGGGGCGGGATCTCACCCACCAGCCGCGGCCCCAGGGCACGGCGCAGGGCCTCCAGATTGGCAGCGTCGGCGTCGCTCAGCGGGCCGCCGGCGTGCGAGACGACCACGCCCGCCAGGGCCAGGCCGCGCCGCTCCAGCGCTTCCAGCGTCAGGAGCGTGTGGTTGATGGTTCCCAGCGCGGCGCGGGCGGCGACCACGAGCGGCAGCTCCCAGCGCGCCGCCAGGTCCGCCATGCAGAACGTCGCGGTCACGGGCACCAGCAGCCCTCCGGCGCCTTCCACCAGCAGGACTTCGTGGCCCGCGCGCAGCGCGTGGAACGCCGCGTCCAGCGCGGCCAGGTCCACCGGGCGGCCCTCGGCGGCGGCGGCCACGGTGGGGGCCGCGGGCAGCGCGAACTGCTGGGGGCAGATCCGGTCCAGGGGGTCTTCGACGCCGGCCGCTTCTCGCAACGCCTGGGCATCCAGCGGGCCGTCTGCTCCCACCCCGGTTTCGGCGGGCTTCAGCACGCCCACGTCCAGTCCGCGCGCCACCAGGCCGCGGGCAATCGCACACGCCACCACGGTCTTGCCCACGCCGGTGTCGGTTCCGGTGACGAAGAGCCCGCGCGTCACGCGGCGGCCAGCTCCTCGGACACGGCGTCGGCGAGGGCGTCGATGGCCTCCACCGGGTGGGTCGCCATGGGCGTGATGCGCAGCCGCGCCGTGCCCTCGGGTACCGAAGGGTGCCGGATGCCCTGGGCGTAGAAGCCGCGTTCCAGCAGGCGTTCGCAGACCGCCATGGTGCGCGCGTTGTCGCCGATGACGACGGGCACGATATGAGTGGTGCTGGGCTCGCTGGAGATGCCGTGCCCGGCCAGCCGTTGCCGCAGACGTTCGGCGTTGGACTGCAGGCGCTCGCGTCGCCAGGGCTCGCTCTCCACCAGGCGCAGCGCCTCGCGCGCCGCCGCCACCTGGGGCGGGGCCAGGGCGCAGGAGAAGATGAAGCTGCGCGCGGTGTTCACCAGCAGGTCGCGCAGCGCGGCGCTTCCGGCAATGAAGGCGCCGAAGGAGCCCAGGGATTTCCCCAGCGTGCCCATCAGGATGTCGATGCCGT
>CAMYOO010000256.1 GCA_947260035.1 uncultured delta proteobacterium
CGACGAGCGGACGATCCACGTCAGCGCCGGCCAGATCGCCTGGCTCGAAGGCTCCTGGGAGAAGCGCTGGAGCCGGCCGCCCACGCCGGCCGAGCGCGCCGGCCTGATCCGCGAGTACGTGCGCGAGACCGTGCTCTACCGCGAGGCCCTGGCCATGGGCCTGGACCGGGACGACACCATCGTGCGCCGTCGGCTGGCGCAGAAGCTGGAGTTCCTGTCCCAGGACCTGCTCGCCGTTCCGACTCCCGCGGACGACGAGCTGCACGAGTGGTTCGCCGCCAACGCGGAACGCTATCGCGAGCCCGCGGTCGTGACCTTCAGCCACGTGTTCGTGGACCCGGACCGGCGGGAGGACCGCACGCTGGCCGACGCCGAGGCGATCCTGGCGGCGCTGCGGGCGCTCCCGGCGGGCGGGGAGATCGGCGAGGGCTTCGGCGATCCGTTCATGCTCCAGCGCTACTACCCGGAGCGGAGCGAGCCGGAGGTGGCGAAGCTCTTCGGCTCGGAGTTCGCACGCGAGATCGTCGAGCTCTCCGCGGGCGCGTGGCACGGGCCGGTCCTCTCGGGGTACGGCGTCCACCTGGTCTACGTGCACCACCGCGAGGAGCCGCGCAGCGCCGACTTCGCCGCGGCCCGCGACCGGGTGGCCCAGGACTGGCAGGACGAGCGGCGCGAGGAGCTGAACGAGGAGTTCTACGCCGGGCTCCGGGCCCGTTACACCGTGGTCGTCGACGATGAGTCGCGCACGGCCGATGTGGCGGCCGTCGAGGCGGGTGACCAATGAGGCGACCCATGCCTCGGATCGCGCTCCTGGCAACCATCCTCCTGATCTCCGGGCTGCCGCCCGGCGGCGACGCCCGCGCCCACGAGATCCGTCCCGCGCTGCTCGAGATCACGGAGCGCGAGGGCGGCTGGTTCGACGTCACCTGGAAGGTGCCGACCCGCGGCGACCGGGTACTGGGGATGGAGCCCCGGCTTCCCGCGAGCCTGGTTCCGCTGGGCCCGCCGTCCGAGCGCGTCGTACCCGGGGCCTGGATCCAGCAGACCACCTACAAGCGCGACGGCGGGGCCTTCGTCGGCGAGACCATCACGGTGGACGGCCTCTCGGTCCTGCAGACCGACGTCCTGCTGCGCATCGACCTGGCCGACGGGACGTCCCACTCGGCCATCCTGCGGCCCGGCTCCCCGTCCTTCGAGATCCCCGCCCGCGCCGGCAAGGCCGAAGTGTCGTGGTCCTACTGGCGGATGGGGGTGACCCACATCCTGGAGGGCGTGGACCACCTGCTCTTCCTGCTGGCGCTGATGCTGATCGTGTCGGGCTTCGGGCGGCTGCTGAAGACCATCACCGCGTTCACCCTGGCCCACAGCCTGACGCTGGGGCTGGCGACGCTCGGCGTCGTGAACGTCCCGCCGGCCCCGACCGAGGCGGTGATCTCCCTCAGCATCCTCTTCCTGGCCGTCGAGATCGTGCGCATGGGCGAGGGAGAGCCCAGCCTGACCGCGCGCCGGCCCTGGCTGGTGGCGCTGGCCTTCGGCCTCTTCCACGGCCTGGGCTTCGCGGGGGCGCTGTCGGAGGTGGGCGTGCCGGCCCACGAGGTGCCCCTGGCCCTGCTGATGTTCAACGTCGGCGTCGAGACCGGGCAGATCCTGTTCGTGGCGGCGGTGTTCGCCGCACTGGCCCTGGTGCGCCGCATCCGCATCCCGGCTCCCGACGGCGTCTGGCGCCTGGCGCCGTATGCGATCGGAAGCCTGGCCGCCTTCTGGACCATCGACCGTCTCGTGACGGTCGTGACGAGGAGTTCCTGATGAGAACCGCCGTCCTGACCCTGGCCCTGACGCTGGGGGGTGGGAGCGTCCATGCCGAGTCCGTCGGCGAGCCCGGCCGCGAGGCGGGCAAGCCCAACCCGCTGAACAACGTCTACTTCGGCGAGCAGCACCTGCACACCTCGGCATCGCCCGACGCGTTCGCCTTCGGCACCCGCAACGACGCCAACGACGCCTACCGGTACGCCAAGGGCGAGGCCATCAAGAACACCCAGTCGGGCAAGATGATCCAGAAGCGGACGCCCTACGACTGGGCCGCGGTCACCGACCATGCCGAGTACCTGGGCATGATGCCGCTGCTGCTGGACCCGACGAGCCCCCTGCAGAAGACCGAGATCGGCAAGCTGATGTCGAAGGGCGATCACAAGAGCGGCGAAGCCGCATTCCAGAAGATCATCACCTCGGCCACCATCAACGAGCCCATCGACTACCTCGTAGACCCCACGACCATGAAGGCGGCCTGGCAGAAGCAGGTCGATGCAGCCACCAAGCACTATGAACCCGGCAAGTTCACGACGCTGATCGCCTTCGAATGGTCGTCCCAGCCGGACTCCAAGAACCTGCACCACAACGTGTTCTTCCGCGATGGCACCGGGCCGGAGCGGATCTTCTCGTCTTTCGATTCCGTCCACCGCGAAGACCTCTGGACCTATCAGGAGCATCAGCGCGCCCAGGGTCACGAGAATTTCTCGATCCCGCACAACTCGAACGTCTCCAACAGCGCGATGTTCGCGCTGCACACCTCGAACGGCGATCCGATCGACGCGAGGTGGGCGGAGCGCAGCACGCGCAACACGCCCGCGGTCGAGATCCTCCAGACCAAGGGCGCCTCGGAGACCCACCCGGCGCTGTCCCCCAACGACGAGTTCGCAGGCTTCGAGTCCAAGTTCACCCACCTGCTGGGTTCCGGCGGCGTGCTCAGCCTGATCGACAAGAGCTTCGTGCGCAACGCGCTGATCGATGGGGTCGGCTTCCAGGAGATGATCGGCGCCAACCCCTTCAAGTACGGCATCGTCGCCGGTGCGGATTCCCACATCGCCGCCTCGGCCAACGAGGAGTTCAACTACCCCGGCGTGCACGGCAACATCGACCACTCCCCCAAGGTCCGCCTGAGTGGGGCCGGGTCGGTGGCGGGCGAACCCGCGGTCTACTTCGGCACGCCCGGCGCCACCGCCGTCTGGGCCCCGGAGAACACCCGCGAAGCCATCTTCGACGGCATCAAGCGCAAGGAGACCTACGGCACCTCGGGACCGTTGATGCGAGTGCGCTTCTTCGGTGGTTGGGGTCTGGGCAAGGGTCTCGTGGAAGACGCGAACTTCGTCCAGAAGGCCTACCAGGGCGGCGTGCCCATGGGGGGAGACCTGCCGAAAAAGCCCGAAGCGGCCAAGGCGCCGACCTTCGCCGTGTGGGCCCTGAAGGACCCGGAAAGCGGCAACCTCGATCGCGTCCAGATCATCAAGGGCTGGTACGACAAGCGCGGCTACGGGTTCCAGAAGATCCACGAGGTGGCCTGGTCGGACGGGCGCAAGCCCGACCCGGCGACCGGCAAGCTGCCGGCCGTGGGCAACACCGTGGACGTCAAGACCGCCAAGTACACCAACGACATCGGCGACACCCAGCTCAGCGCCGTCTGGACGGATCCGGACTTCGATCCGTCGCAGCACGCGGTCTACTATGCCCGCGTGATCGAGATCCCGACGCCGCGCTGGTCGACCTACGACGCCGCCTACCTGGGCGTGGAGGCGCCGAAGCCCGCCACCATCCAGGAGCGCGCCTGGACCTCGCCGATCTGGTACACGCCGGATCCGAGCCTGGTGAAGAAGCGCGACTTCTATCCCGGACTCCAGGAGAAGCTGCCCCCGTCGAACTTCGATGCCGGCAAGCTCTAGCACGATGAATGAAGGGGCGATCCTCCTGGATCCCCCTCGCGAGGAGGATTCATGAGGGTCGTATTTCTTTGCCTGGGCCTGCTGCTCTTTCCCGCGACTGCGGGAGCCCAGTCGGCCGGCGAGCCCGGCCGCGAGTCCGGCAATCCCAACCCGCTGAAGAACGTCTACTTCGGCGAGGAGCACATGCACACCCGGAACTCGTTCGACGCCTTCACCATCGGCGTGAACCAGACCTGGGACCAGGCCTATGCCTATGCCAAGGGCGAGGAGGTCAAGCTCTCGACCACCGGCGAGCCGATGCAGAAGCGCACGCCCTACGACTTCGTCGCGATCACCGACCATGCCGAGTACTTCGGCGTGCTGAAGGAGTTCGGAAACCCCGGCAGCCCGCTTGCCGACTCGGATTTCGCCAGGGGGATCGTCGCCGGGCAGACCGACCCGGAGGCCGGTGGCCCCTTCTTCAAGAAGCTGCTCGCGAGCCTGTTCGCCAACGAGCCCATCCCGGAGTACGCCACCCAGGAGCTGCGCACCTCGATGTGGAAGACGTTTCTGGAGGCAGCAGACAAGCACTACGAGCCGGGCAAGTTCACCACGCTCTACGCCTACGAATGGACGTCGATTCCCCGGGGCGCGAACATGCACCGCAACGTCTTCTTCAAGGACAAGGCGGCGGACTTCACGTACTCGGCCTTCGACTCGGTCGACCCGAAGGACCTCTGGACCCATCTGGAAGGCCTCCGAAAGCGGGGCATCGACGTGTTCGCGATCCCGCACAACTCCAACGTCTCGAACGGCTGGATGTTCTCGGAGAACCAGTTCCAGGGCGGGCCCATGAGCAAGAGCTACGCGCGCCGGCAGGCGGCGAACGAGCCGCTGTTCGAGATCGTCCAGACCAAGGGCCAGTCCGATGCCCATCCGGCCCTGTCCCCCCACGACGAGTTCGTGGACTTCGAGCTGTTCAACAACCTGATCAACCTGCCCATCCAGGCCGACAAGAGCCGCGGCGCCTTCTTCCGCCAGGGCCTCGCCACCGGCATGTACCTGGAGAAGAAGCTGGGACACAACCCGTACAAGATGGGCGTCGTGGCGGGTGCGGATTTCCACTCGGGCTACCAGGGCAACGAAGAGTTCGGTTACAACGGCGGACACGGCTTCATCGACGACACGCCGAAGAAGCGCCTGGACCCGAAGCCCGGTCTGAGCGGTGACATCACCGCGCTGCTCAGTTCGGCCGGAACCACGGCCGTGTGGGCCGAGGAGAACACCCGCGAGGGCATCTGGAACGCCATGCTGGCGAAGGAGACCTACGGCACCTCCGGCACCATGATCCGCCTGCGCTTCTTCGGCGGCTGGGGCTATCCCGCGGACCTGGTCAACGACAAGGACTTCGTCCAGAAGGCCTACGCGGGGGGCGTGCCCATGGGGCAGGACCTTCCCAAGAAGGCCGGCCAGGCACCCACCTTCGCCGTCTGGGCCTTGAAGGATCCGGAGAGCGGCAATCTCGATCGGCTCCAGATCGTCAAGGTCTGGGCCAACCCCGCCAACGGCTTGCCGATGGAGAAGATCCATGACGTCGCCTGGTCCGACGGGCGCAAGCCCGACCCCAAGACCGGCAAGCTGCCGCCGGTCGGCAACACCGTCAACGTCAAGAAGGCCACCTACACCAACAAGATCGGGGACACCCAGTTGAGCGCGGTCTGGACCGACCCGGCATTCGATCCGGCCACCCCGGCCGCCTACTACGTGCGCGTGCTGGAGATCCCGACCCCGCGCTGGTCCACCTACGACTCGGCTCGCAACGGCCTGCCCCTGTCCCCGCACGTGCCGGCCACGATACAGGAGCGCGCCTGGTCGTCGCCCATCTGGTACACGCCGCCCGAAAAAGGGAGCTAGTGGGCGCTTCCTGCGCTGATTCAATGGGAGGAAGCGCGCGCCAGCTCGCGGGCGTGCTCGACCCGTTCGCGATAGACGCTCGGGGGAAATCCCGCGCGGCTGCGGAAGAAGCGGGTGAAATGCGCGGCGTCCGAGAATCCCAGTTGCTCGGCGATTTCCCGCGCGGAGGCCCGGCTCTCGCGAAGCCGCGCGGTGGCCGCCTCGAACTTCAGGTCATTCGCGATGCAGCGCCAGCTGACGCCCTCGCGGGCGAGTCGGCGGTGGAGGGTGCGAGCGCTGAGCCCCAGGATCTCGGCGAGGGTGTCCTGGTTGGGGAGACCTCCGTCCCGCAACCAGGTCCGCAGGACCTGACGCGTCGTGGTGGCGAAGTCCTCTCCAGCGGGCTCGTCCGGCGGGCCGGAGCCAGTCAGGGGCTGGATGGAGACGGGCAGCGCGAGCATCGCAGCGGGAATGCCGACCGCCAGTAGCGGTTGCCCGTACCGGACGCGGACCCCCTCGAGGTGGGCGTTGACGGAGGCCCATCCGTCCCTGGAGGTGCGGAC
>CAMYOO010000257.1 GCA_947260035.1 uncultured delta proteobacterium
CACCGAACCGGGCCTGCGCCGCATCGGCTCCCCGGGGCGCCAGAGCCCGGTGTTGCTGACCGCCAACTACGACCTCACCGTGCGGCGCCTGGTGCGCGCCCTGCGCGGCGTCGATGCCTGGCTGCTGGTGGCGCCGGCGCGCGGCATCAACGTCTGGTGCGCCGCGGCGGGCGGCCACCTCACCACACATCAGGTGGTAACCGCGCTCAAGACCTCGGGCGTCGCCGACCAGGTGGACCATCGCGAGCTGGTCGTGCCGCAGCTCGCCGCCACCGGCGTCGAGGGGCTGGCGGTCTTCCGGCGCAGCCGCTGGCGCGTGCGCTTCGGTCCGGTGCGCGCCGAAGACGTACCCGCCTACCTGGCGGGCGGCGGAGAAAAGACCGATGCCATGCGCCACGTCGCGTTCTCGCGCCGCGAGCGGCTGGAGATGGCCGCGGCCTGGGCGGCGCCGATCTCGATCCTCCTGGTACTTCTCGCGTTGCTGGTGCGCCCCGGGTGGGCGCTGCCCCTGGTCGGGCTGTGCTTCGGGCTGAGCGCGGCGGTCTTCCTGGCCTACGACCGCATCCCGCGTCACGGCAAGCGGGTGCTGGGCGGCGTGGCCACGCTGGCGGCGCTGGCGGCGGTGTTCCTCGCCGGCGGCGGCGCGGCCGCCCACGGCGCAGCGCTACTGGCGCCGGGGGCGCTGCTCTACGTGCTGACCATGGACTACGCCGGCAGCACGCCCACCGAAGGCAGCGGCCACTTCGACGGCCAGGACTGGAAGATCACCCTGGACGTGGAACGCTGCGACGGCATCTTTCGCTGCTGGGAGGTCTGCCCGGAGGCCTGCTTCGAGAAGCGCGAAGCGGAGCGCATCGTCGAGTTGGCGCACGACGAGCGCTGCGTGCGCTGCGGCGCTTGCGTCGTGCAGTGTCCCCAGGACGCGCTCTTCTTCGAGGATGGCGCGGGGCGCCGCATCGAGCCCGAGACCATTCGCCGCTTCAAGCTCAACCTGCTGGGCAAGCGTTCGGTGGGGGTGCCGAACACACCTTAGTGCAGCGCCTCGACCGGGAGCGGGCGGCCGTGCTCGTCGAAGGCTTCGCAGCGGGGCGTGCGGGATTTCAGGCGCGTGGCGCGCAGGCCTTGCCAGATGAGCCAGGCAGCGCAGGCCGCGGCGGGAAGCCCGGGCGGCACGCTCCAGGCGGCGGGCGCCAACCCCGCCAGCAGGCGTTCCAACCCGAAGACGCCGAAGAGCAGTGCGCCGAAGCTGCCGTGGACGAGGCGGGCTTCCGGCGTTCCCATCAGGCGCGGCCAGCCGGGCCGGCCGGACGCGCGCAGGCGGCCGCCGCCCCAGAACGGCGCAGCCGGATGGCGGCGCCAGGCGGCGCGCGACTCGCGAACCAGGTTGGGGCTTCCGCACGCGGAGCAGACCCGGGCGCGGCACACCCAGCGCCAGTAGCAATAGAGCAGGCCGGGCAGCGCCAGGCAGAGCCAGCAGGCCAGCTCGAGCCGGTCCGAGCCCCCGATCCGGGTGTCCGGGCGGGCCGTTCGCCAGCAGTCCGTACAGAGCATGCGCATCCAGGTGCTTCCTCCGAGCACCTCATTGATCGGCAACGCAGGCCCCAACTTTCGGGAAAAGTGAGCTTTAGCGGCGCAGCTGCCGGCTGCTGATCCCCGTGGGGATCACTTTGCGCCGCCCTCGATAGCGCTGCGCAGCGCGGCCGGATCCTCGAAGTGGAGCACCTCTAGAATGCGGTTCGCCTCCAGGCGGATCAGGGTGGTTCGCCCCTTCTGGCTGGGCCAGGCGGCGGTGGCCTCGCCCTGCTCGTCGAGCAGCAGCGGATAGGGGCGCTTGCGCATGCGCGGCTTGGCGATCATGCGCGCGACCAGGCCGGGCATGCGCGAGATGTCCGCCACGCACACCGCGCGATTGCGGCCCAGGAAGGAGGCCGGCGCCTCGCCCAGGGACTCGGCGTCCAGCATCTCCCGCATCACGGCGCCGCCGTCCATGTCGCGGCTGAAGAGCACCAGACCCACGGCGGCATCGATGCGGTGCTGCACGCCGTGCTGGTCGGTCAGGGTCAGGGGGCCCAGGCTCTCCGGTCCGCCGGACGGCTGGGCCGCTGCCGCGGCGCCAAGCGCCAGCAACCCGAGCAGAGCGAGAGCCATCGATCGCACGCCGGGCATTCTACTGCGTTTGGCTAGACTCGGCGGCATGCCGAACCTCCACGACTTCACGATGACGACGATCGACGGTGAGCAGCGTCCGCTCGGGGACTACGCGGGAAACGTATGCCTGGTGGTGAACGTCGCCTCCAAGTGCGGGCTGACTCCGCAGTACGAGGGGCTTCAGCGCCTCTACGAAACCTATCACCAGCGCGGTTTCGAGGTGCTGGGCTTCCCCTGCAACCAGTTCATGGAGCAGGAGCCGGGGACCGAGGCCGACATCAAGGACTTCTGCACCACGAACTTCGGCGTGAGCTTTCCGATGTTCTCGAAGCTCGAGGTCAACGGCGACGACCGTCACCCGCTCTACGCCTGGCTCACCGGCGAGGACACCAAGCCCGAGGGGCCGGGCGACGTGAAGTGGAACTTCGGCAAGTTCCTGGTCGGCAAGGACGGCGCGCTGCTGGCCCGCTTCGAGCCGGGAACGGAGCCCCAGGCGGCGGACCTGAAAGAAGCGCTGGAAGCCGCGCTGGACTAGCCACGGTGCGGCGTCTCGCTTTGGCCCTGGCCCTGCTGTTCGCCGCTCCGGTTGCGGCGGGCGACCCGGCTGCCGTGCCGGGGTCGCAGCAGCCGCCCGGCGTGCCCTGGCCGACCCAGGCGTGGCCTAGCGGGGAACCCGGCGCCGACGTGGACCGCGCGGCGCTGGAGCAGGCCTACGCGCACGCCTTCCGCACGCGCGGCCGCTCGGGCGTCCCCAACACCCGAGCGCTGCTGGCGGTGCACCGCGGCCGCATCGTGGCCGAGCGCTACGCCGACGGCTTCGATGCCCAGACGCGCTTCCACTCCTGGTCCATGGCCAAGAGCGTGACCCAGGCCCTGGTGGGGATCCTGGTGCGGCAGGGGCGCCTGGAGCTGAACGCGCCGGCGCCCGTTCCCGCGTGGCACGGCGCCGACGACCCGCGCCGCGCGCTGACCCTGAACCACCTGCTGCACATGACGTCCGGCCTGGGCAACTCCGACGGCGAAGGCGCCGACGGCTTCGGCGCCCAGATGCTGTTCGGCGGCGGGGCGACGGACCAGGTGGCCTTCGCCAGCGACGTCGCGCTGGTCCACCAGCCCGACACGCACTGGGCCTACTCGACCGCCACCAGCAACATCGTCGCCTGGATCGTGCAGCAGGAGGTCGGCGGCACGCCGGAGGCGCTGCTCGGCTTCCTGCACCGCGCGCTTCTGGACCCCCTGGGAATGCGGCGCACGGTTCCGGAGTTCGACGCCGCCGGCCACTACCTGGGCGGGGGCTTCGTCTGGGCGTCGGCCCACGACTGGGCGCGCTTCGGCTACCTGTACCTGCGCGACGGCATCTGGGACGGCCGCCGCATCCTTCCCGAGGGCTGGCTGCAGTACACCACCACCGCCGCGCCGGCGCCCAACAACTCGGTGCACACCGCCCACTTCTGGCTCAACGCAGAGGCGCGGCCGGAGCAGTTCGAGATCCTGCCCGGCGCGCCGCCCTCCGCGTTCTGCGCGTCGGGCGCCTACGGGCAGTACGTGTGCATGGTGCCGAGCCACGATCTGATGGTGTTGCGGCTGGGCGAAATGCAGGGCATCGACTGGCCGGAGGTGCGCTCGCCCATCGTCGAGCTGATCGCGGCCTTCCCGCCACTGGCGGAGGCGCCGCTGGCGGAGGCGCCCTAGCCGTGCGCCGGGTCGCCGTTTCGAGCGCCGCGTTGCTGCTGCTGGCCGTGCTGGTGGTGGCGGCTGTGTTCGGCCCGCGCCTGCGGCGCATGGCCGGCGTGGGCGCCGGCTACGTGGCCAAGCAGACCTGCTCGTGCATGTACGTGGCCGGGCGCTCCTTCGACGCCTGCCGCAGCGACCTGCCCGCCAGCATGGACCGGATCCGCGCCGAAGTGCTGAACGGCCTCGAGGGCGTCCGCGCCAGCGTCCCCTTCCTCGAACGCCGCGCCCACCACACCCCCGGCCGCGGCTGCACCCTCCAGCCCTGGAACTAGACGCCCTGCATCGGGGGGCGTTCCTGAGCGCAGGTCTGGCACCCGGCGCAGTCTTGCAGGAACGTGCAATCAGGGACGTTCCTGCGTAGCTGCGCTGAGTGCCGCTCCTGGAGGGCTGGTACTTCGTGCAGTTATGCAGGAACGTCCCTCAATGCAGGTATGGCACTTGGTGCAGTTTTGCAGGAACGTCCCTGAATGCAGGTTTTGACCGGACTACGTCTGTTGGGGGGCGCTGTGGGGGTGGCGCTGGCATTGAGCGGGGGGCTGCCGGCGGCGGCGGCTCCGGCCGGGGCGCCCGAGGCGGCGGCCGGTGAGAGCTCCGACAGCGGCCCGTACCCTACCAGCTTGATGCGTGAGATCCTGGCGGCGCTGGCCTTCGTCCTGCCGCGCAGCATGGATCCCAGCCGCTTCGCCGACCCGGAAGACAGCGAGGCCATCGGACGCACGCTGGACGCCATGGCTGCGCGCGCGGACGAACTGGAGAACCACGGCGCCGAGCGCGGCAGTGGCTTCCAGCACCTGGCGGAGGCCCTGGCGCGCGACGTGCGCGAGGCCGATCGGCGCTTCCGCGATGGGCGCATCGAAGAGTCCGCCTTCCTGGTTCAGCAGCTGACCGAGAACTGCCTGGCCTGCCACGCGCGCCTCCCGGCCACGGCGGACGGCGGCTTGGGCCGGCAGCTGGTCCAGGAGATGGACATGGAGGGGCTCACCCTC
>CAMYOO010000258.1 GCA_947260035.1 uncultured delta proteobacterium
CCAGGTGCAGCGCCTCGGCGTAGCAGGTCTTCTGGTTGCCCCCGTAGCCCCGGTTGCGTTCGTGGACCAGGGTGTGGAGGCCCAGGCGCTCGGCCACGGCCACGGTGTCGTCGTGACTGGCATCGTCGGTGATGATGACGTCGTCCACCAGGTCCATGGGGATCTCGGCGAACGTGCGTTCCAAGGTCAGCGCCGCGTTGTACGCGGGCATGACGACGGCGACTTTCTTTCCTCGAAACACGGCGATGGCTCCCCTAGACTGATTCGTGCGCCCGGGTGGCGGAATGGGTAGACGCGGGCGACTTAAAATCGCCTGGCCTTGGCCGTGCAGGTTCGAGTCCTGCCCCGGGCACCCGCCGCGATGGCGTGCCTAACCTCCACCCACCGTCTCCCGCACCAGGCTGCGGACGTCATCGGTGGCGAGCAGGTCCTCGAGCGCGTCGCGGTCGAGCAGTGTGACGCGCTGGTAGCCCAGATCCGGAACCTCCAGCTCCAGCCGGTAGATCTCGCGCGGCGACTTCAGCACCCGGCGAATTCGCACGCTCCCCCCACTGGCGGTGTCCAGGATCTCGGTGCGCAGCGAATCCAGGATTCGCTGCGCGCGGCCGTCCCGTCCCGTCGGATCCAGGAGCGGATCCATGGATCGGTTGCGGCGAATTCGGAAGGTTCCTGAGGGACGCATCACGCGGCGAGGATACCCGCTCGGTGAGCGGGGCTTCAAGCTTCATGCAGCAGTTGGTTCTTCGAGGTGGCGGACATACGTGTCGAGCAGGGTCATCTGCTCTCCGGTGGCGCCGATGAACTGGAGGCCCAAGCCGGCTTCCGGGTCCTCGCCGTCCGGAGACAGGATCCGCCGCGTCCAGGCCACCCGTCCGACCGCCTCGATGGCGTCTCCCCCCGGCAGGTCCAGCTCCACCAGCACGCGCTGGCCCGGCAGGATGGGTTCCCGTGTGCGCACGAAGACGCCACCCCGGGACACGTTTCCCGACCACTCCCGCGAGCTGCGGAAGAACGGCTTTCCGGTCCACGGGTCCGTCTCCGGGTCGATGGTGGAGATTCGTATCGGCAGGTGCGCGGGGACGCGGTCGTAGCGCCTGCGGTTGTAGTCATCGCTCATGGCGGAACGCCTCCTGGGGACCGGATCGGGCTCATCGAGCGGCAACTTGAGTGCAACCCGCCTGGTCAGAACTCGTCGCAGGAGCCTCAAGCGATGCCTCCGGAGCGTCGAAAAGGGGCACGGAGTCGGCGGCTTCGCGGCCGCAGCTTCGGGGGGAATTGCATGGGCGAGTCGCTCGGGTTCGGAAGGCCCGTGGGAGACGTGCGCTTTCCTTCCGACCTGCTGGCGCAGCTGGGCCTGGGCGAGGACGAGTCGCTCCGGGTCCTGGACCTGGGCGCCCGCACGCTGCTGCTGGAGCGCACCACCCAGGCCACCGGCACCGCACTTCCCTGGGATCGCGACCTGGTGCTGACCGCGGACGTCCGGGCCTTCCCACTGGCCGACGTGCTGGGCCTGGTGCACGGGGCGGGCAAGTCCGGCTTCCTCTACTTCACCCAGCGCGACCACGCCAAGGCGGTGTACGTGCATCGGGGCGAGGTGGTGTTCGCCTCTTCCAACCTGCGCGTGGACCGGCTCGGCGAGTGCCTGCTGCGGGCCGGGGTCGTCAGCCTGGATCAGCTTCGCGAAGCCGAGCGCCTGCACGCGCCGCCGGCGCGCTTCGGACTGGTTTTCGTAGAGCGCGGCTCCCTTACCCCGCGCGAGCTGTGGCACGGGGTGAAGTACCAGGTCGAGGAGATCGTGCGTTCGCTCTTCGCCTACACCAGCGGCACGGTCTACTTCTGGGAGGGCGAGGTCCAGCCCGACAACGTGGTGCGCCTTTCGCTGCCCACCCGGCGCCTGGTCGCCGAGGGCGTGCAGCGGCGCGACGAGCTGCTGCGCTTCCTGGCGCTGCTCGAGGATCCTCGTGTGGAGGTCGCCGCCGTCGAGAATCCGGATCGCGATCTGGCCAGCACCGAGCGCGACGTGCTGGCCGCGCTGCGCTCCGAGTCCGGCTTCGGGGCCGTGTGCCGCCGCGTCGGCCTCGACCCGCTGTCGGCCGCCCGAACCATCCAGCTCCTGCGCCTGGTGGGCGCCGTGCGGGTGACGCGCCGCGATGACAACGGCGCCGCGGCGGCGCACCCGGAGCTGCGCAGCGAGGGCGAGGATGCCCTGCGCGAGCTGGTCTCCAACCACGCCAAACTGCTGGCTGAGCTGGTGGCCCCGATCGTGGCGGTCGAGGGCGCCCAGCCCGCGGTGCGGCGCCTGGGCCGTGTGCTCCAGGACGTTGCGGAGCGCTACCCGGATCTGCTCTCCGGCGTGCGGATGGGCGAGCACTGCACCCTGGATCCCGAGGATCTCTCGCGCCGGGCGCTGCGCCTGCCCGGCGATCGCCGGCGCGAAGTCACCGCCGCCCTGGGCGAGCTGGTCTCCTATCTGGAGTTCGAGCTCAAGCACCATCCCCGGATCACGGATCCGGAGCCTTTCCTCTCCGACCTGATGGAGCTGCGCGCTAAGATCGACGACGGGCTCTGATCCCCGTCGGAGGTCGCGGCTGCATGAGCGAGTCGGAAGCGCGGCGGCGGCTTGCCGTCCCGCTGGACGTATCCAGTCTGGGCGAGGCGAGGGCGCTGGTCGGCGCTCTGGAGGGCGTGCCCGGCTGGCTGAAGGTGGGCTTCGAGCTCTTCGGAGCCGCCGGACCGCAGGCGCTGGCCCTGGCGGGCGAGAGCCAGCGGGTCTTCCTGGACCTCAAGCTCCACGATATCCCCAATACGGTGGCCCGCGCGGTGGCCGTCGCCACGGCGCAGGGTGTGGGAATGCTCACGCTTCACGCGGCCGGCGGTGCGGCCATGCTGGCTGCGGCCCGGGACGCCGCCGCGGAGGGGGCCGCGGCGGCCGGGGCCGAGCGACCCCTGCTGGTGGCGGTCACGGTCCTCACCAGCCTGGACGCCGCCGCCCTCAAGGAGGCCGGCGTGCCGGGCGGGGTGGGCGATCAGGTGGCGCGGCTGGTGGATCTGGCCTGCTCGGTGGGGCTCGACGGTGTGGTGGCTTCGGCCCAGGAGGCCCCGGCCATCCGGCGGCGGGCCGGCCCGGATTTCACCATCGTGACGCCGGGCATCCGCGGCGCGGCGGACTCGGCGGACGACCAGTCGCGCACCGCCACGCCGGGGCAGGCAATCCGCGCCGGCTCGGACCTGTTGGTTATGGGCCGACCCATCGTGCGTGCCCCCGACCCGGCCGTGGCTGCGGCCGCCGTGGTGGCCGAGATCGAAGCGAGCCTTGGCGCGCCGGCCGACTGAGTCCTCCGGCCGCCAGGTTCTGTACGGGCTCCACCCGGTGGCCGAGGCGCTGCGGGCCCGCCGTCGAGCCCTCCACCGGCTCTGGGTCCGGCACGGTAGAGAGGGCCCGGCCCTGCGTCGCATCCAGGCTCGCGCCCGCGCCTTGGGCCTGCCGGTGGATGAGGAGCAGGAGGCCGTCTTCCGCAAGCGGGTTCCGGCGACGGCCAACGACCAGGGGGTGGCGCTGGAGGTGGGTCCCCTTCCGGAGCTCTCGCTGGGCGAGCTGGCGGGACTGGGGGAGACGCCGCGGCGCCTGGTGGCCTTGGATGGGGTGGAAGACCCTCAAAATGTGGGTGCAATCGCGCGGGTGGCCGATGCTGCGGGAGCCTCGGGCTTGATCCTGACCCTCCGACACGCTCCGCCGCTGGGGCCGGCCGTGGCCCGCGCCAGTGCCGGGGCCATCGAGAGCCTTCCTGTGGCCCGGGTGGGCAACCTGGCCCGTGCGCTGGAAGAGCTTCAGGGCCGGGGCTTCTGGACCTTCGGGGCCGACCTGGAGGCCCCATCGGACCTCTTCGAGCTCCCCGACCGGGTCTTCCAAGGGGACGCCTGCGTGGTCTTCGGCGCCGAAGGCCGGGGCCTGCGACCCGGCGTCCGACGTCGCCTGGACCACCCTCTGCGCGTGCCCATGGCCGGCCGCGTGGGGTCCCTCAACGTGGCCTCGGCGGCCTCCGTGGTGCTCTACGAGTGGGTTCGACGAGGCCGCGTTTGAGGCCTCCAACTACCCGAAGAATCAGGCTTCCGGCCTTGCCGGGCCCGAGAGCGGGGCCTATATTGCGGCGGCGATCCCACCCAGCGCTGGCGTAGCTCAACTGGCAGAGCGGCGGATTTGTAATCCGCAGGTTACGGGTTCGAGTCCCATCGCCAGCTCCAGAATCCGGGCGGGATCGAAGCGGCGCGGTCGAGATTACACAAGAAGGTTATAGGGCGACCCCACGGTTTCACAGGTGAGCGGGGAACGGGGTCGCTTGCACTTTTTTCCGTCCTTCGGGGCTGGGTTGCGGAGAGGTACCGAAGCGGTCAAACGGGGCAGACTGTAAATCTGCTGGCTATTGCCTTCGGAGGTTCGAATCCTCCCCTCTCCACCATTTCGTGTCACCGGTGGAGAAACCGAGGAGCAGATCGGTCCCCCAGCCTGGAGGGTTTTTTGAGCGGGAATAGCTCAGTTGGCTAGAGCATCAGCCTTCCAAGCTGAGGGTCGCGGGTTCGAGTCCCGTTTCCCGCTCCATGCGTTTCGCGAACTAGAGATCGATGGGAGATCAAGGCCCACGTAGCTCAGTGGTAGAGCGCGTCCTTGGTAAGGACGAGGTCACCGGTTCAAGTCCGGTCGTGGGCTCCACGCCAAACTGGGCAGCAAGACATTTCGGCGGGCATCCAGCGAGCCGGCAAGGGGAGAGGCGAGGAAGATGGCGAAGGCGAAGTTCGAGCGCACGAAGCCCCACGTGAACGTGGGGACGATTGGTCACGTGGACCATGGGAAGACGACGCTGA
>CAMYOO010000259.1 GCA_947260035.1 uncultured delta proteobacterium
GAAGGACGCCCGCCAGGAGATCTCGATGATCAAGGTGGTGGTGCCCAACATGATGATGAACGTGCTGGACCGGGTGATCCAGTGCCTGGGCTCGCTGGGTGTCTCCGACGACACGCCCGTGGCCGCCGCCTGGCGCAACGGCCGCTCCATGCGCATCGCCGACGGCCCCGACGAAGTCCACAAGATGGTCATCGCCCGCCGCGAGCTGAGGCGCTTCGCCTGAGCTGAAGCGGACTAGCGCTTGCGGGAGCCATAGTCCTCGAAGGGCTCGCCGTCGCGTTCGCGCACGGCCTCGCGGAAGCCCACGTCCTGGGCGCGCGCCACGAAGTCGAGCCCTTCCTGGGTGTGGCGCGCGATACCGTCGAAGAGCGTCCCCGCCAGCCGGCTCGAGGCCAGGCCCATGTTCTCGGCGGTCTGGTTGCAGAGCAGCTTCAGCATCACCAGCTGGTTGGTCGGCACCTGCGCCATGCGCGTAGCCAGGGCCCGGGCGCGCTCCAGGAGCGCGTCGTCGGGCACGACCTCACAGATCATGCCCATCTCCGCGGCCGTCTCTGCGGAGATCTCGTCGCCGGTGAGCAGGTAGCGCTTCGCCTTCTCGAGACCCATGCGATAGACCCACATGGCTGTGGTCGGCGTGCCCCAGACCCTCGAAGGGGGATAGCCGAAGCGCGCGCCCTCCCCCGCCACGATCAGGTCGGCGCACAGCACCATGTCGGTGCCGCCACCGATGCACCAGCCCTGGACGGCGGCGATGGTGGGCTTCTTCGCGTACCAGAGCTTCATGTAGGTATCGACGAAGCCGGACATCATCCGGTAGTCGGCCACGCTGTCCCACATCCTGTTGCCCCGCTCGCCCGCGGCCTGGGGTCGCCAGGGGGCGGAGCCGCCGCGCGGCGCCGCGTTCTCCACGGCGGCGCTCTCGCTCGACTGGGCCTGGGTGGACCAGTCCAGGCCGTAGCCGGCGCAGAAGGCCGGCCCTTCGGCGCGCAGCAGGATCACCCGCACGTCCCGATCCGCGTCGGCGGCGTCGATGGCCTGGGCCAGCTCGTCCCGCAGGGCCGGCGTGATGGTGTTGTAGGCCTCCGGTCGCGACAGCACGATGTGGCGCACGCCGTGCTCGGTTTCGGTGCGCAGGCTCTCCATCAGCGCTTCTCCTTCGCCGCTCCCATGGAGACGGTGAGCTTGGCATCGACGCTGCGCTTCAGGTGCGCGAGGACCGCGTCGCGGAACGGGCCCGCGTCCGCATCCCCGGCGCGGATGCGCCGCACCAGCTCTGCGCCCGCCTCGGACACCTGACGCTGCAGCGCGGCCGCATCGGCCGGCGGCGATTCGCCCTGCCGCTCCAGCAGCTCCGCCAGCCCGCGCCACTCTGCGCGCAGGTCCGCATCGCCGTGCGCGATCTCGCGGCCCACCATGGCGACCACGTTGGCGGCCACGCGCGCGTGGAGCCTGCGAGGACCGTCCAGGGCCGGGACCACATCGTCGCGCAAGAAGCGCTCCACCGCGCCGAGAAGCTCCTGGGCGTCGGGTCGATCGTTCACGCGCCCTCCTCCAGGATGCGCAGCAGCTCGGCCTCCGGCTCCGCGGTCCGCCGCCCCAAGGATGCCAGCTCCACCGACGCCACGCGGCCGTCCAGGAAGACGCGGCTCTGGCTGATCCACACCAGGGCGACCTTGAAGTTGGCGCAGGCCTCCCACCAGGCCAGCGCCTGGGGATCCACCGGGTCTCCGCCGGCTTTCTCGTACGCCTCGACCAGCGCTTCCCGCGTGCCGATGCCGCCCACGGGCTGGGCGCCGCCGAAGCGCCAGGTCTTGGTGCACAGCCAGCCCAGGTCCTCGACGGGATCGCCCAGGTGCGCCAGCTCCCAGTCCAGGATCGAGCGCACGCCGTCGGGGCCGAAGATCACGTTGCCGATCCGATAGTCGCCGTGCACGACGCCACGCCGGGAAGCCTCGGGTGCACGCTCCAGCAGCCAACGCTCGGCCAGTTCCAGCACCGGATGCGGCTCCAGCGCCAGCAGGCGCACGCCTTCGCCGATGCGCCGCACCTCGTCCCGCGGCGAGCCGCCGCCCTGCTCCGACCCGAGGCGTTCCAGTCCCGCCAGCTCCGGGCGCTGCGGATCCAGCGAGTGGATCCGCGCCAGGATCGAGCCCAGCTGACCAGTCATCACCCCGCGCGCATCCGCGTAGGCGTCGTCCCGCAGCAGCCGGCGGGGGATCGTCTCGCCCTCGATGCGATCCATGATGAAGAACCCGGAGTCCAGCACCGCCGGATCGTCGCAGCTCCAATGGACGTGCGGCACCGGCACACCCGCCTCGCCGGCGGCGCACAGCAGCGCCGCCTCCAGTCCGCGATCGCTGGAATCGCCCACCCGTCCGGGCGGGTCCCGGCGCAGCACCAGCGCGCGGCGCTGCCCATCCCAGGTGGCATCCAGGGACCAGAGCTCCCGGGAGGCGCCTCCGGTCATGCGCTGCAGGTTCTCCACCTGCACCTCGGCGCCGACGCGCTCCGCCGCGAAGGCGGCGATCCGCTCGGCCAGCTCTTCGGGCGCCGCCACGCGTCCGGCCCCTAGGTCCGCACCAGCCCCGGGTCGCGGCACAGATCCTTGGAGAGGTTCTTGTGGTGCGCCTCCAGGGTGCCGCCCCCGATCTCCAGCAGCTTGGCGTCGCGCCACAGGCGCTCGACCACGTACTCGCCCATGTATCCGTAGCCGCCCAGCACCTGGATGGCGGCGTCAGCGGCGCGCTTGCCCACCTGCGCCGCAAAGAGCTTGGTGGCGTCGGCGTCCACCCGCTGGCCGACGGCGCCCAGGCGAATCCGGCGCGCGGTGTCGTAGACGAAGCTGCGCGCCGCCTTCCACTCGGCGAAGGTCTCGGCGATGTAGCGCTGGATCTGGCCGTAGTCGCGAATCGGCCGGCCGAAGGTCTTGCGCTGGTTGGCGTAGTCCACCATCACCTGCAGGCAGCGCTCGGCGATGCCAATCCCCATTGCGGCGATGGAGAGCCGCTCCACCTCCAGGTTGCGCATCATCTGGGTGGTGCCGTCACCCAGCTCGCCCACGCGGTTGGCCTCGGGTACGCGCACGCCGTCGAAGACCAGCTCGGCGGTGAACGAGGCCCGCATGCCCAGCTTGTCCGTCCACTTCTGGCCCAGCCGGAAACCGGTCATGCCCTTCTCCACCAGGAAGGTGCTGATCTCCTTCTCCCCCGTGGCGGCGTAGACGAGGAAGACGTCGCCCTCGGTCGTCTCGTCGATGCCGCCGTTGGTGATGAAGGTCTTGGTTCCGTCCAGGATCCACTGGTCGCCGTCCCGCTTCGCCGTGGTGCGCAGGGAGAGGACGTCGGTCCCGACCTCCGGCTCGGTCATGCACAGGCCGCCGATCCACTCGCCGCTCACGGCCTTGGGCAGGATGCGCCGCTTCTGCTCCTCGCTCCCGTTCACCGACAGGTTGTGGGCGAACAGGATGGCGTGAGCCATCAGCGAGAGCGCGAAGCCGGGATCCGAACGGGACAGCCCTTCGCACACGATGACGGCGGCCGAAGCGTCGAGGCCCGCGCCGCCGTAGGTCTCGGGAATCGTCACCCCCAGCAGGCCCAGCTCGCCGGCGCTGCGGAAGAGCGCGTGGTTGAAGCGCTCGGCCCGATCGTGCTCCAGGGCCTGGGGCTCCACCTCGCTCTCGGTGAACTCGCGCACCGTCCGGGCCACGAGCGCGTGCTCCGGGGTCGGTGCGTAGATGTCCAGATCTCGCCAGCTCTCGTCCACGGGGGGCTCCTTCGCGCTCACGGCGCGCCCAGAAAATCCAGGATCTCGGGGTTCACCACGTCCGGCCGCTCCAGCTGCAGGAAGTGGCCCGCGCCCTCGACGATCCGCTTGCGCAGACCGGCGGGGAAGAAGGCCTCCATTCCATCGCAAATGTCAGCGCCGATGCAACCGTCATCGGCGCCGTGCAGGTGCAGCGCCGGAATCGGAACCGGGCCGTTGATGGCGGCCGAGTCGTCGGCCAGTGCGGGGTCGACGTTCTGGCCGGAGAGCGTCGCGCGGTAGTACCCCAGCGCCGCGGTCAGCACGCCGGGCGCGGCCAGCGTCTCCTTCAGCGCCTTGCGCTCGTCCGGCGGCAGCTCGTAGCCGGGCGACCAGTCCTTCCAGAGCCGGTCGATGAACGCGAAGTCATCGGCGCCGACGATCATCTCCGCCAGCGGAAGCTGGAACAGGAACATGTACCAGGAGCGCTTCTGCTGGGCGTAGCGTGTCATCAAGGCGGGCCCGAAGGTGCCGTGGGGAACCGCCATGGTCACCACCTTGGAGACGCGCTCCGCGCCCAGGATGGCCGCACCCGCCACCACTGCGGCGCCCCAGTCGTGCCCCACCAAGGCACAGCGCTCGGCGCCCAGCGCTTCGGCAATGCCCAGCACATCGCGGGACGCGGCGGCCACCTGGTAGCAGCCGTTCTGCGGCTGGGCGCTGGGGGCGTAGCCGCGCAGCGCCGGCGCCACCGCGCGCCAACCGGCTCGGCCCAGCTCCGGCAGCAGCAGGCGCCAGCTGCGCGGGTGATCGGGAAAGCCGTGCAGGCACAGCACCAGCTTGCCGTCCGGGGGACCGGCCTCCAGGGTGGGAAACTCGAGATCACCTGCATTCACGCGGCCCTGGCGCAGTTCCGTCATCGGATTCCTCAACTGGGGAAGCGACCCTATCCGCGGCCGGCGGCGCCGTCAACGCCGTCAACGCCGTCCCGTCGCGTGTATCATGATACGGGTTTCCTTTACAAGGGAGGGTGAGACCATGAACCGCCTCGCGACGGCTATGGCGGCGATCGTACTGACGTTCGCCGGAACTGCGTGCACCA
>CAMYOO010000260.1 GCA_947260035.1 uncultured delta proteobacterium
CCCGAGTTCGAGCACATGCTCTACGAGGACGGCGTGGAGATGATCAAGTTCTGGTTCTCCATCTCGAAGGAGGAGCAGGAGAAGCGCTTCCAGTCGCGGAGGCTGAACCCGCTGAAGCAGTGGAAGATCAGCCCCGTCGACGACAAGGCCCAGGAGCGCTGGGATCTCTACGGCAAGTACAAAGAAGAGATGTTCAGCCGCACCCACACCACGTTCAGCCCGTGGATCATCGTCAAGGCCAACAACAAGAAGCGGGCCCGGCTGGAGAGCATGCGGTACGTGCTGAGCCGGCTCGCCTACGAGCAGAAGGACGAGGCCGGCACCTCGCTGCATCCGGATCCGGACATCGTCCGGCGCTTCCACCGCTCGAGCAAGCAGATCGACTAGCCGGGCCGAGCGTGGCTCGCCCGCCCCGCTTCGCTGTCGCGCTGGCCGCGGCCGTCGCAATCCTCGTAGCGGGATGCGGAGGCGGCGACGGCGCAGGCGACCTGCACGCTCGCAAGGTGGTGCTTCAGCGCCAGGTGGAGGGGCTGCGCGAGCTGGTGGCGCGCGTGGAGAGCGGCGCCCCCGTCGTTCCCGAAGACGACGTGGTGGTGGCGATCGACCAGGGTCTGGTTCGGGACCTGATCCTCGCCCAGCTTCCCATCGAGGTGGAAGCGGGGATGTATCGCGTCTGGCTCGACCAGGCGGAGGTCACCTTCGAGGGCAGCCTGCTGGTGACCCTGGCCGGAGGCATCGCCCTGCGCTGGCTGCCGGTGGTCTCGGGCGCCGTCCGGCTCTACGGCGCCCTGGAGGACATCCGCATCGACGAAGCCGGCGGCACGCTGCGCAGCGGAGTGGCCGTGGAGCATCTGGATCTGCTGGAGCTGGCGGGCCTCGAGCGCCTGCTGGGTCGGGGCCGTCTCGACGAGCTGGCCCGCAGCATCCGCCTGCAGCTCGACGGCCACATCCCGGCCATCACCCTCCCCGTAGAGGTCCAGCAGAGCGTCGAGATCCCCGCCGTCAGCGAGGGACCGGTGCGCATCCAGGGCGCAGCCCTGCCCCTGGAGGTGGCCGTCTCGGAGGTGCTGGCCGGCCCCGGACAGCTCTGGGTGGCCATCCACGTTGAGCCCGGCGAGTTCATCAAGACCGGCGGAGAGCCGCCCGCAGCCGAGGCCGGCCGGTGAGCCGACGTCTCGCAACCGGGCTGCTCGCGCTGGCACTGGCCCTGCCCTGCACCGGCTGCCGGCGGGACGACGCCAGCGGCCGCGACGCCCTGCAGGCCGAGATCCAGTCCCTGGAAGGCGAGCGCGAGACCCTGCGCGCGCGGCTGCTGAGCGTGGTGCCGGACGACCCGCGCCTGGGCGGCATGCCCCAGGCCGACGCGCGCTTCGGCATCCCCACCGGGCTGGCGCGACTGTTGATCGAGCGCGTGGTGACCGGCTTCGTGGACCGGGTGACCATCGCCGTGGACGACCTGAAGATCGAGAAGTCGGGCACGGTGAAGAAGGGCATCACGCTGGGCGAGTACGAGCTGAAGGTCCACGTGCACGAGGTCCGCGGCGAGCTGCGCACCGGCGAGCCGGAGATCGCATTCGGGGGCGACACCGTCAGCCTGTCCCTGCCCATCGTCCTGGCCAACGGCACCGGACGCGCCACGGTGGACTTCGATTGGGACGGCCACAACGTGGCGGGCGCGGTGTGCGGCGATCTCGAGATCGACGAGGAGGTGGCTGGAAGCGTGGTGCCCGACCGCTACCCGGTCCGAGGCGCGCTGACCCTGAGCGCGACCGCGCGCGAGATCCAGGCCAAGCCGCGCTTCCCGGAGACCCGCGTGAACCTCAAGGTGGAGCCCTCCGAGGCGTCGTGGGCCGCAGTGCGGCGGGTGGCCGACGAGCAGACCGGCCTGTGCGGCTTCGTGCTCGACCGGGTGGACATTCCCGGCGTACTGGAGAAACAGCTCGCCAAGGGCTTCGACGTCACGCTGCCCACCGAGAAGCTGGGACCCATGGCCGTGCCCGTGGGCATCCAGCCCAGCATGACCATCCGCGGCAAGCCCATCACCCTGGAGGTGGAGGCCGGCGGCCTGGCCATCACCGAGCACATGATCTGGCTCGGAGCCAACGTGGCGGTGGCGACGCCCTGAACGCGCGCCCTGCGTGGCGGTGGCGACGCCCTGAACGCGCGCCCTGCGTGGCGGTGGCGACGCCCTGAACGCGCGCCTCCGAAGCGGTGCTACACGTCAGGGAGCCGCCTGCCCGCGTGGGCGGGCAAGCCACAGGAGCCAGCGCACATGGACTTCGAGCATTCCGAACGGGCCCGCATGGTGATGGAGCAGGTGGAGCGCTTCGTGCACGAGCGCGTGGTGCCCAACGAGCAGACCTACCGGGATCAGCTCGTCAACACAGAGGACTGGCGCCGCTGGAAGATTCCGCCGGTTCTGGAGGAGCTCAAGGCCGAGGCCCAGGGGCTCGGGCTGTGGAACCTCTTCCTGCCCGACGAGGAGTACGGCGCCGGCCTCGACAACCGCGACTACGCGCCCATCGCCGAGATCACCGGGCGCAGCTTCCTCGCACCCGAGGTGTTCAATTGCAGCGCGCCCGACACCGGCAATGCCGAGGTGCTGGCCCAGTACGGCTCCGAGGAGCAGAAGAAGCGCTGGCTCGAACCGCTGCTGGCCGGCGAGATCCGCTCGGGCTTCGCCATGACCGAGCCGGGAGTGGCCTCGAGCGACGCGACCAACATGGAGGCCACCTGCGAGGTGGTGGGCGACGAGGTGGTGATCAACGGCCTCAAGTGGTGGACCAGCGGCGCCGGCGACCCGCGCTGCCGCGTGCTCATCTTCATGGGCATCACCGACCCGCAGGCCGCGCGCCACCAGCGTCACTCGATGGTGCTGGTTCCCATCGACAGCCCGGGACTGAAGATCGTGCGCATGATCCCGGTCTTCGGCCACGTGGGCGAGCCCCACGGACACGGGGAGATCCTGTTCGAGGACGTGCGCGTGCCGCTGGCAAACATCGTCGCAGGCCCGGGACGCGGGTTCGAGATCGCTCAGGGCCGCCTGGGACCCGGCCGCATCCACCACTGCATGCGCGCCATCGGCGCGGCCGAGCGGGCGCTGGAGCGGCTATGCGAGCGCGCGGTGCGGCGCGTGGCCTTCGGCAAGCCGCTGGCCAACCTGGGCGCCAACCGCGACATCATCGCCAACTGCCGCATGGCCATCGACCAGGCGCGCCTGCTCACGCTGAAGGCGGCCTGGGCCCTGGACACGCACGGAACCTTCGGCGCCCTGACCGATATCTCGGCCATCAAGGTGATCGCGCCGAACGTGCTGCAGACGGTGGTGGACGCGGCCATCCAGATCCACGGCGGCGAAGGCATGGCCGACGCGGAGCTCAGCTTCCTGATGGGCATGGCCCGCGCACTGCGCATCGCCGACGGGCCGGACGAGGTCCACCGTGGCATGGTCGCCCGGCTGGAGCTCAAGAAGTACCTGTAGGTCCTTCCTCTAGAGCTCCGCCGGGCAAGAACCTGCTCTCAGCGGCGGGGCGTTGCGCTCCAGAGCCCGATCAGCCCCAGCCCCAGCAGCATCCAGCGACCCGGGCTCGGGCACGACCACCTCGTCTGCGCTCAGCCGCGCCACGGCGAAGGACGTGGCGCCGGAGTTCTGGGCGACCAGCAGCGCGGCGAGCGCCGCAACGAGAACGACGAGGAGCTTGCCCACGGAGCCTCCCTTCGCGGCACGCCCAGCGCCCCTCACGGGGCCACGAACCGTCCAGTAGAATGCACAGTGTGTTCCTCACTCCACCTGGAGGTCGCCATGCGACGCAGCCTGCTCGGGCTCACCGCTCTCTCCATGCTCTGCCTCCCCTTCTCGGCCGCAGCCCAAACCCTCGAGCAACGTGTGCTCGCGCTGGAAGCCAAGGTGGTCGCCCTGGAGATCCTGCTCGCCGGCGTGATCCGCCAGGGGAACGTGCTGGAGTTCTCGGGCATGAACGTGTACGTGACCGACGGGAGCTCCACGATCGCGGAGGCGCCCGCGGGCCTCGGCAACCTGACCGTGGGCTACAACACCCCGCGTCCGACGGACAACGAACGCGACGGCAACCACAACCTGGTGGTCGGCGACGAGCAGAACTTTGCCGGCGACGCGGGCTTTCTGGCGGGCTTCTCCAACAGCCTGGAAGCGGACTACGCCAGCGTCTCCGGAGGCCAGCGCAACCGGGCCGGCGCCACATGGTCCAGCGTGGCTGGAGGAAGCTCCAACACCGCCAGCGACTTCAACGCCCACGTCAGCGGCGGCTACCTCAACACCGCCAGCGGCAACGCCGCCAGCGTCCTCGGCGGGTATCTGAACGACGCCGAGTTCTCGCTCTCCAGCGTGGTGGGTGGGCTGCGCAACCGGGCCAGCGGCGGCATGTCCGCGGTGGTGGGCGGCTCGCGCAACGAGGCGGCCGGCCTGGGCGCCGTGGTGGTGGGCGGCGGCGGGGGCGCCCGCGCCGACGGCAACCTGGCCCACGCGTTCTTCTCCGTGGTCGTGGGGGGCGCGGCCAATACCTCCGGGAACGGCTCCAGCGCCAACCGCGGCCGCAGCTCGACGGTCTGCGGGGGCGTGGGAAACCGCAGCGAGGGCAACTTCTCCAGCGTGCTGGGCGGCGCCGCCAACGTGGCCCAGGGCCGCTACGGCAGCATCTCCGGTGGCCTCTTCAACGCGGGTACGGGGGACTACTCCAGCGTGAGCGGCGGCTTCGGCAACCGCGCCAACGGCAGCTACTCCACGATCGGCGGCGGCTCCAGCCGCAGCGTGAGCGGACCCTCGGACTGGCGAGCCGGGACTTTCTTCCAGACGAACTAGGCGGAGCCGCCGAGGCCGGGCATGCGGGGTATCCTCCTGGTCCACTCCGTGCGTGCAGCGGGAGGATCCATGGAAGAGGCGTTCGCGTTCGCCGACGATCTCGGGCCCGCCAAGATCATCCACGTCCACGAGCCGGGCATCGGGCTGCGCGGAACGCTGGTGGTGGACAACGTCGCCACCGGGCCGTCCATTGGGGGGCTGCGCATGGCGCCCGACGTGAGCACGGAGGAATGCTTCCGGCTGGCCCGCGCCATGACCCTGAAGAACGCATCCGCCGGGCTGGCCCACGGCGGGGGCAAATCGGTGCTCTACGGCGATCCCGCGATGCCGATCGAGCGCAAAGAGGCGCTGGTCCGCGCCTTCGCCTGCGCCCTGCGCGGCGAGGGCGACTACATCTTCGGTCCCGACATGGGCACGGACGAGACCTGCATGGCCTGGGTGAAGGAGGAGATCGGGCGAGCGGTGGGCCTGCCTCGTGAAATCGGCGGCATTCCCCTGGACGAGCTGGGCGCCACCGGCTTCGGATTGCGCCACGCCGCCGAGGTGGCGGCGAAGCACGCGGGGCTCGAGCTCTCGGGGGCACGGGTCGTGATCCAGGGCTTCGGCGCCGTGGGCATCCACGCGGCGCGCTTCCTCGCGGAGCAAGGCTGCCGCCTGGTGGCCGCGACGGACTCCCGTGGCGGCGTGGCGAACCCGGAGGGCCTCGACGTAACCGCCCTGATCGAGCACAAGCGCTCGGGCAGGAGCGTGGCCGAGTTCCCGGACGGACGGCCCCTCGACGGCGACGACCTCGTCGAGGTGGAGTGCGAGATCTGGATCCCCGCGGCGCGCCCCGACGCGATCCGCGAGGACAACGTCGACCGTCTGCACGCCGCACTGGTGGTGCCGGGCGCCAACATCGCCGTCACCGAAGGGGCCGCACGGACGCTCCACGAACGCGACGTCCTCTACGTGCCGGACTTCATCGCCAACGCAGGCGGCGTGATCTGCGCGGCCATGGAATACCACGGCGCCACCCAGGGAGCGGCCTTCGACGCCATCCAGGAGCGGATCCGAGCCAACACCGAGGCCGTGCTCAGGGACTCGCGAAGCCGCGGTGTCCTGCCTGCGCAGGCGGCAATCGACCTCGCCACGACACGCGTGCGCGCAGCCATGGCCCTCCGGCGCTGGTCGATCTTCTGATGGCGCCTGGCGCGTGAGACTTCCATGTACCGCATCCGCCTTCACGGCCGTGGCGGCCAGGGCATGAAGACCGCGAGCCGCGTCCTGGGCAGCGCCTTCTTCGCGGAGGGCTACGAGGTCCAGGATGCGCCCCGCTACGGGGCCGAGCGACGCGGTGCGCCCATGTTTGCCTACGTTCGCGCCTCGCAGCGACCGATCCACGAACGGGGCGTGATCCGGCGGCCGGACCTGGTGGTGGTGGCCGACGACACGCTGGTGCCCATCCCGACGGCGGGCGTGACGACGGGTTGCGGCGATCGGAGCGCGCTCCTGCTGGTCAGCGGCGAAACCCCCGAGGTCTGGCGGGAGCGGTTGCGGCTCGATGGACCGATCCTGATTCTGCCCCGGGAGGCGGCCGGGCAGGAAGGCCCGCTGGGCGCGGCCTGCGCGGCCGCGGCGGCGCGCCTGGTCGGCGTGATCCGCCGCGGGGCCCTCGAGGCCGCCATCCGCGAGGAGCTGGCGCCGCTGGGCCCGGCCGTGGTCGAGGACAACCTGCTGCGCGCCGGGGCCACCTGGGACGCCCTGGCCGAGCAGGCGGGCTGTGTCGTGGAAGGCGGCGAGGCCGCGGAGGACGTCGGCGAGCGGCCCGACTGGATCGAGCTTCCGTTCGAGGGCGCCCGTATTTCGGCGCCGGACGTGCACGCCGCGGCCACCAGTGTGCAGGTACGCACGGGCCTGTGGCGCAGCGTGCGTCCCGTAATCGACTACGAACGCTGTCACCGCTGTACCTGGGTGTGCAGCACCCTGTGCCCGGACAGCGCCATCGACGTCGATGACGAGGGCGCGCCCCGCATCGACCTGGACCACTGCAAGGGCTGCATGATCTGCGTAGCGGTGTGTCCGAGGCCAGCGCCGCCCGTGACGAGGTGCAGCCGTGAGCCGGGTGCTCCTCACGGGGAACGCGGCGGCGGCATGGGGCGCGCGCCTGGCCCGAGCGGACTACGTGCCCGCCTTCCCCATCACTCCCCAGACCGAGATCATCGAGACCCTGGGCCGTTGGATCGAAGCCGGAGAGTTCGACGCCCGCATGGTCACGCTCGAGTCGGAGCACTCGATGATCACGGCCGCAGGCGCCGCCGCAGCCACCGGCGTGCGCGTCTTCACCGCGACCTCCAGCCAAGGCCTCTTGTACGGAATGGAGATGATCTACGGAGTCGCGGGCTGGCGCGCTCCGTTCGTGCTGGTGAACGTGTCGCGCGCCGTCTCGGCGCCCGTCACGCTGGAGCCCGACCACAACGACGTGCTCGCGGCGCGCGACAGCGGCTTTCTGCAGCTCCACGCCGCCACCTGCCAGGAGGTCCTGGATCTGAGCCTGCTGGCCTACCGCATCGCGGAGGACGAGCGGGTCCGGCTTCCCGCCATCGTGAACCTGGACGGCTTCTACCTCTCCTTCACCCGCGAGCCGGTGCTCGTCCCGGCGCCCGAGGCCGTGGACGCCTTCCTCCCCGGTTTCGATCCGGGCGGCCTGGGCTTCCGGGCAAGCCGACCGGTGAGCCAGGCCGTCGCCGTGTTGGGCGGCGGCCCGTACTCGTACTTCCGCTACGAGATGCACGAGGCTTCGCGCAACGCGTTGGAGGTCTTCGACGAAGCGGCGGCCGACTTCGCCGAGCGCGTGGGCCGCAACTACGACACCGTGGAGGCTTATCGCTGCGAGGACGCGGACGTGGCGTTCGTGATGATGGGCTCGTTCTCCACCAAGGCAAAGGACGCGGTGGATCGGCTGCGGGAGGCCGGCCAGGCCGTGGGCCTGGTGCGCCCGCGGCTCCTGCGACCCTTCCCGA
>CAMYOO010000261.1 GCA_947260035.1 uncultured delta proteobacterium
GTGTCGAAGGGCGCTGCGGTGTCCGCCAGGAGTCGGGCCGAGGCCGTGACGTCGATCCCGCTGCCGTCCACGTTCGTGAACGTCTCGGTCAAGAAGGAGCGCTCATTGCCGGCCGCTTCCGCGACGAAATCCATGGTGGCGGCGCCCGCAGGCAGCGCCGCGAAGGCCAGGGCCGCAAAGACCAGGCTGGAAAGGGTAGTGAGCAACATCATGATCCTCTCTGCTCCCTTCCACGGGAGGTCAGGGGTGGTGAATCCACCACGCTAGTTCGCACGTGGGTGGCAGCGGGAAGGGCAGATGTGTCGCGAAAGTTGGGTGATTTTCCCTGAGGCACTTTGTGATGCCCGGAAGTCACTCGCAGCTGTGGGGGCAAGCTCCCGATCTGGGAGGAGATCGGGCGCCTCGCCGGAAACGCTAGGGGACAGGGGCGGGGCCTTGACCAGTGCGCTCTGGACTGCTCCCCTTCGCTTCATGAAGCAGCAGAACCGACGCAGGGCGGCCGGCCTGGGGCTGGCAGCTGGGCTGACAGCCCTCCTTCTCGGCTCCAGCGCCTGGGCGGAGCCCGCAAAGCGGGCCATCGATGAGGACCACCCGGGTTACCCCTACTACCGAGCTTACTGCGCTACCTGTCACGGGGTGTTTGCCGACGGGAACGGGCCGATCGCGCCCTTCCTGAAGCGTCATCCCACGGACCTGTCCCGCCTGACCCACGCGTACGGAAGCCCGCTGCCGAGGGCCAAGATCGCGGCCTTCATCGAAGGGGCGACTATGCCCGACGAGCACGGCCGCAGCGACATGCCGGTCTGGGGCAAGCGCATTCGGGGAGAAATGGGCCCGCCGAGTCACGCGAATCAGCCCGCTCAGCGCATGATCGTCAACCAGATCGTGGACTACCTGGTCGCGATCCAGGTGGACGTGAAGCCCTAGGCGCCTGCCGGGCGCGGGCTCAACGCAACGTCTCCTCTGCGCGGCTCAGCAGGTAGCGCGCGATCAGCAGCGCCTGCTCCTCGCTGATCTCCCCTCCCATCGCGGGCATGCCGGTTCCCGGCACCCCGTCTCGCGCCACGGCGGCCACGCCGTCGCCCATGCGGGCGGCCGCCTCTCGCAGGTCGGGAAGGCTGCTGGCCGACACCGCGCCCGCCCCGTGGCACCGCGAGCACCAGCGGTGGTAGAGGCGCTCGCCGTCGGCCAGCGGGCCCGGCCGGGTGACGAAGGCCTGGATCTGCTCGGGCGTGGGCGCAGCCTGGGGCAGCGCGTAGGTCAGCAGGATACCCGGGCCCCGGGCCGCACCGCGCGCCGCCGTGCCCCCGGCCAGGGCGAAGATGCCGCCCCATCCCGCCAGCACCGAGACATACTGCTCGCCTTCGATGGCGTAGCTGATCGGCGCGGCGATCACGCCCGTCTCCGTATGATCCAGCCAGAGCGGGCGGCCATCGTCCGCCCGGTAGGCGACGAAGCGCCCATCGGCCGTGCCCTGGAACACCAGGTTTCCGGCGGTGCTGAGGACGCCCCCGTTCCAGGGCAGGCCGTGGGGGACGCGCCAGGCCTCTCGCTGGCGCACCGGGTCCCAGGCCAGGAGATGACCCGACGCCACCTCCGGCGGGAACGCGGCGAAGACGTTCAGCTCCGTGCCCACGTTGAAGTCCCGCGCGGTGCGCCGGAACGCGCCGTCCAGCATATAGGCGCCCAGGATTTCCTGCGCGGGGATGTACACCAGCCCGGTATCCGGGCTGAACGACATGGACTGCCAGTTGTGCCCGCCGAAGAAGGTGGGCTGGACGAAGCGCAGCCCGTCGCGGAAGTCCTGCCCCGGGGCCTCGATCGGGCGCCCCTTGGCGTCGAGCCCATCGGCCCAGGTCACGCGGACGAAGGGCTCGCCGGAGAGGAACTCGCCGGTCTCGCGGTCGAGCACGTAGAAGAAGCCGTTCTTCGGCGCCTGCATGAGCGTCTTGCGGGGCGCGCCGTCGATCGGCAGGTCGGCCAGGATGATCTGCTGGGTGGCGGTGAAGTCCCAGGTGTCTCCGGGCGTCGTCTGATGGTGCCAGACCAGGCGGCCATCCTTCGGGTCGAGCGCCAGGATCGAGGACAGGTAGAGGTTGTCGCCGCCGCCGGGGCTGCGCAGCTCGCGAACCCACGGTGAGCCGTTGCCCGTTCCCACGTACAGCAGACCCAGCTCCGGGTCGTAGGCCATGGAGTCCCAGACGGTCCCGCCGCCGCCTCCCTTCCACCACTCGCCGGACCAGGTGTCGGCGGCAACGGCCAGGGCTTCGGACTCCACGGGATCGGACGGGTCGCCCGGCACCGTGTACGTGCGCCACACCAGCGCTCCACTGTCCGCGTCGTAGGCCGAGACATAGCCGCGCACGCCGAACTCGGCGCCGCCGTTGCCGATGATGACCATGCCTTCCAGGACGCGCGGCGCGCCGGTGATGGTCTGGTTCTTGTTTGGGTCGGTGGTCTGCACCTCCCAGACGACGGAGCCGTCGGCCGCGTTCAAGGCCACCAGCCGCCCGTCCAGCGTCCCCACGTACACGCGCCCCCGATAGACGGCGACACCGCGATTGACCACGTCGCAGCAGGCGCGCGCGCCCAGCTCGCGCGGCACCTGCGGATCGAACGTCCAGAGCAGGGCGCCGCTGCGCGCGTCCAGCGCCCACACCACGCTCCAGGTGCCCGTTGCGTACATCGTCCCGTCCACCACGATGGGCGTGGCCTCGAGACCGCGGGTCGTGCCGGTGTCGAAGCTCCAGCGGCGCTGCAGGCCCGCCACGTTGTTCGCATCGATCGAGGCCAGCGGGCTGTAGCGCTGCTCCGACCAGGTGCGTCCGTGGGTCGGCCAGTCCTCGCCGGAGCCGGCTGCGTTGCGCAGCCGGGCGTCGTTCACCGCGCCGTGGGTGATGGTTGCGGTGGCTTCGGGGGCCTCCTGGGAGGCCTGCTCGCCGCCGCAGGCGCTCAGGAGTGCCACCAGGATCACGCTGGAGATGTGCCGCATTCCCGCAGTCTGGCACGTGGGCCGCGCCCGCGGCCAGCACCGGCGACGGCGCCGTCCCGATCGAGATCGGGAGGCCTAGGCCTCGGGGGGCAGCAGCAGGTCCTCCAGGAAGAAGGCGGACAGCTCGGCGCGCCCGGAGAGGTTCGACTTCCGGTAGACGGCGACGGCGTGCTGGCGAATCGTGCGTTCGCTGCGTTCCAGGAGCGTGCCGATCTCCTTGTGCCCGTACCCCTTGAGGAGCAGCAGGGCGACCTCGCGCTCGGCCGGGGTCAGCTTCCAACGCCGTAGCTGGGCGTCGATCTCCTCGCCCAGGCCGCGCAGAAGCTTCTCCGTCCGCTGGCGCCACGCGTCTCGCTCTTCGGCCAGCTTCCGCGAAGCCTCCGCGCTGCGGGACAGGGAGCGCCGCGTCTGCATCCAGCCCGCCCACAGGTAGATCACGCCGGCCAGGGAGAAGACCAGCACGGCCAGCTCGAACACCACGTGGAAGGCGCCCGGGGAGCTGGGCCAGTCCATCCAGAGGTCCGCGGCGCCCCCGAGGGCAATGCCGCCAAGCAGGAGCGAGAGGATGGCCCGAAGCCGCGTGTCTCCGGCAGCTGTACCGAGCGCCAACTGAATCTCCTTTCCAACTGGGGGCTTACCTACCTGCGTCGGATGTCGGATGCGGCGCGGAAGGCCGCCTGGCAAGAATGGGGCTCCACTTGCGAAGCCGCAAACCCGGAGGACCGTGCCATGCTTCCCGATCCGCTTCACCCGGCCGTCGTGCACATGCCCATCGCATTGGCGCTGCTGATTCCGGCGCTGGCCCTGCTGGGCGCCCTGGCCATCCGCATGAAGCTCGTCCCACGCCGAAGCTGGGTCGCGCTGGTGCTGGTTCAGGGCCTGCTGGTGGGCTCAGGCTGGCTCGCCCTGGAAACCGGCGAGGAGCAGGAGGAGCGGGTGGAAGAGGTGGTGGCCGAGCGCCACATCGAAGCTCACGAAGAGATGGCCGAGCGCTTCCACGGCCGGCGCCACGGCGTTTACGCGGATATGGTCTGCCGCGAATTCGATGGACAGATTTCTGGTCAGGGCGTGGACGCCCGCTTTGGCAGCGGAATAAGCGCTGGACGGTGTGGCGCCAATCGCCTGGTCGGCCCACATCGATCCGGTATTGACAATTGCGCCACCGCCACGTTTTTGCATTTCGGGGATGGCCGCCTGTGAGGTATGGAACGTGCCGCTGAGAATGATATTCATGTAGGCGCTGAAGTCCTCCTCGGTGTGTTCAAGAAACGGCGTGGGCTTGAAGATGCCGGCATTGTTCACGAGAATGTCGACGCCGCCAAACCGCTGCACTGCGGTCCGGATCAACTGCCGGGCGGTTTTCGGGTTGCCAATGTCGCCGGCCAGATACGCCACGTGTTTGCCCGATGCGTCGAGATCCGTGATGGCCTCCTGTAGCTTCAATTCGCGCCGGCCGTTCAATACGACATTGGCGCCGCGCTCGAGAAAGGCGCGCGCTGTCTCCCGTCCGATGCCGGTGCCGCCGCCTGTGATAACGACTACTTTGTTTGCAAATTTCATGATCCTGTCTCCTCAGTCTTGCGTAGATTGTTCGCCACGTGATTGGCATGTGCTCAATTCCTGTCGAAACTCAGACCTCAGGTGTCTGGGCACCTAAGCCAGTGGGCATTTGATGCCAGTCGTTCTTGCAGTTTCATAACTGTCTCCTCAATGAATCTCA
>CAMYOO010000262.1 GCA_947260035.1 uncultured delta proteobacterium
GAGTTCTACGCGTGCATGCTGCGAGACGTGCTGGCCGTCAGCGCCAACGCTGCGCGCGAGCTGGATCTGGAAGCGGTGCTGGCGCTGCATCCGGGCCGCACCGCGATGGAGCTGGCGCGCGAGGCGCCGGCGCCGTTTCGGGTGGTGGCCCAGTGCGGAATGGGCCTGGCGGAGCGCATGGAGTGGGCGCTGGGCGAAGCGGCGGCTGCCGGGGTGGGACCCGTTCTGCTCCGCGGCAGCGACAGCCCCATGCTGGCGCCGCTGCAGGTCGGCGCGGCGCTGGACGCCCTGTCCGAAGACGACGTGGTCATCCTTCCGGATCGCGACGGCGGCTACAGCCTGGTCGGCGTGGCCAGGCCGGTGCGCGGCTTGTTCGAGCACGCGATGAGCACGAGAACCGTCGCGGAAGACACACGTGCGAGCGCGGCCCGCATGGGACTTTCCACCCGATTCCTGGAGGCGAGCTTCGACGTGGACACGGTCGAAGACCTCGTGCTGCTCGCCGAGTCCCGTCCGGAGCTGGGCGACCTGTGTCCGAATGCGCTCACCTACCTGGACGACCACCACCTGTGGCGCCATCTCGACGCTGTTGCCCAAGATCGCGTCAGCGGCTGACACCTCAACAGGCAGTTCTCCCCGCGCGGAATCAATCGGAGCGTTCTGCATCGCTCTCGATGTGGCACGCCGCTTGCTTTCTGAACCAAACCTGAAGCTGTTGGGGCGCACTTGCCGAAGTGCCCCGGATAGGTCAGGTTTCCGGGAACGCCAGTGAGTGACGAGCTCGGCGTTACCCCCCTGACAGCTTGATCTGACCTTACGAAACGGCGTGGTAGTTCGTTCCCGGACCGCGTTGCAACCGCAGGGAACCTTTCAGGGGGTAGAGAAATGCGTTTCGTCCGTTGGATTGCAGCGCTGGTGGTGGTGGCCTTTGCGACCATGCCGGTGGTGTCGAGCGCCGACGACATGTCCGACGCGGACATGCGCGAGCAGATGCAGATCATGCAGCAGCGCATGAAGCGAATGGAAGACAAGCTGCGGGACGCGGAGCGTCGGGCTCCAGCCGCACCCGCTGCCGCAGACGATTGCTTCTTCTGCACGATCGAGTTCGAGGGCTGGATCTCCGCCAGCTACATGTGGAACAGCGAAGGCTTCGATGATCACGTGAACGGTCAGGACCTGGGTGGCTTCAACAACGGCGCCGTCCCCTCCTATCCGTTCAAGCCGGATCACAACTCGTTCGCCGTGGACCAGGTCTGGCTGGGCATGGAGAGGCCGATCAGCGCCGAGCAGCGCGCCGGCTTCCGGCTGGACTTCGTGTTCGGCAAGACGGGTGACCTGCTGAGCGACGGCGCTCAGGACGGGCTCTCGGGCTCGAGCAATGACTTCCACCTTTATCAGGCCTACATCCAGTACCTGGCGCCCCTGGGCGAGGGGGTGGAGTTCAAGTTCGGCAAGTTCTCGACGCTGATCGGCGCCGAGGTGGTGCAGGCTCCGCAGAACTACAACATCACCCGGAGCAATCTCTACAACCTGTTCCAGCCGATCACCAACACGGGCATTCTGGCCACGGCGTCCCTGTGGGAGGGAGGCACCACCTCCTTCGGTCTGGTCAACGAGACCCGTTCGTTCACGTCGCGTGACATCGACCTGAACAACAACAAGGCGATCGTCTGGCAGGTGGGTCACCAGCTCAACGATGCGATCTTCGCTTCGTTCAACGGCACCTTCGGCGACGCCGACAGCGGCGCCGGCTTCGACTCGCCGAGCGGTGACAAGGAGACCATCCTGGATGTGGTGGTTACCTGGGACCCGAACGACAAGTTCTCGAGCTACTTCAACTTCGACTACTTGAAGAACGACGCAGCGAACACGACCGAGGGCGTCGGCTTCGCAGCGGCCGGGCGCTACGCCCTGACCGAGAAGATGGGTCTGGCCGGCCGCGCCGAGTGGTTGCAGCTCGGGTCCGACGGGTTCGACAACGACGACCTGCAGCTCTTCGGTCTCACGGGGACGGTGGACTACCTGCTCACCGGCAACCTGATGGTTCGTGGTGAAGTGCGTTGGGACCAGCGCACCGGTGGCGACATCGGCAACATCTACTTCGAGAGCGGCGGTGCGACCCGCGGCGTTCCTGGCGGCGGCCAGGAGGTCACGAAGCAGAACCAGGTCGTGGTCGGCGCCGAGGTCATCTACACTTTCTAGGCGTCAGCCGATACGGGAACGAAGAAGGGCGTGGCACGAATTGCCACGCCCTTCTCTTTTCTCCTCTGATCGGGGCTGGGGCATCGCCGGAACGGATGCCTGAGTCCCGATCAGAGCCCCAGCTTGTGCATCTTGGCGTAGAGGGTGCGGCGGCCGATGCCCAGCTGGCGAGCGGCGGCGGAGCGGTTGCCACGCGTCGTGCGCAGGGCCTGCTCGATCCGCCAGGCCTCGGCCAGGTCCACCCAGTCCCGCAGGCCGAGCCGGCGGCCCTGGGCCTCGGCCTCGGCCAGGACTCGTTCGAAAGCTTCGGTCAGCTCGGGCGCTGCCGGCTGGTCGGCGTGCAAGGGCTCCATGGGGCCCCCGGGATTGCAAATGGCGTTCCGACCCGCCGGAAGGGCCCTGGGCGCTCGGGAGCCCCGGCCTGTGCCGAGTTGCACACGACTTGGGCAGGATGCTGCCCACCCCGTGAGCAGGAGCAGCTCGAGCGGGCTCTCCGGGCCATGAAACGGCCGCTCCGGGCTCGCTGGGTTGGCACGAGGGTTGAAAGGCAGGGGGCAACGGCCGGAGTACCGATGCGGCTGGAGGAAGTGATACCGTGTGCCGGCTCCCGCACAGTGCCGGAACCGCACATCGGGCGGTTTCCGGAGTGACATCGCCGGACCCAACAGCCAAGAGAGGAGAGCCCGATGCGCAAGGTCGAGGCAATCATCAAGCCCTTCAAGCTCGACGAGGTCAAGGATGCCTTGAACGCCGTCGGCATCCAGGGCATGACCGTGACGGAAGTGAAGGGGTTCGGTCGCCAGAAGGGCCACACCGAGCTCTACCGCGGCGCCGAGTACGTCGTGGACTTCCTGCCCAAGATCAAGATCGAGATCGCGGTCGCAGAGGAGATGGCGGACAAGGCGGTCGCGGCGATCGTCGAGGCGGCCAACACGGGCCGGATCGGCGACGGCAAGATCTTCGTGAGCCCCATGGAAGAGGTGATCCGGATCCGCACGGGAGAGCGCGGGCCCGACGCGGTCTAGCGCGAGCCCCGGCGCACCCCTACCCCCAACCAAAGAAGGACGAAGACGTTCCCATGAACGCCAAAGAAGCTCTGCAGTACGCGAAGAAGAATGACGCCGTCATGGTGGACCTGCGGTTCACGGACTGGCCCGGAACCTGGCAGCATTGCTCGTACCCGATCGATTTCATCGATGAGGGTACGTTCGAAGACGGCCAGGGCTTCGACGGCTCGTCGATCCGGGGTTGGCAGTCGATCAACGAGAGCGACATGCTCATGATCCCGGACCCCGCGACCGCCTTCATGGATCCCTTCTTCAAGCACCCGACGCTGGTGCTGATGTGTGACATCGTGGATCCGATCACGCGGGAGCGTTACTCGCGCGACCCGCGCTACATCGCGACGAAGGCGGAGAACTACCTCAAGCAGTCCGGGATCGGCGACACCGCCTACTTCGGGCCCGAGGCCGAGTTCTTCATCTTCGACGACGCGCGGTTCAGCACGGGTCCCGACCACAGCTACTACAGCGTGGACTCGATCGAGGGCTCGTGGAACACCGGTCGCGAGGAGGACGGCGGAAACCTGGGGTTCAAGCCCCGGGCCCAGGAGGGCTACTTCCCGGTGCCGCCCATCGACCACTTCCAGGACCTGCGCAGCGAGATGGTGATCATGCTGCAGAAGCTGGGCATCAAGGTGGAGGCCCAGCACCACGAAGTGGCTACGGCGGGGCAGGCGGAGATCGACATGGTCTTCTCCCCGCTGCGCTCCATGGCCGACGATCTGTGCAAGTACAAGTACGTGATCAAGCAGGTGGCCCGTGAGGCCGGCAAGAGCGTGACCTTCATGCCCAAGCCGGTCTTCGAGGGCAACGGCTCGGGGATGCACTGCCATCAGTCCATCTGGAGGGATGGAAAGCCCCTGTTCGCGGGGAGCGGCTACGCCGGTCTCTCGGAAATGGGCCTGCACTACATCGGCGGCATCCTCAAGCACTCGCGGGCCCTGGCCGCCTTCACCAACCCCACGACGAACTCCTACAAGCGGCTGACGCCGGGGTACGAGGCGCCGGTGAAGCTGGCGCTGTCCAGCCGCAACCGTTCGGCGGCCTGCCGGATTCCCATGTACTCGGACAGTCCCAAGGCCAAGCGGGTCGAGGTTCGTTACCCGGATCCGTCGTGCAACGCCTACCTGGCCTTCTCGGCCATGCTGATGGCGGGCATCGACGGCATCGAGAACAAGATCGATCCCGGTGAGCCCCTGGACAAGAACATCTACTCGCTGAGCCCGGAGGAGGCGGCCGCCGTGCCGAGCATGCCGGGCAACCTGGAGGAGGCGCTGGGCTGCCTCGAGGAGGATCACGACTTCCTCCTCAAGGGCGACGTCTTCACCGAGGACGCGATCAGCGCGTGGCTGGAGTACAAGCGGGAGAGCGAGGTGAACCCGGTTCGCCTGCGCCCCCACCCGCACGAGTTCGAGCTCTACTACGACATCTAGGAGGTCAAAGGGCCGTCACCTTCGGGTGGCGGCCCTTTTCCATTCTTAGCCGGCCGAGGCCCTTCGCTCGCCTTCGGCTCGCTGCGCGCCAGTCCTTGCGGGGGCCCGCTCTACGTTCGCCTGCGGCTCACTGCGCGCCCTCGGCGCACTGCGGTGCGCTTGCACACTCCGTCGTCTCGGGCTTGCGGGCCATGGGCTGCGGTGGTGTGGCGGCCGCCTGCAGGGCTTAGGACCGGTCTCTTTGCGGGGCGTTGGGCTGCGTGGCGTGTTCGTCGGCTAGGATCGCGGGATGCTGTTCGTTGCGACTGAACGGGATCCGGTGCCCGGGGGGGCGCATGGGGAGTTTCTGGAGGCGCGGGACGGGACGCGGTTTCGGGTGGCGCGGTTCGGGGCGGACGGTGCTCGGCGGGGCACGGTGGTGGTGCTGAACGGGCGGACCGAGTTCATCGAGAAGTACTTCGAGGTCGTGGGCGACTTGATGGCGCGCGGCTTCTCCGTGGCCACCCTGGACTGGCGAGGCCAGGGGCGCTCGGATCGCGCTTTGGACAACCCGCACAAGGGACACGCGGACGATTTCGCCGACTTCGTTTCGGATCTCCGGCAGGCGTGGCTCGAGTTCATCGAGCCCCACTGCCCCGCGCCGTTCCGGATGCTGTGCCACTCCATGGGCGGGAACATCGGGCTCCGCTACCTGCGCGAGCACCCCGGCGGCTTCGAGAGCGCGGTCTTCTGCGCGCCCATGTGGGGCCTGGGCCGGGGCAGCAGCGTGGCTGGCTGGATGCGCGCGATCGCGGGCCTGGGCCATTGGCTGCGCCTTCACACGCGCTACGTGCCGGGCGGAGGCGACTTCGACGCCGGCCACAGGGTCTTCGAGGGAAACGTGCTGACCCAGGACCGGACGCGCTTCGACCGCTTCACGGCCCAGGTCGACGCCGACCCGCGCCTGGAGCTCGGCAGCCCCACGTTGGGGTGGGCGAACCAAGCGGTGCGCTCGATCGACGCTGTCCACGCAGACGGGTTCGCGGAGGCCATCGAGACGCCGATCCGCGTCTACAGCGCCGCCCGAGACAGCCTGGTTTCCGTCGGAGCCCACCGCCGCGTGGCCGGGCGCCTGCCGAACGCCGAGCACATCGTGGTCCCGGACGCGAAGCACGAGATCCTGATGGAGCTCGACCGATACCGGGAGCAACTCCTTGCCGCGTTCGAAGCGGCCTGAGACCTGGCGTGGGCCGCTCTGAACCACGACGCACATCAGGTGAGCCCGACTCGTCGCTTCAGGCGAGGCCGATGCGCCGGGCGTTCTCAGTCCGGAAGCAGACCCGCGATCAGGCGGTCGATCAGCGCCTGCGGGGCCAGGCGCTTGAGCACGCTCAGGCCCTTCGCCTTGTCCATCGGGACGCGCAGGGGCTTCTTCTTGGCGGTGAGGACAGCGTGGATCTTCTCGGAGACCATCTCCGGCGTCAGCTTGCTCGCCGCCGTGTCGCGCGTCATTCGCTCCAGCATCGCGTGGCTGCGCGAGCCGGGAGCGGCCCCGGCGACGACGTGCAGATGTGCACCCGTCGCCGGGCGGTCCATGTGCATCGCGACGGGCTGCATGATGACGACGTTGATGCCATCGGCCTTCACCTCGTGGTAGAGCGCCTCGCTCATCGCCTCGAGCGCGAACTTCGCCGACGTGTAAGCGCCCATGTAGGGCACCGCGAGCAGGCCCCCGAGCGAGCTCATGTTGACGATGGTGCCGCCGCCCTGCTCTCGCAGAATCGGCAGCACGTGGCGGCAGACGCGCTGCACGCCGAAGACGTTGACGTCGTAGAGTGCCCGCATCTCCTCGGGCGTGGTCTCCGCGAGGCTTCCGATGATCATCTGGTTGACGCAGTTGATGACGGCGTCGATGCGCCCCTCGCGCTCGTGGACCTCGCGGATGCAGGCCGCGACCGAATCCGAGTCCGTCACGTCCATGGCCAGCATCCGGACGGGTGCGTCGATGCCGGCCGCGACATCGGGCTTCCGCGCCGTGCCGTAGACGGTCATACCGCGAGTGGCCAGGCTGGGACCGAGGACGCAGCCGAGGCCGCCGGAGGCGCCGGTGACGAGTACGACCATGGGGTTCTCCTCGCGAGCCCGACGGGCTGGCGATCCAGGCTCCCGTCGCAGTCGAGAGGATACGCCGTAAGGGCGGCAG
>CAMYOO010000263.1 GCA_947260035.1 uncultured delta proteobacterium
CTGCGCGCGGCACCGCTCGTGCGTGTCGAACCCAGTAGACCTTCAAGACACGAGTCCTCCCCGGGCTGCGCCCGGAAATGGAAACAGAAAACCTTCATTGTCTTGGGGGATGCTGCGAGGGTACCCGATCCGTGTGGCAAAGGCGTGGCAAACTTCAGTCGATTCGGGCTCGTTCGTTGGTCCGGCGCATGAGTTCGTCTTGCGAACGCAGTCCGGCGCGCACCGGGACCTTGCGCCAGGTGGAATCGTCCAGCGTCCAGGCCAGGCCGTCGTCCTGAAGCAGCGCGTCCAGCGTTTCATCCAGCCGCTCGCGCAGATCCGGCGACTCTACGGGCGCCAGCAGCTCGACGCGTCCGTCCAGGTTGCGGGGCATCAAGTCTGCCGAGCCGATGTAGTAACGCATGCCCCGCTCGGGCGTGCCGAAGCGGTAGATGCGCGAGTGCTCCAGGTAGCGGCCCAGGATCGAGCGGACGCGGATGCGCTCGGAGAGGCCCGGAACCCCGGCGCGCAGAGCGCAAACCGAGCGCACGATCAGGTCGATCTCGACCCCGGCCTGGGACGCTTCGTAGAGGGCGTCGATCATCTTCGGGTCCGAGAGGTTGTTGACCTTGATGACGATGCGTCCATCCCCGGACTCGATCTCGTGGCGCACCAGATCCAGGAGCTGATTGCGCAGGCGCACCGGCGCCACCAGGGCCTTGCGGTACGAGGTCTCGTGGCTGAAGCCCGTCAGGTGGTTGAAGAGCTCCGAGAGATCGGCTCCCAGGTCGGGGTCCGCCGTGAAGATCCCCAGATCCTCGTACAGCCGAGCGGTCACCGCGTTGTAGTTCCCGGTGCCGATGTGGCAGTAGCGGCGCAGGCCGTCGCGCTCCTGCCGCACCACCAGGGCCAGCTTGCAGTGGGTCTTGAGACCCAGGAATCCGTAGACCACGTGGACGCCGGCCTGCTCCAGCTGGCGCGCCCACTCGATGTTGGCCTGCTCGTCGAAGCGGGCCTTCAGCTCCACCAGGATCACCACCTGCTTGCCCGCCTGGGCGGCGCGGATCAGCGCTCGACCGATCGGGTCGCTCTCCAGCCCCGAGGTCCGATAGATGGTGTGCTTGATGGTGAGCACGGCGGGGTCGGCGACGGCCTGGGTCAAGAAGGCCTCTACCGAGCTCTCGAAGGACTCGTAGGGGTGATGCACCAGGATGTCGCTCTCCCGCAGCATCGCGAACATGGAGCCCGGCTCCGCGTCCTCCTTCTGGGCTGCGAAGTGGGGCTCCGGCCGCGGCCGCCAGCGGGACTCCTTGAGCTCGGGTCGGTCCAGTCGATACAGGTCCCACAGGCCAGCCAGGTCGAGCAGGGTTTCCCGCACGTAGAGGTCTTCCGCGTCCAGCTCCAGCTCCTCGAGCAGGAGCATCCGGGAGTGGTCCGGCATCCCGGCCTCCACTTCCAGTCGGACGGCGTCCGACAGGCGCCGCTGCCGTTGCAGGCCCGACTCGATGGCCGCCAGCAGGTCCGCGGCCTCCTCCTCCTCGATGTCCAGGTCGGCGTTGCGGGTCACGCGGAAGGCCGCCTGGGCGTGGATCTCCATGCCGGGAAAGAGCCGGTCCAGGTGGGCCCCGATCAGCTGCTCCACGGGCAGGAAGCGCTCGCGATCCGGGAGGCGCACGAAGCGCTCCTGGAGCTGGGGAACCTTGATGCGCGCGAAGCGCATCACCGAGGTGCGCGGGTCGCGCACCAGCACGCCCAGGTTGAACGACAGGTTCGAGACGTAGGGGAAGGGGTGGGCCGGATCGACGGCCAGCGGCGTCAGCACCGGAAAGACCTGGTTCGCGAAGAAGTCGGAGAGCCGGTCCTTCTCGCCCGGATCCAGGTCACTCCAGTTGCAGATCACGATGCCGCCGTCGGCAAGGGCGGGCCGCAGCTCCTTCTGGAACACGGCCTGCTCCCGGGCGGTGAGCTCGAGCACCCGGGCGCGGATCGCGTCCAGCTGGGCCTCGGGGGTGAGGCCATCGGGCGTCGACATGCCCAGACCGGCCTCGTACTCCGCGTGAAAGAGCGCCACCCGGACCTGGAAGAACTCGTCCAGGTTGGTGTTGAAGATCGCCAGGAACTTGACCCGCTCCAGGAGCGGCAGGTCCGGATTCTCCGCCAGGGCCAGGACCCGGGCGTTGAAGTCGAGCCAGGAGAGCTCGCGGTTCAGGTACCGTCCCACCGGGGCCGCAGGCGGCGGCCCCGCATTCTCGCGCCGTGCACTCATAGGGGGAGTCTACCGCTGGAAGGCCGCTTCTCGAAGCGTCCCTTCGTGGGCTGCCGCGGAGAGCCGAGAACGGCCCGCTCACGCCTTCCAGAAGGCCTGCGTCCGGGAGAAGCGCTTCCAGCGCTGGAGCAGCCGCCTCTCCACGCGGCTGCCGATGTGAGCGCTCCAGCCCTCGACGAAGCCCGAGGCGCGCTGCTGCGCGGCCCCGGCTTCGGCGCCCAGATGGGTCAGGATACGGTCCAGGAGCTCGCGGGCGACCTCCCGGTCGTTCAGGTGTCCGAGCTCGTCCTGCAGGAGCCCCAGGCGTTTGTGGGTGCGCTCCGGGTGCGCCGCGGGATACAGGCCGCCGAAGAACTCCGTGGCATAGCGCAGCTTCTTGAGCTGGATGCGCAGGGCGTGGCGCTCCTCGGTGGAACGCTGCGCCAGGTGCCGACCCAGGCGCATGACCTTGCGCCGCCGCCGCGCCAGCAGCGGGCCGGCCACCTCCCGCGCGGGTCCGAACAGGCGGGCCGACTCCGGCGAGAGCGCTTGGTCCCGCCAGCGGCGTGAGGCGATGAAGGCGCCCAGCTGAAGCACCAGCGCCGGGTAGCGCGGGCTCTCGATCACGCGACGCACGTCGTCGTAGGCGCGTGCGCGCAGCTCGCGAGCGGATTCGTGAATGCGCTTCAGGGCGGGCTCGGTCGGGTAGAGGGCCACGATCGGGTCCAGCCGCTCCTCCAGGAAGACATCCATGTCCCGCGCCGGGCCCAGTGCGCGCCCCAGCCAGCGCAGCTCCTCGCGCAGCGGATCCGTGTGCTCCGGCGGCAGGTAGGCCTTCAGCAGCGAGAAGGCCGAGCGCAGGCGCCTTACGCCTACGCGCAGCTGGTGCACGCCCTCGGGATCGACCCCGAGCCAGGCCGGCGTCTCGTTGCCGGACAGCTGCTCCAGCCCGCTCTGGAAGATGGCGGCCAGCGCCGCATCCAGGCTGTCGTCGGGGTGAAGCTGCGGTCGGCGCGCGCGCATCGGCGCGGGGGCCTCGCCGGTGAGCAGGGCGAAGCCGCGCTCTGCCTTTCCCTCCGTGGCGGGACGCAGCGGGACCGCCTGCTGCAGCTCCAGGGCCAACTCGTACAGATGGCGCGGATCGCCCTCCACCAGCTCCAGCTCCAGCTCGCAGATCCGCGCCGTGCTCTTGGGCGTACGGACTTCGCCCACGTCCAGGTCGCAACGGATGCGGGCCTGCTCGCGGGCCACCAGGCGGTGGGTGCGGCGCACCGTCGTCTCCACCATCGGGCCGAGCTCGCGCCCCTCTACGCAGCGCGCCAAGCGCGCGCGAACCGCCGCGTCCGGAATCGCCTCCAGGTGCGGGTGCGCGTCGGGGACCGGGCATTCCCACTCGCCGCGGGAGAACAGGCCCGCACGTCCGGCATCGGCCGTCTTCACTGTCTGCACGAACCCGCGGCCTTCCCGGCGCACACGCAGGGCCACGCCCTCGCTGCGCAGGGCCAGCTCCGGCGTGTCGAAGTACACCGAGTGCAGGGTGGTGGTGCGGGCCCGGCCCACGCCCTCGCGGCGGAACAAGCCCATGCGACGCAGGCGCGGCAGCGTCTCCGGATCGACCTCGAGCTTCAGCTCGATTTCCTGAGGGAGGGACTGTCTCATTGGATTCTTGAGAATCTACCTCAACTCCTTGGGTCGTACGAAGCGAAGCAGCTTGCCTCCGTGGGACGTCACGTCTCGCCACGCGTCCACAGCAAAGCGCAACTCCACCCACGCGCCGGTGGGATACTTGCGCACCAGGCGCCGGCGCACGGCGGGATCTCCGGAGCCCGCCAGCAGGCTCGCCAGCTCGCCCAGGCCGGGATTGTGGCCCACCAGGAGCACGCCGGCGTGGTCGTCGGACAGGCCCTGGACGCACGCAAGCAGCTCGGCTGCGGAGGTCAGGTACAGGCCCGGGTCCCAGCGCACGGCGGGCGGCGGATCCCAGCGAGGCAGGATCCGCTCCAACGTTTGCCGTGCACGGCGAGCGGTGGAGCAGAGCACCAGATCGGGACGAACGCCGCACGCGGCCCAGTGGTCGGCCAGGGCACGGGCGGCGCGTTCGCCGCGGGGTGCCAGGGGACGGTCGTGATCGTCCAGCGCGGCATCGTCCCAGCTCGACTTCGCATGACGAAGCAGATGCAGCGTCTTCATTGGCCCTCCGGCAGGGCGAAGGCAATCAGATGGTCTCCCGCCCGGGTACCCAGCATGCCGTGTCCCCCGGCGGCGATCACGACGTACTGGCGACCGTCCGGCCGCAGGCGATAGGTCATCGGCGTGGCCTGGCCGCCGGCGGGAAGCCGCGCCCGCCATAGCTCCCGCCCCGTCTCCACGTCGAAGGCCCGCACGTAGTCGTCCAGGCTGGCGCCGATGAAGACCAGGCCCCCGGCGGTCACGATCGGCCCGCCCATGCTGGGCAA
>CAMYOO010000264.1 GCA_947260035.1 uncultured delta proteobacterium
CGCGCTGCTGGGCGTGGCTCAGGAGGAGTCCGACGCGGGCCGCGGCCTGGTGCTGCTGGTGGACGATGCCTCGCACCTGCCGTTGCCCAGCGCGCGAGGCATGGTGGATCTCTGCGCCGAGGCGCGCGGGGCCCTGCGGCTGGTGCTGGCCGCGACCGACGGCATGCGCACCGGAACCCTGCTGGCCGCCCTGGGCGCGGAGGCGGCGGAGGTGAGGCTCTCCCATCCGATGGATCCGAGCGAGACGCTTTCCTACGTGCGTCATCGGCTGGGCCGGGTCCGGGTCTCTCCAGCGGCGCGAGCGCGGTTCGGGGAAGAAGCCGTTGCGCGCCTGCACGAGGTGTCGGGGGGCGTGCCCCGTTCGCTGCACCGAGTGGCGGGCGAGTGGCTCCGCTCTGGCTGCCCGGAGACCACGCCCGCCGAGCCGCTCGAAACCGACGACTGAGCCAGGAACCAGGGGGACTGTCCCGCCGGTTCCCTACCGACTGATCAACTAACGGGACAGTCCCGTTAGTTGACTAGCGCTTGCGGCCGCCGAGGAGGCCGTCCAGGGTGTCGGTGATGGCTTTGCCGGAGCCCTCACCCAGCTGGTCGTCGATCTTCTTGTTGAGCTTGTCGCTGCTGCGGTGGAGTTCCTCGCGGGCGGCCAGAGACGCCACGGCCTGCGGCGAGAGGTCGACGCGCGGCGCATCCACACTGCCGCTGATGCGCGCCAGCGGGATCACGCGGGTCTTCAGCTCGGCCTCCGCCTCGCTGTGCAGGGTGAGCTCGCCGGTCAGGTCCAGACTGCCGTCCGCCAGGCCCATGGAGCCGCGCAGGTCCGCCGTGTAGTAGGGATAGACGATCTTCAGGTCGTTCGTGCTGGCGCGGCCGCGCTCGACCCGGATCGTGGCGCCGATCGACTCGAACTCGTCGCTGTAGTAGCGATCCATGTTCTTGCTGCCACGCGCCCGGTTCACCAGGATCGCCGCTTCGGCGAAGGTGCCCAGCACCTGGAAGCTGGAGCGCAGCAGCGACACGCCGCGGATACGCCCCTTGCCGATGTCGAGCCGCCCCTTGCCCGCCAGGGTCTCGGTCATGGGCTGCTCGCCGCCGGCTGAGCCTGCCGCCTGGGCGTCGAACGTGATGGGCCCCTCGAAGAAGTCCTTGCCGGCGTAGGCACGGACCAATGCCGAGCCGTCCAGGGCTTCGCCGCGCGCGCTCACGTGGAAGAAGCCCGGCTCGCCCAGCTCCAGGCTCGCGGACACCGGGATCGTCTGGCCGGCGGTGGTCAGGACCAGATCCCGGGTCGCGAGCTTGCGTCCCCGGCCCTCCAGGGAGCCGGAGATGCGGACGGGGGGCTGCCCGGGCGTTCCGACGGCCACGCCGTCCAGGAGCAGGGCGCCGTTCAGCTCCAGCGGGTCCGTGGCCAGGCGCAGATCCCGCAGGGCCAGGGTTCCCGCCAGGTCGCGCCCGGCCAGGGCGGGAAGCAGGGGGCCCAGACCGGCCAGAGCGAAGGGCGGGGCGTCCAGCTCCGCCGTGGTGCGCGCCGCGCTCTGCAGCCGGCCGCTCAGGGCGGCGTCCGCCAGGCGAAACTGCAGATCGTCGATGCGCAGGCCTGCGTCGTCGCGCTGCAGGCGGCCCTCTACGCGCATCGCAACGCCCGCCGGCTTGCGGAAGCGGTCGGCGTAGGCGATCGCTGCCGGAGTGGCGTTCAGGCGGAAGGCGCCGCTGGGCTCGCCCCGCAGCGTGACCGGACCTTCGACGTCCAGCCGGGTGGTACTTCCATCGCTGCTGTCGTGAATGCTCACGCGCAGGTCGCGCAGGTCCACCTCGCGAACGGCCAGCTCGAGGCCTGCCGACGCGTCGTCTGCGCCATCGGAAGCGGCCGCCTCGGGCGGCGCGGCTTTGCCCCCACTCGGCTTCGCTTCGGGCGGCGCGGCTTTGCCCCCACTCGGCTTCGCTTCGGGCTGCGGAAGCTGGAGCCCGTCGGCGTTCCGGCGCAGCCGCAGCGTGGCCGCTTCCAGCCGCAGCGAGTCCACCACCACCACCCGGCGCAGCAACGGCGCCAGCGCCAGCTCCAGGCCCACCGAGTCGGCTTCGAAGAAGGGCGGAGCGTCGGGTGCGGGTCCGTCCACGCGGGGCCCGTTCACCACCAGCCGGGGCGGCAGCAGTCCCACGTCCAGCTCCTGCCACGAGACCTCGCGGCCGGTGGCGTTGCGCGCCTCGGCCTGGAGTCGCCCGCGCACGGCCTCGCTCTGCACCAGCCGCGGCAGCTGCACCGCCAGTGCGATCAGTCCAACCACCACGAGCAACATCACCACGAGGAACGCGCGCACCAGGATCCGCATGGCGCAAGCGTACCGGAAGGGCGGGGTGGGGGAGAAGCGTTCTAGCGCCGCGCGGCGAGGGCCTCGCACAGCGAGCCGGCGATGCGCTCGCCGGCGTGCGGCGTGTCCGGGCTCCAGACGTCTCGCGGGAGTCGAGGCTCGGGCGCGTCTCCGTCGCGCAGCTTGGCCAGCTCGTCCACCAGGGCTGCCGCGCTGCGAGTCACGGGGAGGCAGGCGCCCAGCACGTACTCGGAGTGATCGGCGGGGAAACCGTCCAGGTGAATGAAGACCGGGCGGCCCAGGCCCAGGGCCTCGATGGCCGTCGTGGAGACACTGGTCACGACCGCGCGCGCCGCTGCGATCTCGTCGAACAGGGGGCGGCTGGCCGGGGAGACGAAGACGCCGGGCCGGCCCACCAGGGTGCGGAAGCGCTCGGGATCCTCGCGTGGGTGCAGCCGCACGTGAAGCTCCCAGCCGGCGCGGGGCAGGGCATCGGCCAGGGCCTCCAGGTTGTGCTGCTGGCGGCGGTCGAGCCACGGCTCGTCGTGCCAGCGGAAGGCCGCCGTGGCGTAGAGCACGCGGTTGGGTTCGGGCTCCAGATCCAGGGGGTCGCCGGCAAGCTCGGCCAGGCGCGGGATGCCCGTGGTCTCCAGTGTTGCGTGGAGCCCATGACCCGCCAGGGTGCGCGTGGTGAACGCGCCCATGGTGTAGATCCGATCGAGCCGCGTGTGGGCCAGCAGGCCGGGCGCGTACGGCTCCAGCCCCAGCGCACAGCACAGCTTCAGCAACGCCCGGCGTCCGTGGAAGCGCAGCCAGCGGCGCGCGGACCAGGCCGCGCCCGGTCCGCTGCGCAGGCGCGGCGCGCCCAGGATCGGTCCGTCCAGGATCAAGGCGGTGAAGCGCCCCTCCCGGCGGGCCTCCCGCAACAACACCCGCTCGAACGCCCCATCCATGCCCACGACCACCGCCTGGTACTGGCGGGACAGTCCCGCCAGTTGCGGAGCCAGCCGCAGCACGCAGCGCAGTCGCCCTGGGAAGGAGCGCCGCGCGAAGGGCGGGTTCAGTTGCGGCAGCGGCGCCTGGCTCCAGGTGACGCCGGCGGGAAGCGTCTGGTGCTCGAGCGCCTCGCCCACGCTCTGGGCGTGGAGCGCATCCATGGCCAGCACATGCGCGCAGCCGCCGCCGGCCGCCAGGGCGCGCGCCACCGGGAGCGCGTTGCCGAGCTGGCCGCGGTTGGCGCAGACGAAGAGGATGCTGGGCTCGGCCACGGCCCGCGCTTACTCGCGCCCGTCCTCGGGCCCCATGTCGAACATCTGGTTCGAGTAGTTGAAGGACACGTCGTTCTCGTTGCGCTCCGGACGGCCTTCGTTGCGCGGCTTGGTGTGCTTGCGGTAGCCGCCCGTCCTTACATAGGACTCCTCGGAGAGCCCCAGGCCCAGCTGCTCGTTGAGTCGACCGCAGCCGCGCGTGATCTCGTCCAGGATCTCCTGATCCTGCATCTGCGTCATGTTGAGGCAGATGTCCTGGCGCTCGGTGATCGAGTCCAGGAAGGCGTTCTCGTCGCGGATGTGGCCGTTCTCCAAGGCGTAGGTGTACATCCCGGTGTCCGGCAGCGGCAGCAGGAATCCGACGCTCGGATACACACCCACGGACTCGCACATGGCGAAGGTCTCGCGGATCGTGTCGCGGGTCTCGATGGGGTAGCCGAAGACCACGCTGGTATTGGAGGTGATGCCGGCCTCGCGCAGGATCGCCACCTGCTCGGCGAACCAGTCGGCGCGGATGCGCTTGTTCATCAGCTCGAGGATCTGCTGGTTGCCGGACTCGAGCGAGTAGCCCAGCGCTACACAGCCGGCCTGCTTGAACTTGTGGGCCACCTCCAGGCGCTTCTCGTAGGGGATCTTGGGGTTGCCGAAGAGGTCGGTCCGGACGGCGGCGCTCCAGGCGAACTGATGCCCGGAGGCCAGCAGTCCGTCCACCACCTTCTCGGCCTGGGAGAGCTTGTAGAAGGTCAGGTCATCCCAGAAATTGACGTAGTTGGCGCCGTACGTGTCGATCGCCACGCCGACCTCCTCGACGATGGCCTCGGTCTTGCGGTGCCGGTAGGGGTCGTGCTGGTAGACGATGTGGCAGAACGTGCAGCTGAAGACGCAGCCGCGCGCCGTGGAGACGGGCATGGTGCGCCAGGTGGCGTTCTCACCCTCTTCTACGCCGAAGGCCGAAGGGGCATCGGTGATCTCGAAGTACTGGTCCACGTCGAAGAGGGTCCAGTCCGGTCGCGGAATGCCGTCGATGTCCACGGCCGGTCGGCGGGCCGTGCGGACCACCCGGCCGTCGCCAGCGCGATAGGCGATGCCGGGCACCGATCACCACCACGTCGGCCTCGGAGTGGCCGAGGAACACCTCGGGGATCGATCCGCCCACGGAGTTTCCCACCACGATCGTCGCCTGGGGCTGGTGGCGCCGGACCGTGCGGGTCAGCCATTTCATCCACTTGTAGTGGGTGACGATCGAGCCGGTCAGCACCACGTCGTAGGCGTGGCTGGCCAGGTAGTCCTCGACCTGGGCATCCGAGTAGTCGTAGAGGCCGATGTCCAGCAGATCGAAATCGTGGCCGGCGTGGCGGACTACGGTCATCACGTAGGCCAGGCCTACGGGCAGATAGCGGATGCTGTGGCCGGGACGCAGATTGGGGTTGATGAACAGGATGCGCATGGGTCTCCCGCGGCGCCCCCGTCAGGGCAGGGCGTGTGGCTCTTCCATCGGCAGGAAGGGGCCCCAGGCTGAGGGCCCGGCGGGGCTTTTTCGGGGGGGAGGGGCCCCGAAAGGGGCCGATCTCCAACGCTACGGGCCGGCTGGCGGCCGAGGTGGACGCGCCCCGGGGACATCGCTAAGAATCCGTGCGTCGGGCCGTGGCGCAGCTTGGTAGCGCGCTTGACTGGGGGTCAAGAGGTCGCGAGTTCGAATCTCGCCGGCCCGACCAGCTTCTTCCCCCGCATCTGCAAGCTCTTCCCCCGCATCTGCAAGCCGAGCGCGTCGGCGGGCTATCCGGCGTCGGCGCAGGCGCCCGCGATGACGAAGGCGCCATGCAGGTCGGCGAGGGTCGCGGACAGCTGGCCCGTCGCGCGATCGATCACCATCGTCCAGCCCCGATCTTCCTGATGGCCGTGGACGATGAGGACGGTCGGCAGCGTCTCCACGCTCTTGATGGGGCTGGCGCGCTGACCGTCTTCGGAGACCACCTGGCTGGCGGCGAAGTCGACCTTGAAGACGGGCGGCAGGTCGATCTGCGCAAATGTGACGTCCTTGCACACGGCGGAGGGATCGCACTGGGAGACCTCGACCAGGTCGCAGACGAGCGGTTGCGAGCCACCGATGCCGTCCGCGGCCGCGCTTGCGGCGATCACGGCGACGCCCAGTCCGAGCAGAACGCACAGGTTCGCGCGCCTCATGAGCTCGCCCCCCCGCGCGCGGCCAGGCACTGCTCGAAGAGCAGAGCGCCGATGGCGGCGCCCGCAGCCGCGCCTTCGCCCGCGTCGCCGGCGATCGCGCCACCGAGCGCCCCCATGGCCGCGCCTCCCGCAGCGCCCTTCGCCACGGCTCCCGATCCGAGGGTCTCGCCACCGCGGCGGTGTGTCGACGAGACGGTGCGCGCCGGCTCCGCGGCCGTCAGCGGATCGAAGCCGCTCTTCTGGGTCGCAATGGCCTGGCACTCGTTGCGGTCCTTCGCGGCCTTCTCGGCGGGTGTGAGCTGCTGCTGGCACGCCACCAGCAGCATGAGCGCCAGCATGCAAAGCGCACGACGCATGGGATCCTCCTTGGGCGAACACTCATACCACACCGCAGACCGGCCGCCTGTGCAAGCATCCGTGGGATTCCGTGTGGGTACACAGGCTCCCCGGCCGCAGCGGCTTACTTGGCGGCTTTCGGCTTGTACTGGCGCGCCTCGGCGCGATAGCCCACGCAGCGGTCGGCGCCGCTGTCGGCCGTACACTTCTCGCCGGCGTTGCCGCCTCCGCGGTAGACGGCCTCCTTGCCGGGCTTCACCGGCTTCGGGATCACGACGGGCCCGGCCCCGGACACGAGGCGGTCGCGGAACTCGAACAGGCCGCGGCCGCACTCCTGATCGGCAGCGCAGTCGACGTCGCTGGTGCACGACGTCCCGGTCGGCTGGCCCATGAGGGTCACGCACTTCGTGCCGGCCAGGCACTTCGCCTTGGACCCGGCCTGGCACTGCAAGCCCCACAGCTTGCGGCGCGAAATCCACAGAACGGATTCCGGCTCATCGGCCTCGCCGAAGAGCACCAGTTCGCGGGGCCGCTTGGCCAGCTTCTGGGGCACGAAGTGCGGGGGCACGTTGAACTGCGTGCCCACGGGCGTGAAGGACGCGAGGAACGCCTGGCTGGGGACGGCCACGGCGCCCTCGCTGCCGGCTACGCCGCGGATCGGCGTGCTGCCACGCAGCTCGCGATTGTCCTTCTTGGAGCTTCCGGCCTTGGTCTTCAGGATCTCGGTCCAGCTCATCGGGAGTGCGACGTTGCCCGCCTGGTCCACTGTGAACCGGACCTCGTCGTCCTTGTCCAGGCACGGGGGAACGTCGCTTCCGGCGTCGTTGCACATGCGCTGATAGTCGTTCACGGGCGGCAGGGCCGTGAAGTGGCCGAACGTGGGATCCAGGTCGGCGCGGCCGGTCCCACACGCGCCCGGTGCGGTCGTGAAGAGCTCGTCCACACAGGCGAAGTGCGGCCCGCCCTTCAGGGCCGTGCAGCGCTTGCTGGCGAGTTCGCACGGCAGGGGCTGGCCCGCCGGCGTGACGGCCACCGTCGCCGGCCCGGTGAAGGTGCGGCCGTCTCCCGCCGACCCGAGGTAGGCGTCGGTGTCGGGGAAGCGGAACTGGACCGTGCCGGCTCCGTTGTCCACGCTGATCGCCGCCTTGGCGCCGGCTACGCAGTGCAGGGGTGTGTCTGCCCCGCCGCAGCTCAGGGCCGTGCAATCCTGCGCCGCGGTAAGCGCCAGCACGTTGCGAGGGCCGTTTCGCGGCGGCGTGAAGATCACGCTTACGACGTAGTCGTGCTCGTCGATCTTGTCGTCCCCATTGGCGTCCTTGAGCGCCGGCGAATCGCACGCGCGCCCCATGCGGACGAGGTCGCCGGCGCTTCCGCCCGCGCGGGAGAAGGGTCGATCGATGGTCCCGATGGCTCCCCGACGCGCCGTGGTTGCCGACGGGATGACGTTGCAGCCCGCGCTCGCCGGATCGAGCCAGAGGCCCAGGTCCGCTGCGAGCGCCACGGCGAGCCCGGCGGCGATCAAGGTGTAGCGATGGCTGCGCATGGATGTGATTCGTCCCCTCTGAAGACCGCGCTGCGGAGACGCCTCATCCCCGTCTGCGCGAACCGTCGCTTGACCTCGTACTACACAAGCGCGTTGAGTAGCAAGCGCGGCGCGGAATGAGTTAGCTGTCGGGAATTCGCCCCGTTGGCCTCTTGATGGCTGCGTTGAGGTCTGAGGAGAATGTCTCTCCCCGCGGGGCCGGGCTCGCAGGTGCCGTCTTTCGAGCGCCTCCGACCACGGGATGCCCCGATCGGCTTATGCTGTGAATACGGATCGCCGCGGGGGCGAGGGAGGCGCCCGTTCGTGGAACTCGAACCCGGACCCGGGACATGCCGGCGCTAGGCGAAGGGAGACGTGCGCGCCGGATCCGCGCGACTGTGTTGTTTGCCGATCTGGTGGGCTTCACCGCGCTGGCGGAAAAAGTCGGGACCGAGCAGGCCTACCTGGCGGTAACGGGCTGCCTCAAGCAGATGGACTCCATCGCCCGCGGGCACGGCGGGTCCGTGGACAGGTACCAGGGCGACAGCCTGATGGCGGTCTTCGGGTACCCGCTGCGCATGGAGGAGGGCACGTGCGCCTCGCTCGAGGCGGCCCTCGAGATGCGTGAGCGCGTGCGCGAATCCGTCCGCGAGCTCCGGCTTCCGGTTCCTCTCGAGCTCCACGTGGGCATCAATACCGGCGCGATGGTGGCG
>CAMYOO010000265.1 GCA_947260035.1 uncultured delta proteobacterium
GAGGTGGGAGGCGCCGGCGGAGGGGGGGGTCTGCAGGATGGGGGGGCGGCGCTCGAAGACGCGCTCGAAGCCGTTGGCGATGGCCGCCGCGGCGTCGGCGGCGGCGTCGGGTGCGACCAGGTGGAGCGTGCAGCCGCCGAAGCCGGCGCCGGTGAGGCGCGATCCGTAGACGCCCGGAAGGCCGCCGGCCACCTCACACAACAGGTCGAGCTCGGGCGTGGACACCTCGAAGTCGTCGCGCAAGCTGGCCTGCCCTTCGCGCAGCAGCGCGCCGGCGGCAGCCAGCTCGCCCGCGCGCAACGCGTCGGCCATCCGATCCACGCGCGCGTCGTCGCGGATCACGTGACGCGCGCGCCGGAACAGCACGTCGGGCAACGCGCGCTCGAGCGCCGGGAGGTCCGCCTCGCCCAGATCTCGCAGCGCGCGGGCCTCGGGCCCGGCCACGCCGGCCTCCCGGGCCGCTCGAAAGGCGGCGAAGCATTCCTCGCGCCGGTCGCCGTAGCCGCCCTTGGCCAGCTGCCTGCGCACCCCGGAGTGGGCCACCAGCAGGGCCAGGTCAGCGCCGATCGGCACCTCGCCGGCCTCGCCCGTCCGACAATCGATGCGCAGGGCGGCGCCCGGCCGGCCCAGGGCGCTGGCCCACTGATCCATGATCCCGCACCCCACGCCCACGAAGGCGCTCTCGCCGCGGTGGGCGGCCCGGGCCCAGTCGATGGGCTGAAGCTCGAGCCCGAAGAGCGCGTCCAGCGCCGCGGCCACTCCCACTCCCAGCGCGGCCGAGCTGGAGAGCCCCGAGCCGGTGGGCACGTCGCTGGCGACCCAGAGGTCGGCGCCCCCCAGAAGATGGCCGGCCTCGGCCAGGGCGAAGAACACCGCCTGGACGTAGTCCGTCCAGTCACCGCGACGCTCGAGGGCGTCGCCGCGGAACGCGCGCCCCTCGCCTTCCTCCCGGGAGACCAGGCTCACGCACCCGTCGTCCCGGGCGGCGGCCAGCACCAGGGTCTCCCGATCGATGGCACAGGGCAGGACCCGGCCCTCGTTGTAATCCGTGTGCTCGCCGATCAGGTTGACCCGGCCGGGCGCGCGCGCCCCCGCCTGGGGGGGGCGGCCGTAGCGGCTCTCGAACGCCTGGATCTGGGGCTCGGGCTCCACGCGGCCACGCTACCCGGAGGCCCGGCGTCGCGCCAAGACCGATTGCCCCCGGAACGACCCGGCCTTACGCTTGCGCCCCCCTCCCCGCCATCGCGGCGATGAATTTCCCGGCGTCACGGCTCGTCTGTGCACGGAGGCAAGGTGAGAGTTCTCGGAATCGCTTGTGCGGTGCTGATCCTGATCGGCGCAGCGGGCACGACCCGCGCGGCCGACCCGTTTCTGCGCCGCACGCCCGCGGTGCGGGCGGTGGAGAGGGTCGGACCGTCGGTGGTGAGCATCACGACAGAGGAGATCGCGTCCTCGCGCAACCCGTTCGGGTCCGTCTTCGGCAACGACCCCACCTTCGAGCGTTTCTTCCGCGACTTCTTCGAGCCCCAGACGCCGCAGCAGCGTCGCCGGGCCAACCTGGGCTCCGGCGTCCTGATCGACGACCGGGGCCACGTGCTGACCAACGCCCATGTGATTGCGCGCGCCGGCCGCGTGCAGGTGGTGCTGGCCGACGGGCGCGAGCTGGACGCGACGGTCGTGGGGGCCGATCCCAACAACGACGTGGCCGTGCTCCAGGTCGAGAGCGACGAAAACCTGCCCTGGACGCCCCCCGGCGACTCGGACGACGTCCTGGTCGGCGAACCCGTCATCGCCATCGGAAATCCGTTCGGACTGTCCAATACGGTGACAACCGGTGTCATCTCCGCGATCGATCGCTCGGTGCGTACGGGCAACCGCGTGTACCACGGCTTCCTCCAGACCGACGCCTCGATCAACCCCGGCAACTCCGGCGGTCCGCTGCTCAATGCCGAGGGCCGGCTGATCGGCGTCAACACCGCCATCTACCAGGGCGCCGAGGGCATCGGCTTCGCGATCCCCATCGCCGTCGCCAGCCGCGTGGTGCAGGAGCTGATCGAGCACGGCGAGGTGCTGCCGGTCTGGCTGGGCCTGCAGTTCCAGGAGCTGGACGAGGCGCTGCGCCAGGCCATGAGCCTGCCGAAGCGCACCCGCGGCGCCCTGGTGACCGACGTGCGGCCCAACGGCCCCGCGGCGCGCGGAGGCATCGAGCGCGGCGACGTAGTCACCCACGTGGACGGCCGCGCCGTCGAGAGCGCGCGCGAGTTCTACGAGCGCCTGGCGCTCACCACCCCGGATCAGGCCCTCGCCCTGACCCTGCTCCGCGACGCCCAGAAGCGCAGCGCGCGGGTGGTGGCCGAGGAGATTCCGGACTCGCTGGTGGACGAGCTGGCCAGCCAGCTCCTGGGCGTGGAGCTGGAGCCCCTGCCCCGCGGCGGCTTCAGCGTCTCCAAGGTGCGACCGGGCAGCGGCTCCGAGCAGATCGGCATGCGGCCCGGCGACGTGATCCTCCGCATCAACGGTCTGCCGCTGGCGGACCACGATGCGCTCGAGCGCTCGGTACTCGACCTTCGCGGGCGCGAACGCGCCATCCTCGTGGTTGGCCGCGGACGCGGCCGGTACCATGTCACGATTCCCCTGAGCTAGACCGGAGACCGTTCATCATGGGCAAGTGGATTCTCATCATCGCGGCAGCGGCCATCCTGGCCGTCTGGTCCGGCGCGCTGGACGTACACATGAACTGGCGCTCCCCCACCGCGGAAGCAGTCGACCTCTTCGGCAAGAAGGACAAGGAGAAGGGCGAGGTGCCCGCTGCTGCGTCCTCCGAGCCGTTCTGGCAGGAGAACGGCGGCACCACGCCGCCCGCCAGCATGCCGGGCGGCATGCCGGGCAGCTTCGCCGACCTGGCCGAGGCCGCATCTCCGGCCGTGGTGAACATCCGCACGTCGAAGACGGTGAAGCGCGGCAAGCCCCAGATGCCGCGGGGCTTCGAGGAGTTCTTCGGGAACCCCTTCGAGGAATTCTTCCAGGGCCCCGGCGGCGGCGAGTTCAAGGTGCCCAGCCTGGGCAGCGGCTTCGTGATCTCGCCCGACGGCTACATCGTCACCAACAACCACGTGATCGAAGACGTGGACGAGATCATCGTGGCCTTCGAGAACGACAAGGAGCTGAATGCCGAGATCATCGGGCGCGACCCCAAGACCGACCTCGCGCTCATCAAGGTGGAGCCGGAGCAGCCCTTGGTGGCCCTGTCCCTGGGTGACTCGGATGCGCTGCGACCCGGTGACTGGGTGGTGGCCATCGGCAACCCGTTCGGCCTGGAGCACACGGTGACCGCCGGCATCGTCTCGGCGAAGCACCGCATCATCGGTCAGGGCAGCTACGACGACTTCATCCAGACCGATGCGGCCATCAACCCGGGCAACTCCGGCGGCCCGCTGATCGGGATGAGCGGCCGGGTGGTGGGCATCAACACGGCCATCAACCCGCGCGCCAACACCATCGGCTTCGCGGTGCCCATCAACATGGCCAAGGCGATCCTGCCCCAGCTCCGCGCCACCGGCTCGGTGACCCGCGGCTGGCTGGGCGTGGTGATCCAGCGCATCACCCCGGAGCTGGCCGAGCAGTTCGACCTGCCCGACAAGCAGGGCGCCCTGGTCTCCAAGGTGGAGCCCGGCGGCCCCGCCGACGACGCCGGCATCCAGCGCGGCGACGTGATCGTCGAATTCGAAGGCGAGCCCATCGAAGAGATGGAAGAGCTGCCGCGCGTAGTGGCGGGAACGCCGGTGGGCACCAAGGGCAAGCTGATCGTGCTGCGCGACGGCAAGCGCAAGAAGCTGGACGTGGAGGTCGGCAAGTTCCCCGACGAGGCCCAGCTCGCCGGCGCCGAGGAGCCCCCTTCCGAGGCCGCCACCGCCGAGGCGTTCGGGCTCTCCGTGCAGGACCTGACTCCGCAGCTGGCGGAGCAGCTGGGGGTGGACGAGACCGAGGGCGTGGTGGTGAGCCGCGTGGCTCGGGGCAGCCCGGCCGGCGAGGCCGGGCTGCGCCGCGGCGACGTGATCCTGGAAGTGGACCGGCAGGCGATCAAGGACGTGGGCTCGTTCGAGGAACGGCTCGGGGCCACCGACAAGGGCGTCCTGATGCTGATCCGCCGCGGTGAGAACACCCTCTTCATCGCCATGCAGCGGCCCGCCGAGGAGAAGGAGTAGCTCGGCCCCCCGCGGGGAGCCGAAATTTGCCCGGGCCCGGACCGTGCTTAGGTTCGGGCCCATGCGATTCGACAAACTCACGATCAAAGGCCAGGAGGCGCTCTCCGAGGCCCAGTCCCTGGCCACCTCGCGCGGCCACAGCCAGATCACGCCCGGACACCTGCTCCGGGCCCTGCTCGACCAGCCCGAGGGCAGCAGCATTCCGATCCTCCAGAAGATCGGCGTGCCGCTGGACAACCTGCTGGGCCGTGTGGAGGAGGCTCTGGCCCGGCTGCCCAAGGTGAGCGGCGGCGCCCAGCCCTCGCTCTCCCCTGCGACCTCGCAGGCCCTGGAGGCGGCCTTCGCCGAGGCCGACGCCCGCGGCGACGAGTACGTCTCCACCGAGCACCTGCTGCTGGCCATCGCCCGGGAGAAGGACGACCCGGCCGCCCAGGCCCTGGCGGCCGCCGGCGCCACCCCCGACGACCCCGACCCCGAGTCCAAGTACCAGGCGCTGGAGAAGTTCGGGCGCGACCTGACCGAGGTCGCCCGCACCGGAAAGCTGGACCCGGTGGTGGGCCGCGACGAGGAGATCCGCCGCGTGGTGCAGGTGCTCTCGCGCCGCACCAAGAACAACCCGGTGCTGATCGGTGAGCCCGGGGTGGGCAAGACCGCCATCGCCGAGGGGCTGGCCCAGCGCATCGTGTCGGGCGACGTGCCCGAGTCGCTGAAGGACCGGCGCCTGATCGCCCTGGACGTGGGCGCATTGATCGCCGGCGCCAAGTACCGGGGTGAGTTCGAAGACCGCCTCAAGGCGGTGCTGCGCGAGATCTCCGAGAGCGATGGCCAGATCATCCTGTTCATCGACGAGCTCCACACCATCGTCGGTGCGGGCGCAGCCGAGGGGGCGGCCGACGCCGCCAACATGCTCAAGCCCGCCCTGGCGCGCGGCGAGCTGCACTGCGTGGGCGCCACGACCCTGGACGAGTACCGCAAGCACGTGGAGAAGGACGCGGCCCTGGAGCGACGCTTCCAGCCGGTCTTCGTCGGCGAGCCGTCGGTGCAGGACACCATCTCGATCCTGCGCGGCCTCAAGGAGCGCTACGAGGTGCACCACGGCGTGCGCATCCTGGACCAGGCCCTGGTCTCGGCCGCAACCCTCTCGCACCGCTACATCGCCGACCGCTTCCTGCCGGACAAGGCCATCGACCTGATGGACGAGGCCGCCAGCCGCGTGCGCGTGCAGATCGACTCCATGCCCGAAGAGCTGGATCAGCTGGAGCGCAAGTGCACCCAGCTGGAGGTGGAGCGCGAGGCGCTCAAGAAGGAGAGCGACGACGCCAGCCGCGAGCGGCTGGAGCGGGTGGAGAAGGAGATCGCCGACCTGCGCGAGCAGGCCGACGCCATGAAGCACCGCTGGGAGAACGAGAAGCAGACCATCGCCTCGGCCCGCGACCTGAAGGAGCGGCGCGAGGAGCTCAACGCCGAGCTGGAACGCGCCCAGCGCCAGGGCAACCTGGAGCGGGCCGCCGAGATCCGGTACGGCGAGCTGGTGCAGCTGGAGAAGGACCTGGAGGCGCGTCAGACCAGCCTGGACGAGCTGCACGCCCAGGGCGCGCTGCTCGCCGAAGAGGTGACCTCCGACGAGATCGCCGAGATCGTCTCCAAGTGGACCGGCGTGCCCGTCAGCAAGATGATGGAGGGCGAGCAGGAGAAGCTGCTGCGCATGGAGGACGAGCTGCGCCAGCGGGTGGTGGGCCAGGACGAGGCCCTGACCGTGGTGTCCAACGCCGTGCGCCGCGCGCGGGCGGGCCTCCAGGACCCGAACCGTCCGATCGGCTCGTTCATCTTCCTGGGCCCCACCGGCGTGGGCAAGACCGAGACCTGCCGCGCCCTGGCCGACTTCCTGTTCGACGACGAGCAGGCCATGATCCGCATCGACATGAGCGAGTACATGGAGAAGCACGCCGTCTCACGCATGATCGGCGCGCCTCCCGGCTACGTGGGCTACGACGAGGGCGGCGCCCTCACCGAAGCGGTGCGCCGGCGCCCCTACAGCGTGGTGCTCTTCGACGAGATCGAGAAGGCGCACCCGGACGTGTTCAACGTACTGCTGCAGATCCTGGACGACGGCCGCCTGACCGACGGCCAGGGCCGCACCGTGGACTTCCGCAACACGGTGCTGATCCTGACCTCCAACATCGGCAGCCAGCACATCGTGGAGCTGGGCGAAGCGGAGCGCGACGAGATGGAGCGTCGCGTGATGGACGCGCTGCGCAGCCACTTCAAGCCCGAGTTCCTGAATCGGGTGGACGACGTGATCCTCTACCACCAGCTCGGCCGCGACCAGATCCACCGCATCGTGGACATCCAGCTGGAACGGGTGAAGGCGCTGCTGACCGACCGGCGCATCGAGCTCTCGTTCACCGACGAAGCGAAGGACCTGATGTCGGAGAAGGGCTACGACCCGGCCTACGGGGCGCGGCCGCTCAAGCGGGTGATCCAGCGCATGGTCCAGGACCCCCTGGCGGTGCGGATCCTGGAGGGCGACTTCCCCGAAGGCTCCAAGATCGAGGTCGACGCGCGTCTGTCGGGGGATGCCCTGGAATTCCGGGCCCTCTGAGCCCGTCCCCGAGGGGAAAATCGGCGGCCGCAGGGGCGCCGGTCGAGCTGCGGCTAGCGCGAAGAAACAGCAGCAGTGGCGCACGGTTTCGGCCGATGGAAGCGGCTGGAGCGGTGTCGGCGTTCGCGCTCGCGATCGTGTAGGGTCCCAAGTTATCTTGGGTTCCTAGCGATCCCCGCATGGCAGGTGTGGGGGCACCGGCAGCCTCGTGGAGTAGCCGAATGGACGAAGCCGCGCTGCAGCGCCTCCGGTCTGCGTTCGACCCGGAACGCTTCCGCCATCAAGGACACGA
>CAMYOO010000266.1 GCA_947260035.1 uncultured delta proteobacterium
CGTTGAAATAGCAGTGCATGTTTTCCGACTCCTTCGTCCTGCCCGTCGCGTAGGGACAAGCGGACGCCATCCACCGAGGTGACATCCCCCTCGCCGCGGAACACGAATGCAAGTCTTTTGATTCGTTCAGCGCTTGCGCTGGGAGCCGGACAGGAGGCGCTTGCGGAGGCGGAGGGCCCCCGGGGTGACCTCTAGGAGCTCGTCGTCCTCGATCCACTCCAGGGCGCTCTCGATGGTGAGCTGCCGGGGCGGCGACACCACGGCGTTCTCGTCCTTGCCGGCGGCCCGGACGTTGGTGAGCTTCTTGGCCCGACACACGTTCACGTTCAGGTCGCCACTACGCCGGTTTTCGCCGACTACTTGCCCCTCGTAGACCGGGGTCCCGGGCTCGATGAAGAGCGTGGTCCGCTCCTGGCACTTGAACAGGGCGTGGGCGGTGGCCGAGCCCTGCTCGGTGGCCACCACGGCGCCGACTCCCCGGCCGGGCAGGTCGCCCGCCCAGGGCTCGTAGCCGTGCACCGTGCGGTGCAGGATGCCCTCCCCGCGGGTGTCCGTCAGGAACTCGCTGCGATAGCCGAAGAGCCCGCGGCTGGGGGCCACGTAGGTGAGGACCACCCGCTCACCTTCGCGCTGCATGGCGCGCAGCTGGCCGCGCGCACGTCGGCCACCACGTCCTCCACGGGCTCGCAGTCCACGCCCTCGATCTTGCGCCGGATGATCTCGGGGCGGGAGACCGCGAACTCGTAGCCCTCGCGGCGCAGGGTCTCGATCAGGATGGCGATCTGCAGCTCGCCGCGGCCGGCTACGTCGAAGATGTCTCGTGCGCCGGCCTCGCACACCTCGATGGAGACGTTGCCCAACGCCTCGCGTTCGAGGCGCTCGCCGAGCTGGCGGCTGGTGAGGAAGCGGCCCTCGCGGCCGGCGAAGGGCGAGGTGTTGACCAGGAAGTGGACGCGGATGGTGGGCGGGTCGATCTGCACGGGGGGCAGCGGCTCGGGCGCCGACGGCGCGCAGATGGTGTCGCCCACCTCCACGGTGTCGACGCCGGCGATCATCACGATGTCCCCGGCGTAGGCCTCCTCCAGCTCCACGCGATCCAGCCCCTGGGTGCCGAAGAGCTTGGTGATGCGGAAGCTCTCCCGGCTGCCGTCGACCCCGATGCGCAGCACGGTCTCGCCGCGGCGCAGGGCGCCGCGCTCGACCCGACCGATCAACAGCCGACCGACGAAGGGGTCGTAGCCCAGGGTCACGGCCTGGAAGCGGACGGGGCCCTCGGTGTCCACGCACGGAGCCGGCGCGTGCTCGATGATGGTGTCCAGCAGCGGACGCAGATCGGTGCCCCGCTGTTCCGGATCCAGCGACGCCACCGCGTCGCGAGCCGAGGCGTAGACCACCGGGAAATCGAGCTGGTGGTCGTCGGCCTCCAGCTCGGCCAGCAGGTCGAAGACCTCGTCCACCACCGCCGCGGCGCGCTGCTCCGGGCGGTCGATCTTGTTGACCACCAGGATCGGGCGCAGGCCGTGGGCCAGGGCCTTGCGCACCACGAAGCGGGTCTGGGGCATGACGCCGTCCACCGCGTCCACCAGCAGCAAGCAGGCGTCCACCATGCCCAGCACGCGCTCCACCTCGCCGCCGAAGTCCGCGTGGCCGGGGGTGTCCACCAGCTGGATACGCACGCCCTCGAACTCGATCCCCGTGCTCTTGGAGAGGATGGTGATGCCGCGCTCGCGCTCCAGGTCGCCGGAGTCCAGGGCGCGCTCGGCCACGGCGCGGTTGGCCCGGAAGGCGCCGGTGAAGCGCAGCAGGCCATCCACCAGGGTGGTCTTCCCGTGGTCCACGTGGGCGATGATCGCCAGGTTTCTCAGGCCCTTGCGGGGCGCAGGCTCGGCCATGGGCGCGCAAGCTAGCAGGCGGTTGCGCGGCCGGCCCGGACGCGCTGGCCGCCTCCCCCCAGAAAACCCCGAGATTCCTATGGCAATCCGCGAACGCTTACCCAAGAAGGAGTTACGAGACGCCGCGGATCGGATATCCCCCTCCCCTTGCCCACGCTGAATTGCTCCGGAGGATCGTCATGACCTCGTCTCCCGCCGCGCTGCGCGCCCTCGCCCTGGCCTTCCTGCTGGTCGTGGGCGACGGCGTGACCACGGGCTTCGTGCTCGACGGCGACCACTCGCTGGACAGCGTGGCCCTGCGCATCGCGGATGCGGGCCTCGGCCAGACGCTCAACGCGCAGCTGATGTCGCTCTTCATCCCGGAGATCCTGAACGTGTACCCGGGAACGGAGCCGGTCGTGATCCGGATCCGCCCCACCATGGCGCCCGTATTCACCGGCGCGCCGGGCCCGGCCGGAGAGACCGCCGAGATGAAGATCGGCGGCCTGGCCGTGGATGCCGTCGCAACCGACGCCAACGAGATCTTCCTCACCCTCGAGGTCGACATGGACGCCGGCGTGGACCTGACCTTCACGCCGGCCGGCCTGAAGTTCGCATTGGCGACGCCGGGTGCCGCCGACATCGGCATCACCGACGTCGTCAGCGCCAATCTGTGCGGGATGCTCGGGGCCGACGCCGGCTGCACCACCAACGACGCCCAGTCGGTGGCCACCGGGGCCTACCGCGTGAGCTTCGACATCGCGGCGGTGGCGGGCGAGCAGTGGACGCTGGACATCCAGCACGCGCTGCTCGGCGCGCTGGACCGCCTCAGCGACGGCTACAACGACGGCATCGGCTTCCAGGACGGCGGCGGCGCAGCGATCCTGCACACGAACATGCAGGCCGACGTGCAGCTGGACGGAGCCCCGGCGGGGTCCTTCGACATCACGCCCTCGGTCACCAGCATCAACGACGGCATCGGCGGCGGGAGCAACGACCAGGACGTGGAGTTCAGCGGCGCCAATGGAATCGTGCTCCAGGGCACGACCAGCGTCTCCGTCCAGGTGGACTTCAGCATGGCCATGGAGGCCTTCTCCAACTCCAACACGGCGTTCCCGACGGCGAACGGCGACGAGATGGCGATCCGCCTGGGCAAGAACGACACCATCGACAACAACTTCACGGCCGGTGGCTACCCGGGCATGGACAGCCGCAACATCGCCGACGACGGCCACATGGCGGACATCGTCCTGACGGTGGCGCCGCTGCCCTGAGGCGTGGCGCCGCGAGGCGCGTCAGAGATGCTCGAGGACGCGGGCGACCTCGTCGGCGCTGCCCAGCACCACGGGTATGCGCTGGTGGAGCGTCTCCGGCTGCACGTCGAGGATGCGGCCTTCGCCGGTCTCGGCGCGCCCGCCGGCCTGCTCCACCAGCATGGCCATGGGGTTGGCCTCGTAGAGCAGGCGCAGCTTGCCCGCGGGCGCCTTCTCGGTGGGCGGGTACAGGAAGACGCCGCCCTTGAGCAGCGTGCGATGCACGTCGGCCACCATGGCGCCCACGTAGCGCCCCGAGTAGCCGTGGCTCTGAGCCCAGTCCAGGTAGTCGCGATAGCCCTGGGGAAACGCGGCGCGGTTGCCCTCGTTGGCCGAGTAGATCTTGCCGCTGGCGGGAATGCGCAGGTTCTCCTCGACGCGAAGGAAGGCGCCGACGGCCGGGTCCAACACGAACATCTGCACGCCGCTGCCGGTGGTGGAAACGAAGACGGTGGAGGAGCCGTAGAGGATGTAGCCGGCGCCCACCTGACGAGCGCCGGGCTGTAGCACCGACTGCTCCGGCGCCCCTCCGGGCTCGTAGCGCAGGATGCTGAAGATCGTGCCCACGCCCCCGGCCACGTCCAGGTTGGACGAGCCGTCCAGCGGATCGAAGAGCACGCAGTAGCGCTTGGCACCGTCGGTCTCGGTGCGCAGGATCATCGGCTCCTCGCCCTCTTCCGAGGCCACGATGGCCACGCCCGAGCGCGAGCCCAGGCAGGCCAGCAGGATCTCGTTGGCGATCACGTCGAGCTTCTGCTGCTCCTCGCCCTGGACGTTCTCGTGCCCGATGGCGCCCAGAACGTCTTCGAGCCGCGCGCGGCGGATCTGGGAGGCGATCATCTTGGCCGAGATGGACAACGCGGAGAGGATCCACGAGAAGTCGCCCGTGGCCTCCGGGTGGCGGCGTTCCTCGGCCAGGATGTGGGTCTGGAGAGTGTGACTACGTTGTGCCCTACGTCGGGCAGCGGCGATCTCGGTGCGTCGTTTTCGAGGGTCATGACGCCTGGAATCTACCCCTCGGGGGTAGCCGCGCTAGGCGTCCGAAGCCCGGCTCGCGGCCTTGATCCGCGGCCAGCAGAAGGGCGAGAGCTGTTGCGCCCAGAAGGTGGTGGGGAATGCAGGAAGGTCCGCCAGGCCGGTCTCCTCGGGAGGCTCGCGGTCGCTGGGCAGGAAGCGGGTTCCGAAGACCCAGTCCCACACGATCAAGTTCTGACCGTAATTGTGGTTTGCCTCTCGGACGGTCTTGGAGTGATGCCAGCGGTGCAGCTCCGCCATGCTGAAGAACCAGTTCAACGGCCCGAGCCGCAGCTCCACGTTGGCGTGCTGGAAGTAGCCGTGCACGGCCGAGACCAGCAGGAAGAGTGCGATCACCGGGCCACCGCAGCCCAACAGCACCAGAACCGTCAGTCCCAGCCCGGTGTCGATGGCGATGTCGAGCGGGTGGAAGCGCGCGGCGTTGACCCAATAGAGGCGCGGCACGCTGTGGTGCGTGGCGTGGATGCGCCACAGGAAGTCGTGCTCGTGCTCCAGCCGGTGGAACCAGTACTTGGGCAGCTCCGCCACCACCAGCGCCAGCACCAGCTGCGCCAGCCAGGGCCAGGTCTGCGGCCACAGTGGCGCGCCCGCGCGACCCGACAGCCACACCGCGGCCGGGGCGATCGCGAGGTAGATGCCGGCCTGCGCCAGCCCGGCGAAGAGCCCGGACCACGCCAGGTACGCCACGTCCACGCCCAGGTCACCGTGGTTGCGCAGCCAGGAGCGGTGGTAGGGGAATACGTGCTCCAACACGATCAGGAGCAGTGCAGGAACCACCGTGGGGCCCAGGATCGCCTTCTCCGGTGGGACTCCGCGGTCCAGGGCCAGCAATGCCCATGCGACGGCTCCCCCGAGGACCAGGGGGAAGACGGTGACCGCGAAGACCCGGCGTCCGATCGACACGGCACCAAGCTAGCGCGACTCAGGTGCGCCGGAGGCGGGCCTCCGGACGACCCTCCACGCACCGGCAGTCGGGGCCCGCAAGCGGCCGATGAATCGGCGTTTCTGCGCGTGCGCACCCCTCCGGCGTTTGCACGCGGGGCTTGAGCGCATGCGTGGGCAGCCGATCCGGTATTCGCTGGAGGAGGAATCATGCCGGGCGCACGCTGCGCACGATGGCTCAGGTTGGGCCTGATCCTGGCTCTGGGTCTTTCGGGCGCTCGGGACGTGCGCGCCTTCATCCTCGACTGGGACACGAATCCCTGGCCGAGCACCGACCCCACGACCTTGAGTCATACCGTGGTGGGCGTAGGCGACGGCGACGTCAGCATCACCTTCACCGATCTCGATGGCGCGCTGGTGCGCACGCCCGACGGCAGCCCCTCCTCGCCCAACACCAACTCCTTCCTGAGCACGCCGCTGAAGGGGGCGAGCAGAATCTCTTCCTACGGGCTACCGGCAACAACGGCCCCAACAGCGTGAGCATCCGCTTCGACTTCACCCACGCCACCGGTGTCCGCGACCTGACCTTCCGCATCTACGACATCGACGCGGACCTGAGCCAGTGGCAGGACGTCCTGGACATCACGGCAATCACCTACGCCAGCGGCGCGACGATCAATCCGGACGGGGTGATCGGGAACGGCACGTCGTCGTGGAACTGGACGGCGGGCACGCCCACCATCACCGCCCTCGAGCCGAACCAGGGCAACGGCAACGACAACGGCACCGCGACCGTGACGTTCACAACCTGGATCACCAGCCTGGAGATCATCTACCGCAACGGCGCCAGTCCCTTCGGCAACCAGTGGATCGCCATCTCGGATCTGGTCTTCGTACCGGAGCCCGACGCGGGGCTGCTCCTGGCCAGCGTCGGCCTGATCTGGCTCCGTCTTCGCCGCCGGGCCTGACCCGCCACGTCCAACGGTTATCCTGGCCCGTCTATGGACGAGACCGGCCCCGACCCCGCGACCGCCTCCCCGAGCATCCACGAGCGTGCCGAGGAGCTGCTGCGCGAGTCCACCCTGTGGCCCGTGTGGCTGGTCATCATCGGGCACGCGCTGGTGCTGCTGGCCTCGACCCTGCTCCTGGCCGTGCGCGACGGCCGCGCCTCGGCGGCGCTGGCGCTGGCCATCGTGGCCGTCGCCACCCTGCGGGGCCTCTACGGGCAGCTTCGGACCCACCGCCGCCTGGGACCGCTGCACGGGACCATTCTCGTCACCTGGGTCCTGTCCATCGCACTGGCGATCGGAGCCGACCACTGGGGCATCTTCTGAGCCCGTGCCGGACTGGTGGCCCGCGCTCCTGCTCTTCGTGTTCGCGACCCATGGGCCGTTCTTCGCGTGGCGCTGGTGGCGAACCCGCGCGATCCGTCACGCCGCCACGACGCTGACCTTCGCCCTGTTGGTCATCACCTATGCACTGCGTGTGTTCGCCCCGGAAGCACGCGCCGGCGACCTGGCGCTCTGGCAGGCGGTGCGCATCCCCGCCTGGGCCGCCGCTGCACTGAGCCTCACGCTGCTGGCGCGCCACGGCGTGCGCAGGCTGAAGTCGCGCGGCGAGGTAGCCTAGCGCCTAGGCGCCTTCGCAGCGCTTCTTCGCCGCCAGCCAGCCCTTGATCATCTCGCCGAAGTGGACCGGATTGTAGACGTCCTCTTCGTAGGACCACTTCCGGTTCCCGGCGTACTTCAGCAGGGTGATGTTGTAGGCCTGGTGCAGGCTGCCGTCGCCCGGGTCCGCCATGCGGTTCCAGATCTGCGCCACCACCCAGCCGCGCTCTTCGTCGATCATGGTCCACTCGTGCGGGAAGTACTTCATCTGGCTGTTGGGGTACTGGGCCATGGTCTCCACGATCCAACGCCGGATCGCCTCGCGCCCACCCAGCGTTCCGTAGTGGTGCTCCACGTAGGTGGCGTCCTCGGTGAAGAGGTCCGCCCAGGCTTCCCAGTCGCCGGAGGTCCCGGCCCGCAGGGCCGTCTCCCGGTACAGATCCAGGGCCTCTTCGATCTCGGCCCGCGTCCACTTCGCCACGCTCGGCTCCTTCTCCTCGAGGGCCGCGAGGGTGCATCGGGACGGCAGTCGCGGCAAGATCCCCCGGTCCGGCCCGAGGCCGGGCACAGGAGGAGACCCATGCTGCGCAAGATGCTTCCCCTCGCCCTCGCGGCGGTACTGCTGGGCACGACCACCGCGTGCCAGTCGATCTCGGACTCCGTGACCTCGCCTTCCCGTTGGCTGGCCGACTCGAGCACTGCCATCGGCGACAGCTCCGACGCCTCGGCCGACAGCTCGAACGCCTTCTCCAAGAGCAGCTCGGGCTCCTCGTCGGGCGACGACGAGGAAAGCGCGCCCGACGCCGAGAGCCGCTATCGCGAAGACGTGCGGGTTGCGGCGCGCGGCTGGGGCGCGGCCAACTCCAACTCGAACGCATTCGCGCGCGAGCTGAGCGGAATCGCCGCCAGCCACGGCCTGGTGGACTGGCAGTCCCGTACCTCGACCTACGTGGCGGTCAGGGCCGGTCTGCGCGAGGCCCACGTCCCGGAACCCGAGGTGACCGCGCGCCTCTCGGCGCTGGGGCTGGACGCAGCGCGGCCGACGGCGGCTCAAACCACGCAGTGAGCGCACTCGCGGCACGCCTGCTGGCCGGCGCCGTCCTGGCGCTCGGGCTGCCCGCGGCGGCGGACCCCAGTCTCGGGTTCGTCCACGTGGAGGCCAACGTCGGCGGCGCCAGCGGCGGCCACACGGCGTTGTTGCTGGACGACCGGGTCTACCACTTCCAGCTGGGCGAGGAGCGCCTGCTGGCGCTGCACCGGGAAGACTGGGGCCTGTTCCGCTTCCGCTACAACGAGCTCCAGAACCGTCCGCTCCACGTGGCTTACGTCCCCGTGGATGCGGAGACGCTGCAGCGGGTCCGCGACCACCTGACCGGGCTCCACCTGGACTACGCACGCGTGGACGGCGAGCTGGCGGCGCTGGAAGCCGACGCGGCGGCGCTGGAGGCGCTGCAGGGCCGACGCAGCGGTGTGCCCACGCGGGGCGCCGGGCTGCTGGATCCGGGCCTCCCGCCACCTCCCTGGGCCGTGGGGCTGGCGGAGCGCGTGTCGGCGGCACTCGGCCCCGAGGGTCCGGCGCCGCAGCGAGCCGCCCTGGAGGCCCGCCTGGCCGTGGCTCCGGCGGACCCGGCTGCGCTGCAGCCGTGGCGGGAGGAGCTGGCCCTGAGCGACGCCTTGCGCGCTTTGGCCGAGGGCTGGCCGCTGGCCGAAGCGGCAGCGCTGCCGGTCGGCTCCGACCCGCTCGGCCCACGCGAGCGCGCGTCCCTGGAGAGCCAGGCCCTGGCCCTGGAAGCGACCCTCGTGCGACTGGTTCGATCGCGGCGTCCGGACCGGGCCGAGGCCCTGTACGCGACGCTGGCCCGGCACCGGGCGGGATCCCGCTCCCTGGCCGAAGAACGGCTGATCCTGGTCGATCCGTTCCCGGAGCATGCGCCCGGCCTGGACCGCCGCGATGTCCGCGTGCGTCGGGAAGAGCTGA
>CAMYOO010000267.1 GCA_947260035.1 uncultured delta proteobacterium
TCCTCCCCGTCGTCTTCGAGGATACGCCGCGCCTGGCGGATCGCTCGGTGAACGCGGCTCTTCATGGCGGTCGCGCTGATCCCGACCGCACGGGCGGCCTCGGCCAGCTCGCGGCCCTCCAGCTTGGTCAATACGATGGCCTCGCGGTACTTCGGGTCCAGCGCCCCCAGCACCCCAGCCACCTCGAGGCCGGCAGCGGGCTCCGCAGCAGGCGCGGCCGCACGCTCCCCATCCTCTTCGGCGCTCTCGAAGCGCCCCCGCGTGCCCCGGCGACGCAGCTCGTCGATGGCCTTGTGGCGCACGATGGCGAACATCCAGGGCCGGAAGCGGCGCGCGGGGTCGTAGCTGTCACGCGCGCGGTGGATCGACAGCAGGCACTCCTGGACGCAGTCCTCCACGAATTCCGTGTCGCCGAAGCGCCGACACACGAAGCGCTCGATCACCGGGCCGATCTCGGCGAGCAGGCGCGCGTAGGCATCGGAGTCGCCCGCGTGGGCGCGGCGCATCCAGTCCGACCAGCGCTCGTCATCGCGCGCGCGCTCCGCTTCGTCGCCCTGTCCGCCGGTCGCCACCACAGCTGAGCGAGGATGCCTTCCAGCGAGCAACCGCGCACATGGGGGCCGGGCCCGCGGCGGGTCCGCTCCTGCGCTTCCGCATGGCTCCTCCAGCCGCCTCCGGGCGGCTCCCTGCGACTACGTGCGACCCCCGGCACAGGTCGCAGAGAGGTGGCGTGCGACCTCCGGCGGGTCTCATGCGTACTCGCAGCAGCCACATCCGTGAGGGCGGCCCCGAGGCCGCAAGGAGGAAGGCATGACGAGTTCACGAAGGCCCTGGCTGGGGCTGCTCACCCTCATCGTTCTGAGCCTGGCGGGCCACGCCGGGGCCGAGACGCTGGAAGCGGTCAACGCAGAGGGAGGCGTGGCCCTGCACGGCTTCGATCCGGTGGCCTACTTCGAGGCCGGCGAGCCCACCCGAGGCTCCGAGGAATGGACCCATGCGTGGAGGGGAGCCACCTGGCGATTCGCCTCCGAGGCGAATCGGCGCGCCTTCGCCGCAGACCCCGAGAGCTGGGCGCCGCGCTACGGCGGTTACTGCGCCTACGCCATGTCGATCGACCGCGTGGCCGATGTGGACCCCGACGACTGGGCCATCGTGGACGGCCGCCTCTATCTGAACAACAACGCGGCCGTGCACGCCCTGTGGAAGCTCGGCAAACAGGACCGCATCGAGAAGGCCGACCGCAACTGGTCGGCCCGGTCCAAGACGGAGGGAATGCAATGAGCGCCGCCCCCGAGCTCGATCCGACGACGGCGACCCCGCCCCGCGTCTGGCACGACCCGCGCCAGCTACGCGTCCTCGGCATGGGGTCCGCCCTGCCCGGCCCGCCCATTCCCACCGACGAACTCCTGGGCCGCATTGCGCGGCGCTTCGGCGCGCCGGTCACGAGGCGCGGCCGCCGCTTCGCCGACAAGCTGGGCATCGAAACCCGACACGTGTGCCGCGATTTCGAGTCGCGCCGCGAGGCGCCGCGCCCGGGCCACACGAACCCGGACCTGGCGGCGCAAGCCCTGCTCGCCGCCCTGGCCGAGGCCGGCCTGCGGGTAGACGACCTGGCCTACGTGATAGGGCACACCACGAGCCCGGCCTGCCTGGTTCCACCCAACACAGCGCTGGTGGCGGAGCGCCTGGGGTACACGGGGCCCTATCTGGAGCTCCGCCAGGCCTGCACGGGCTTCGCCAACGCCCTGGTGGTGGCCCAGGGGCTGCTGGCCGCGCCTGCCGCGGGGCCCGTGGCCATCGTCGGTTCGGAGACGGGCTCGGTCTACTTCGACCCGTGTCGCGCCGGCGAAGACGTGGCGCAGCTGGTGAACCTGGTGCAGATGGGCGACGGAGCCGCAGCCATCGTGCTGGCGCCCGATGCGCCGGGCTCGGGCGCACGGCTTTCGGACGTCTACTTCGGTCACATCGGTGCGGACCGGACACCGGGCTTCCGGCTCGCCGCCGGCGGCTCGGACGCACCCTTCGCGGATTCGGCCGTGCTCGAGTTCGAGCACGACTTCGCCGCCGTGCGCACGTCCGGCCCGGAGCTCTTCGCCCAGGGCGCCGCAGCTGCACGCCACATAGGCACCCCGGCCGAAGACGCCGACCACGTGATCCCCCACCAGGCCAACGGCCGCCTGGCGGAGCTGCTGGGGCCCTTCCTGGGCATCGACCCCGAGCGCGTCTTCGTCCACGCGAACCGCGTGGGCAATGTGGGCTCAGCGGCCATCTGGCTGGCCCTGGCCGACCTGCGGGGGCGCGCGCAGCCGGGTGAGCGCGTGCTTGCCCTGGGCGCCGAGGCCACCAAGTTCATGCTGGGCGGCTTCAGCTACATCCATGGCTGAGCCGCCGCTGGTCGACGTGCAGGGACTCTGCAAGCGCTTCGGCGAGCGCACCGCCCTGGAGAGCCTCGCCTTCGCGCTGGAGCCGGGACGCATCCACGGCTTCGTCGGTGCCAATGGCGGCGGCAAGACCACCGCGCTGCGCATCCTGGCGGGAATCCTGCGCCCCGATTCAGGAGGCGGAAGCGTGATGGGCCTCGACCTGCAGCGACGCAGCGGCGAGATCCGCGGCCGCGTCGGCTACATGGCGCAGCGCCTGTCGCTCTACGCTGACCTGCCAGTGCGGGAGAACCTGCGCTTCCGGGCGCGGGTCTACGGGCTCCCGAACCCGCGCGCGGCGGTAGAAGAGGCGCTCGCCGACTTCGGCCTCCAGGCGTTCGCACGCACGGCTGCGGGACGGCTCTCGGGCGGCTGGGCGCGGCGGCTGCAGCTGGCCGCCGCGCTGATCCACCGACCACGGCTCGTGCTGCTCGACGAGCCCAGCGCCGGGCTCGACGCGGTCTCGCGCCAGGATGTGTGGCGGCGCATCGGCCGCCTGGCGGCCGACGGCGTCGGCGTCGTGGTCAGCACCCACGACCTGGCCGAGGCCGAGCGCTGCTCCTCGGCGTCGTTCTTCGTCGAGGGTCGCATCCGGGCCTCGGGCACTCCCGACGAGATCGCGCGCCGCGCTCCGGCCACGGCCTTCCTGCTGCGCGGCCCGCGCTCCGATCTTCTGGGCTTGCAGGTGGACGGCATCGCCGGAGTCGTCGCCAGCTACCCCCAGGGCGGCGGCCTGCGGATCGTGGCGGACGCTTCGAGCCAGGCCGCCCTCGGGCGGCTCGCCGCCAGCCACGGGGCGACGCTGGAGTGCGAGGGGATGCGGCTCGAGGACGCGGCCTTGGTCTTCTCGGCGCGGCAGGAGGCGTGATGCGAAGGCCCGCGCGACGCATCGCCCGCATTCTGGCGGTGGCCCGGCTGGAGACGCTGGGCCTCCTGCGCGACCGCACCAGCATCTCGCTCCTGTTTCTGGTGCCCGCAATCCAGATCGTGCTGTTCGGCTACGCGGTGAACCTGGACCCCAAGCCGGTTCAGCTGGCCATCGCCCGGGACGGCGACTCGAGCGCGGGCGCGGTGCGGCGCGTGGTGGACGCCAGCGGATACTTCCGCGTCGTGGCCGACCACCTGGCACCCGGCGAGGCCACCACGGCCGTGGAAGAGGGCCGCGCACTCGTCGGCATCGAGCTGCCCCCGCCCCTCGACTACGACGACCCGGAAGCCCCGATCCAGAAGCCGCGCGTCGTGGTGGACGCCAGCGACCCCGGCGCCGTGCGTCCGGCCCTGGCGGCGCTGGAGCGCGCCTGGTGGCGCCACAGCGCGGGCAGGCGTGCCCTGGCAGCCGGCGACCCGGTCGAGGTGCAGTGGCTCTACAACCCCGAAGGGCGCACGGCCTGGACCATCGTCCCGGGCCTGATCGGCGCAGTCGTGATGATCAGCATGCTCATGCTCGGGGCGCTCTCGCTGGTGCGCGAGCGCGAGCGTGGGAGCTGGGAGACGCTCCTGGCCACGCCGGTCGACGCCCTCGACGCGCTGGTCGGGAAGCTCGCGCCGTGCGTCGCACTGGGTGCGCTGCAGGCCGGCGTCGTACTGGCGGTGGCGCGTTTCCTGTTCGATCTGCCGGCCAGCGGAAGCCTCGCTGCGCTGCTGCTCGCCATGCCCCTCTACGCCGCGGCGCATCTGGCCCTGGGCTTCGCCTTCTCGGCCCTGGCCGAGAGCCAGCTCCAGGCCATCCAGGGCGCGGTCTTCTTCTACCTGCCCTCGATGCTGCTTTCAGGCTTCCTGTTCCCGTTCGAGGGCATGCCCGCCTGGGCGCGCGCCATAGGCGAGGGGCTGCCCCTCACCCACGCCGTGCGGGCCACCCGCGGCGTGCTCCTCAAGGGAGAAGGAGCGGCCTTCGTGGCGGCGGAGATGCTGCCGGTCGCTGCCTTTGCCGCGGCTGCGTCGGCCGTGGCGCTGATCGCCTACCGGCGCCGCATCGACTGAGCTCGCGCCCGGCGGCTCAAGCGTGGGCTTCGACCACAGCCAGGAGACCCGGGCCGTAGCGTTCGACCTTGGCGGGGCCGATGCCGTGGGCCAGCGCCAGCTCGTCGGCATTGCTGGGGCGCAGGTTCGCGATGTCACGCAGGGTGCGGTCGCTGGCCACCACGTAGGGCGGCACGCCGGCCTCGCGCGCCACCTCCAGGCGGTACTGGCGCAGCGCCTCGAAGAGTTCCTGGGCGCCCGGGTCCAGCGCCTCG
>CAMYOO010000268.1:0-2869 GCA_947260035.1 uncultured delta proteobacterium
CGAGAGGATTCCCAGCTTGGAGCCGGCGATCTGGCCGGGATCCGTGAAGGCCAGGCTGGTGATGAAGAGCGCCACGGTGAAGCCGATCCCGGCCAGCAGGCCCGTGGCGGTGAGCGCCCCCCAGTTGACGCCGCGAGGAAGGATCGCCAGACCGCTGCGCACCGCCAGCCAGCTGAAGAGCGCGATGCCGATCGGTTTTCCGATCAGCAGGCCCAGCGCCACCGCGATGCCCACGCGTTGGGTCATGGGATCGGCAAGGGTGCTGGCGTCCAGGTGCACGCCCGCGTTGGAGAGGGCGAAGATGGGCATGATCAGGAACGCCACCCAGCGGTCCAGGCCGTTCACCAGGTAATCCAGCGGGGAGAGCGCATCGAGGCTTACCTCTTGGAGGCGTCGCGCGGCCACGTGGCGCCGATGGCCGTGGCTGTCCTCGCCGCGCAGGCCGTCCAGCAGGTCGTCAAAGAAGTGGCGCCCCCGCTCCAGGATGCTCTCGGTGCGGGGGTCGCGCGGCCGGGTGGGCGTGAGGAAGCCGAGGAAGACGCCGGCCACCGTGGCGTGGACGCCGGACTTCACCATGAAGTACCAGACGACGGCGCCCAAGGCCCAGTAGATGCTGAAGGCGCGCACGCCGGCCTTCTGCGCCAACCACACGACACCCAGCATTCCAAAGGACGCGCCCAGGTAGGCCAGCGAGAGGTCCGCCGTGTAGAAGACGGCGATCACGGCCACGGCGCCCAGGTCGTCGGCGATGGCGAGGGCCAGCAGGAACACCTTCAGCCCCGACGGGACCCGCGAGCCCAGGATCGACATGGCGGCCACGGCGAAGGCGATATCCGTGGCCATGGGAACGCCCCAGCCCCGGATGGCCGGCCCGCCGAAGTGGAAGCTCGCGTAGATCAGCGCGGGGACGATCATTCCGCCCAGCGCGCCGAACACCGGCAGCATGGCGCGCTGGCGGGTCGAGAGCTCGCCCATCACCAGCTCGCGCTTGATCTCGAGCCCCACGGCGAAGAAGAAGATGGCCATCAGCGCGTCGTTGACGAAGTGGCCCAGGGACATCTCGAAGTGCCAATTGCCCAGCGAGACCGCCAGCTCGGTGTGGTGCCAGAGCTCTTCGTAGCTGTGGCTCCACGGGGAGTTGGCCCATGCGAGCGCCAGTACGGTCATGGCGAAGAGCACGCCCGCGCTGGCGACCTCGATATCGAAGAAGCGCACGAAGGGCCGTGAAAGGCGATCGGCGACGGTCTCGGGGGGCGTTGCGGGCTGGCTCATGCGGGGGGCTCGTCCTGCTGGGAACCGGGCGCGGAGCGTAGCTGGTTGGCTCGGTTCATGGCCATCTCCACGCCGTCCCGGACGAAGTCCCCCACCGCCTCCGCGGCCGCGTCGAGCGCCGGCGAGATCCCGGCGGCCTGCTGGGGCGTGAACGGCGAGAGCACCCATTGGACCGGGTCCATGTCCTCGGGCGGCCGCCCGACCCCGAAGCGAAGCCGGGGGAAGTTCCCGTGGCCCAGGGCGCGGATCAGATCTTCGACTCCGCGGTGTCCGCCAGCCCCCCCAAAGCGCCGCATGCGCAGCCGGGCAAAGGGCAGATCCAGGTCATCGAACACCACCAGCAGATCAGCCCCGGGCTGCAACTCCGGTAACGCCTCCAGGGCGGCACCCAGCGCGTCGCCGGAGCGGTTCATGAACGTGCCCGGCAGCAGCAGCCCCACATCCTGGCCAGCCACCCGCCCCTGCCCAAAGCGCCCCTCAAAGCGCTCCAAGTCCAGCCCGATCCCAGCTCCCCGGGCAAACCGCTCCACAACGAGAAACCCCACGTTGTGCCGCGTACCGACGTAACGCTCGCCGGGATTCCCGAGACCGACCACGAGCTTCATGCGGGCTCCGAGCAGAGGCTGGTCGCAGCCCCACCGGAGTCTGCAGCATCACGGAGCCATTGGCCCACAAGCGCCGCCCTCCGTGCTGGGTCAACCCGCGCGCTGGAGCGGCGCGCGCAGCGAGCCGCAGGCGAACGTAGTGCGGGTCCCCGCAAGGCTGGACATTGCCGTAGCGAGCCAACCCAGCCGGCGACCGGCCGAGCCTAGTCCCCGCCTTCCTTGGACTCCTCGTCCTCGGCCGGCTTCTCGCCAGCCTCCGCGGTGGGTGCGCCCTCGACGGCAGCCTCCTCGCCTTCGACCGCCTCGGCGGCGACCTCCTCCTCCTTGCGCGGCGCCGCAACGATCACCACCGAGATGTCGAGATCGTCGCGCAGCTCCACGCCCTGGGGGAGCGCAATGTCGCGCACGTGCAGCGAGTCGCCGATGGCCAGTTCGGACACGTCCAGCGTCAGCTCGTCGGGGATCGCCCGAGGCAGGCACTCGATGCGCAGCTCGCGGTGGGCATGATCCATGATGCCGCCTTCCAGGGACACGCCGGTAGGCGTGCCGAGCAGGTGGATGGGAACCTCCACCTCGACGGTCTGGGTCAGGTCCACCTCGTACAGGTCGGCGTGCAGCAGGTATCCGGCGCCGGGCTCGCGCTGCAGATCCTTCACCAGCACGACGCGACCGGCGGCCTTGGCGCCCTCCATGTCGAGGTCGAAGAGCGTGTTCACGCCCGCCTCGCTCTTCTGGATGGCGCGCTCCAGCACGAGGGGATCCAGGGTCAACGGAACGGAGTCCTTGGCGCGCCCGTACAGGATGCCCGGAATGCGGCCCGCAGCACGCAGCTTGCGCGCGACGCCCTTGCCGGTGTCTTCTCGCACCTCGACCTTCAGCACGTTTTCGGCCACGGGACCTTCTCCTAGACGAAGAGCGAGCTGACGCTCTCTTCGTTGTTGATGCGCCGGATCGCCTCGCCCAGCAGGGCGGCCGTCGAGACCACCGTGATC
>CAMYOO010000268.1:2903-7529 GCA_947260035.1 uncultured delta proteobacterium
TTGTGCAGCGCCTCGGCGGCCTCGGTCAGCGTCCCGGCCGTGTCGACGATGTCGTCGACGATGACGCAGTGCTGGTCGGTGACGTCGCCGATGATGTTCATCACCTGGGCCACGTTGGCCGCTTCGCGGCGCTTGTCGATGATGGCCAGCCGGGCGTCGAGGCGCTTGGCGTAGGCGCGAGCGCGCTCCACGCCGCCCGCGTCGGGCGAAATGATGCAGATGGGACTCTCGATCCGCTGCCGAATCGCCTCGAGCAGGATCGGCGTCGCATACAGGTTGTCCACCGGGATCCCGAAGAAGCCCTGGATCTGACCCGCGTGCAGGTCGACGCACAAGGCGCGGTCCGCACCCGCCCCCGAGATCAGGTCGGCGCAGAGCTTTGCCGTGATGGGCATGCGCGGGCGCACCTTGCGGTCCTGGCGGGCGTAGCCGTAGTACGGGATCACCGCCGTGATGCGCCGCGCCGACGCGCGTCGCAGCGCGTCGATCATGATGAGCAGCTCCATCAGATGGGTGTTGGCCGGAGCGCTGGTGGACTGCAGGACGAAGCAGTCCATGCCGCGCACGTTCTCTTCGATCTCGACGCTGCACTCGCCGTCGCTGAACGTGCCGACCTCGGCCTTCGCGATCTCCACCGACAGATAGCGGGTTACCTCGCGGGCGAGGGCGACGTTGGCGTTGCCGGTGAATAGCTTCAGGTGCTGCATGGCAGGGTCGATCTCGTCGTTGGGGCGGCAGGACTCGAACCTGCAAATGGCGGCTCCAAAGGCCGCTGCCTTACCAATTTGGCGACGCCCCAGTCCGCCAAGCCTATAGGGAGCCGAGCGTCTCCGCGACCCGGGACCAAAGCGGTTCCCGAAAGCCGCCCTCGGTCTCCGCCCGGGCCGCGGCAGCCCGGTCCGGGAAGATTCCGTAGAGCGTCGGCCCACTTCCGGAGAGCCCCACCGCCAGAGCTCCTGCGTCCCGCAGCCGTGCCCGAAGCCTTGCGATGGGCGGACACAACCGCGTGGCCGCCGCTTCGAGGTCGTTGGCGACCCAGGCTCCGAGCTCCGCTGCGTCGACCCGGTCGATCCGGCCACCGGCCTCCCGAAGCGCCAAGAGCGGCCGCATCGTAGACCCCGCTGGGCTGGCCGTCAACGCGCCGGCCAGGGCGTCCCGAGCGCGATAAACCTCCGCCGTGCTTACGGGAATACCCGGGTTGAGGAGCAGCAGCGCCAAGCCGGGAAAGCCCTTCACGGGCTCGATCCGCTCGCCGATTCCCGACACCGCGGCGGGGCGCGGATCGAGAAACCAGGGCACGTCCGCCCCCAGGCCCAGGGCCAGCTCGGCTAGGCGCTCGGGCTCCAGCCGGCCCGGCTGCAGCCCATCCAGGGCCCGCAGCACGGCCGCGGCGTCGCTGGAGCCGCCGCCCAGGCCGGCACCGGAGGGGATCACCTTGTGCAGGCGGATCCGCACGCCGGACTCCAGCCCGGCCGCCTCCAAGAATGCCGCGGCGGCCCGCACCGCCAGGTTGCGGGCATCGCTCGGCACGTCCGGCGCTGCCCCCTCCAGCTCGAGCGCCACGCCGGGCGGGTCGCGCAGCTCGACCTCCACGGTGTCCGCCAGATCCAAGGGCAGGAACAGGCTCTCCAGCTCGTGGTAGCCGTCTTCCCGGACCCCGGTCACCCGAAGCCCGAGGTTGATCTTGGCGGGCGCCAGCATGCCGGCGGTTCTAGCGCTGACCCGCCCGGGCCGCTCCTAGGCGGGAGGCCGCTTCTGCAGCTCGACGTACCGCAGGCGCAGCTCGTAGAGCAGGCTCTCGAGCAGATGCGACTCCTCGCTGTCCAGGTTGCCGCGGGTCTTCTGCTCGAGGATCTCGAGGATGTCGATGGTCTGGCGCGCCATGGGCAGGTTCGGCGGAGGCGGCGCCTGCCCTTCTTCCTCGGCCACCAGACCCAGGTGGAAGAGCACGGACGTGGAGAGCGACATGATGAATGTGGAGAAATCCAGGGCGGGGACGCTTCCCGCGCCGCGCGGCGCGGATGCCGACGGCTCCGGTTCCGGCGGCGCTTCGGGCGCGCTCTGCGGCGGCGCTTCGGCGGCCGGCGCGGCTTCCTCGGCCGGGGCTTCGTCGCTCTCCCGCCCATGCCGCTTGTCTACGATCGTGAATCGCTGCTCGTCGTCTTCGGTCATCTGGGAAGCTCCCCTGCGCGCTCGCTCTCAGCGTCGGTGCGCGCCAGCTCGCGGCAGGCCAGGAAGAAGCGCTGCACCACCGTGATCAGGCCGCCCACCGCCAGGATTCCCAGGATGGGCACCATCCAACCCGTGAGCCCGGCCAGGATGAGCAGCAGGATGCGCTCGCCGCGCTCGAAGATCCCCTTCCCGATGATCGGGCCCAGGGTTTCGGCGCGGGCCTTGGCGTAGGAAGTCATCACGCTGGTGATCAGCACGAAGCCGGCGAGGGCGACCCAGAGCGGCTCGCCGGAGATCGCGTAGTGGATCATCAGCCCCACCAGCAACGCCATGTCCACCAGGCGGTCCAGGGTCGAATCCAGGAAGGCGCCCACCTTGGACTCGATGCCGTGGCGGCGCGCCACCATCCCGTCCAGGATGTCGAAGGCGCCGCCGGCCAGCAGCAGCCCGCCGCCCCAGCGGAACTCGCCCAAGGCGAAGGCCAGCGCCGAGGTCAGGCAGATCAAGGTTCCGGTGACGGTAAGGGCGGCCGGTGAGAGCCGACGGCTGAAGACGAACGGTAGGATCCGGGGGACCCAGGTCTCGAGCTGCTCACCGAGCTTCGCCTTGAGCACGGCGGCGCTGCGTGGCCGCGCCGGCTACGCGCCGGCGGCCGGGTCGGCGGAGCTGCCCCCCGGGCTCGGGGTCTGGGCGGGCTGCGCCGCGGCCTCCGTGGGCTCGTCTTCAGGAGGCTGGATTTTCGCCGATACGTCGGGAAGGTCTGCGAGCTCGCGCTCGAGTTCCTCCGGGGCGATCCAGCCACGTCGGCGCGCCAAGCGCCGGTCGAATCGCAGGTTTCGGGCACTGTCGGACACGTGACACCTCCGGACGGATCGAGACGTTAGCAAAATTGACACCGGTTCAATGGATTCGGTAGCGTGAGCAGTCGGTCTACGACGTGAAATGGGACCAGTAGATGGGGGGGTCACCCGTGACCACAGCGATCGCCCGACGCTTCCAGGTGGCCTTGCTGGCCGTGGCTTTCGGCTTGGCCTGCGCAAGCACGCCCGATGAGGAGGTCGCCCTCGAGCCGCCCAGCGCGGAGGTGCTCTTCGACGAGGCCCTGGCCATCTTGGACGGCCATACCATGATGCCGTTCTACACCTACGTGAACTACCAGGCGGCGATCGACAAATTCCAGGAAGTCATCGACAACTATCCGTACAGCGAATATGCGGTGATGGCCGAGCTTCGCATCGCGGACGCCTACTACGACGACAAGCGCTACGAGGAGGCCCTCTCCTACTACCAGGACTTCCCGGAGCTGCATCCCAACCACGAGCGGGTTCCCTACACGCTGCTCAAGTCGGCCATGTGCCACTACGAGCGCACCCGCTCGCCGAACCGCGACCAGCGTCCGACGCGCGAGGCGCTCAAGTACCTGGACAAGCTGATGTCCGTGTACCCGTACACGCCGGAGTCGGAAGAGGCCGAGGAGATCTGGCGCGAGCTGCGCACCAAGCTGGGCCGCAGCGTGATGTTGGTCGCCGAGTTCTACATGGATCGCGCCGAGTATCAGTCGGCTGCCGACCGTTTCCGCGACGTGCTCAACGAGTTCCCGGGCCTGGGGCTGGACGCCGAGGCCCTGTACCAGCTGGGTGTCTGCTACCAGGAGATGCGCCTCAACGACGAGGCGGAGCGCATCTTCCAGGTGATCCTCGATAACTACGAGGGCACCGAGGTCGCCGACGCGGCAGCGGATCTCATTCCCGCGGCCCAGTAGCGCGTGGGCGCGCGCCAACGCGAGGCCTACCGCCTCGGACGCCAGGGCTTCGAGCGCGGCGATGCCGACTCTGCGGTCCGGTATCTGGAACGGCTGCTGCCGTCCTGCCGTGAGTGGGCGGACGTCCACTACATGCTGGGTGTCAGCTACGAGCGCCAGGGCGATCTGGGCTCAGCCGCTTACAGCCTGGAGCAGGCGCTGGGCATCAACCCGGACTACGCCGAGGCGTTGCTGGCGTTGTCCAGCGTGTATGAAACCCAGGGTGCCTACACGCGTGCGCACGAGCTGACCCAGCGGGCCCATGCCCGCCTCGTGGCCGAGGCGGGCGCCAACGGTGACGCGGCGGCTCGGCTCGACTCGACCACGCGGGGCAAGTTGGCGAACCTGCACGCCGCACTGGGCGATGCCTACCGTGAGGTGGGCGAGCTCGCCGAAGCGATCGAGGCCTACCGCAAGGCGCTGGACCGCTGCCCGGGCTTCCACGATATCCGCGTGCGCCTGGGCACCACGCTGCGCGACGCCGGCTACCCCGACCGCGCGATCCGCGAGCTGCTGCGGGTGCGGCGCGACCGGCCGCAGCTTCTGGATGCCGGGGTCCAGCTCGGCCTGACGCTCTACACCCTGGGTCGCTCGGACGAGGCGGTGGAGCAGTGGCGCGCCGTCCTGGAGCGCGATCCGGCCCGGGACGACGC
>CAMYOO010000269.1 GCA_947260035.1 uncultured delta proteobacterium
CGCCGCGCTCTCCCAGGTGAACTACTTCGTCGAGTACTGGACCGACGGCTGCGACGCCTCGGGCTGCGGAGCGCCCGTCAACCCCACGGTCGTGGCGGACTTCGACGTCCCTTCCGGTCTGGTGTCGTTCTTCTCCCCGTCGGTCGAGGAGCCGCTCGCGGGTCTCGCCGTGGGCGACGTCCTCGGCGTACGCGCCGAACTCCGCGTAGTGACGAGTTCGCCGGCGCCCGGCGGCCGGGCCAGGGCCGACGCCTTCGGCGACTTCGACATCCGCGATCCCGCCCCGGTGCCCGACGCGGCCGTCGTCCGGCTCGACCTGCTCTAGTCACGCGCGCGGCGACTCCGGGAGATCGCATCTGCAATGCGATATCCACAAGGTGTCGGGGCTGGTCCGCTTCGCGATCCGCTCGGGCCTCGTCACGGCATAGCTCAGGCGGCCGAGCCCCTTCGCTCGCCTGCGGCTCGCTGCGCGCGCAGCAGCGATCGGTTGCGCGCGGTGTACCCCCAAACGACAACGCCCCGGCCGAAGCCGGGGCGTGTCGAATCGTCGCGAAGGAGCTACGCGCTCAGTGCGACATGCTCCGCCGGATCGCCAGACCGGCAAGGCCGGTGACCAGGAGCAGCGCCACTCCGGGCTCCGGAAGCGGAGCGCCGCCGGACCCGTAGATGGTGCCGCCCGGGCCATCGATCACGACGAACAGCTGCGAGGACGGCATTCCCTGGGTGAAGAGGAAACGGTCCCAGGTCTGGCCGGGCTGGAGGTCGCCGTCATTGGCCAGGTAGGTGTTGAGGGTGTCGTCGCCGGGATCGAGCACGTTGGAGATGTCGCCGAAGATATCGGCGCCCGTATTCCCAGCGAAATCGATCACGACCGCGTCCCAGTTCAACGCGGTGACGGTTTCCGAGTCGTAACACAAGCTGAGTGAGCCGGAGAAGTCGCAGTCGAAGTCATCGAAGAACGACCCGACCCAGGCGAACGTGTCGGTATTCGAGACGCCCAACGCGATCAGGCCGTAGTCCTGGGTGTTGTTCGTCACGGTGTACTGACCACCTCCGGGGAGCGCGGTCTCCTCGAAGTAGATGGCCTCCTTGGACGCATCCTGCACCGCCGGAGCGAGGATTCCTAGAGGTGGAAAAACCGGGGAATCGGGGTTTTCTGCCCGGGCCGCGCCCCTGCCCTTGGTGGCGCAGCGGCTCCTACCGGACCCCCCGCCCGCAAACGCCGTTTGAAGTTCATGTGCCCGAGAAGGCCCCCGGGGCCAGCGCCGGATCAGAGCGGCTGGGGGGCGCGCCGGCGCAAGAAGCTCTGGTAGGCCTCGGGCGGGAAGAAGGTGAGGAACCAGCTCACCGACGACACACACCCCATCAGGGCGATGAGGTTCAGCGGCAGGGAGTCGACCATGATGGTCATGCCCGCGAGAACGCAGAGCGCCAGCCCCCCACAGAGGGTTGCCCCGGCCGCGGACGACAGCCCCCAGAGCAGGAAGCGATTCACGACGATCGGATCTGCCAGGCCGATTGCCAGACGGCGCCGCAGCGCCCGATGGTAGACGAAGGACTCGACCGCGCCCCACACGAACTGCAACGTCACCAGGCCCATGATGGCGAGGGACCAGCTGCGGGTGCGCACCAGGATCTCGGCGAGGCTGCTCGCCTGGGCGCCCTGCCAGGCACTTCCGAATCCCACCGTGGCCAGCACGAGGGCGGCCAGCGCGACGAAGCCCCGGGCCCACCGCGAGTTCGCCCGGAAGACCCGCCACTGGAACACGTAGAGCAGCGCCAGCCCCGCCGTCACGACGACGATCCCGACGGCGAAAGCCGTGTGGCCCAAGGCCGTTCCGACGCTGGCGGGAATGCGACCGAGGGCGGCCAGGGGCATCCCCGCGAAGGCGATCAGGAGCAGGCCCGACCCCAAGGCGAGCTCGGGCAGCTCCCGGGTGCTCCGGGCCAGCACCAGCAGCCGGACGCCTACGAGGGCCAAGATCGCGACGAAGACGCCGATCGGAAGCAGCATGGCGAGTCGCATCGGGAAACCCCTCTCGACGCTTATCGAGATGCCTGCGAGGCCGCTTTAGCGCCGCGGCTAAGGGCTTCGCGCTTCGATCGCGGCGCCCAGGGCGGCGCCGAACTCGCCGTTTTCGAGGAAGTGCACGCGCCTGCCGAAGCGCGGAAGGATGTCGCCCAGGGCGTCGCGCAGGGTGGGGTTGTCGCGCAGGGTGGAGCCACCGAAGACGATCTCTTCGACGCCCGCGGCGGCGGACAGGCCGCCGGCGATCAGCGCCACGTTCTCGCCCACCATCCAGATCAGCGCTCGCGCCAGGTCCTCGCGGCGCGGCGGCTCGCCGTCGCTGGAGGCCAGCCGCACGAAGGCCGAGGCCGTCAGCTCCGCCGCCAGGGGGGGCGTCTGGCCGCCCGGGTAGACGTCGGCCACCGACAGGTCCACCCGCCAGCGGTCGCCGCGGGCCGCCAGCGCGCACAGATCGTCGAAGCCGACCCCGCCCAGGAGCTGTCGGCCCAGGCCCAGCAGGGTCCCCCCGCCCAGGGCCGTGCCCCCGATGCGGACCACGCGGCCGGCGTCGGAAAGCATCATGGAAGTGCCCGTTCCGACCGAAACCAACAGGTAGCGGTCGTCGGCCTGCTCTCCCAGCAGGGCGCCGACCCCGGCCCCCCAGGCGTCGAACTCGCCGACCCGGGCGGTGTCCAAGGAGAGCAGGCTTGCGAGCGCAGCGGCGCCGCCACCGGTGAGGCCCACCCGCGCGGGCTCGGCGGCGGCGACGCGCTCGGCGACCCGCGGTAGATCGGAGGAAGGAAACCAGTCGAAGCGCGTAGCGCCTTCCGGCAGCGCCACGGCCAGCTTGGTGAGGGTCGCACCGACGTCGACCCCGACGACCGTTCCCTTCCCCTGGGCGAGGTGATAGTGTCCGCGACTCAAGGTTCGAGGCCGATGTATACCGCGTTCTACGGCTTGCGGGAGAAACCCTTCGCCCTCAGCCCGGACCCTCGCTACCTGTTCCTCGCTGAGGCGCACCGCGAGGCTCTGGCCCATCTCCTGTACGGCATCGACCAGGGCGAAGGCTTCATCGCGGTCACCGGCGAGGTCGGGACCGGGAAGACCACGCTCTGCCGCACCTTGCTGAAGCGGCTGGGGGCGGCCACCGAGGTGGCGTACGTCCTCAACCCCACGCTCGACAGCTTCGAGCTGCTCCAGGCCATCAACGCCGAGCTGGGGCTGCCCGTGTCCAACCTCTCCCAGCGCGAGCTCCACGAGCAGATCAACGACTTCCTGCTGGCGCAGCGCCGCGACGGACGGCGCGTGCTGCTGATCGTGGACGAGGCGCAGGACTTGTCCACCGAAACGCTGGAGCAGATCCGCCTGCTCTCGAATCTGGAGACCGACACCCAGAAGCTGCTGCAGATCATCCTGATCGGTCAGCCGGAGTTCGACGCCATGCTGGCCTCGCCCGAGCTGCGCCAGCTCCGCCAGCGGATCACCGTGCACTGGCGGCTGGACCCGCTGAGCCCCTCGGAGACGCGCTCCTACGTGCGCCACCGGCTGCGGATCGCCGCCGGCAGCGAGCGGGATCTCTTCACGGGGCCGGCGCTGCGCGAGATCCACCGCCGCTCGGGCGGCGTGCCGCGACTGGTCAACGTGCTGTGCGACCGCGCCCTGCTGGCGGGCTTTGCCGAGGGCGCCTCGGGCGTGAATCGGCGACGCGTGCGGCGCGCCTGGCGCGAGATCCGCGGCCCCGAGGCCCGCGGCCGGCGGCGCTCGGCCCTGCTGAAGCGAGGGGCGCGGGAAACGCGATGAGCAGCATCCTCAAGGCGCTCCAGCGAATCGAGGAGAACAAGGGGCGGCCCGCCACGAGCGCCCCCCGCGAGCCCGAGCCGCCGCCGCGCTCGCGGCTCCGGCTGCGCGCCCTGCTGGCGGCCCTGGCCCTGGGAGGCCTGGTGGGGCTGGCCGCGGCCTTCTGGTGGCTGCCCGGCGGCGAGCCCGAGCCTGAACCCGAGCTCGCGGAGGCGCCGCCTGCGCCGCGCACCTCCCTGGCCCGGACGCGTCCTGCCCCGGCGCCCCCTCCGCCCGTCGCCGAGCCGGCCCGCGCGCCGGAGCCTCCGGCGGCCGTGATCGAACCCCGCCCGCCGCCGAGCGCCGCGCCCGCCCCGGATCCGGCGCCCCCGCCGGCGGCCGAGCCGAAGCCCGTCGCCAAGGCCCCGCCCGAGCCGGCTCCGCCGCCGAAGCCGGTGGCGAAGCTCGCACCCAAGCCGGCCCCACCGCCCAAGCCCGTCGCGAAGCCCAAGCCCAGACCCGCGCCGGCCGCGAGGCCGAACCCGGTGCCTCCCCCGGCCGGCCCCGCCGTGGCCCGGATCGAAAAGCTCCCCGCCGTGGTGGTGACCCGCACCAGCTGGCACCCGGACCCGACGCGACGGCGTGCCCTGGTCCAGGTCGAGGGAAGGGCCGAGCCGCTGGAGCTGCGTCACGGCGACGCGGTCGGCTCCCTGGTGGTCGCCACCATCGAGCCCGCGGGCGTCGTATTCCGCATGGGCGACGTCGAAGTCCGCCGCAAAGTCGGCCAAAGCAACCAAGACAACTAAAGGGACAGTCCCTTTAGTTGCTGGGTGGTCAGCGGAGGGTTACGGTGCCGTTGGAGGTGCGCAGGCGGATCAGGACGCCGCCGCGGCCCAGGATGCCGCGCAGGCGGCCGTCGGTGGAGCGGGTGGCGCCGCACAGCTCGAGCTCGTTGCGGATCATGCCGTTGTCCACGCGCACGTCCACGTTCGCGTCCACCTGCTCCGGCAGATCCAGCAGGATGCGGCCGTTGCTCGTGGCCAGCTGAACGCCGTCGGGCCCCACCTCCTCCACGCGCGCACGGATCAGCCCGTTGGAGGTCGAGGCGTCGATCGATCCGCGGTGCTCGCCGATCTCGATCTTGCCGTTGCTCGAACGCGCGACCAGGCCGCCGCGGGTGCAGAAGCAGGTCACCTTGTTGTTGGCCGTGGAGACGGACACGTCGCCCACCACGTCCTCGACCGTGACGGCGCCGTTGCTGGAGCGCGCCGCCACCGGGGCGCGCATGCCGCCGACGGAGACCTTGCCGTTGACCGACTCGCATTGGACGCGCAGCCCGCGCGGCACCCGCAGCTCCAGGTTCACGTGGCCGTGGCGGTTCCAGCGCCGGGGGATCAGCACCTCCAGCTCGAGCCCGTCGGCGCTCACCTCTTCGTGCATGCGGATGGCGTCGAGCAGGCGCTCGGCCTCCTCCTCCGACTCCGCCCGGGCGCGCTTGGCCACCTCGACCACCACGTCGTCGCGGTCGTCGCCGAGCACTTCGATGCGCCCGTTGGGGTTGCGCACGCGCAACGCGCCGTTGCCGGGCACCTGGATGCGCAGGGTGTCCACGCGCTCGGCCACCTCGCTCCACGGGATGCCCGAGAGCAGGCTGCGCAGGAAGCCGCCCAGACGGCTGCCGTCGTCGCCTTCGTCGTTCCAGTGACGCCGGGTCACGCCGCCTCCGCCAGGGCGCGCACGTGGTGGACCAATCGCTCGAGAAGCACCGCGCCGGGGCCGCACAGGTGCACCGTGGCCAGGGAGGTGAGGTCCGTGGGCTCCGGATTCACCTCCACCAGCTTGCCCCCCGCGCGCACCACCTCCACCGGGAAGCCGGCGGCCGGGTAGACCGTGGCGGACGTGCCCGCCACCAGGATGCAGTCGGCCCGCTCCACGGCGTCGAAGCAGCGTTGCAGCACGTCGGGCGGAATCGGCTCGCCGAAGGAGACGGTGTCGCCCTTCACCACACCGCTGCACTCCGGGCAGGTGGGCGGAAGCTGGTCCGGGTCGATGGCGAAGCCGTCGCGTGGGAAGCGCGCGTTGCAGCCGGTGCAGCGCAGCAGCGTGTAGTTGCCGTGGATCTCGGCCAGCGCCTCGGCGCCGGCCTGGGTGTGCAGGTCGTCCACGTTCTGGGTGATCAGGCAGTCCAGGCGACCCAGACGCTCCAGCTCCGCCAGGGCGCGGTGCCCGGCGTTGGGCCGCGCCGCGGAGAGGGTGTCGCGCAGGGCGCGGGCCCAGGGCTCCTTGGGATTCAGCTGCTTGCGCCAGGACTCGGCCGGGTCCTCCAGGAAACGTTGGTAGCCGTCCAGGGGCGGCTCGCCGTACTGGGTCCACAGGCCGCCCTTGCCGCGGAAGGGCGGAATCCCGCTCTCCACCGACAGCCCGGCGCCGGTCAGCGCCACCACGCTGCGGGCCCGGCTCAAGACCTCGGCCGC
>CAMYOO010000270.1 GCA_947260035.1 uncultured delta proteobacterium
GGAGCCCGCTCGTCGGGCCTCCGTCCCGCTGGAGGCGCTCGCATGAAGCCGGCTCGCTTCGAATACGCTGCTCCCGACACGTTGGGTGAGGCCGTGTCCCTGCTGCAGCAGCACGCGGACGAGGACGTCAAGATCCTGGCCGGCGGCCAGAGTCTGGTGCCCCTGCTGAACATGCGGATGGCGCGGCCCGACCTCCTGGTCGACCTCAACCGCATCGAGGATCTGCAATACATCCGCGAGGACGGGGACTGGCTGGCCATCGGGGCGATGACGCGCAAGCGCGCCGTCGAGGAGTCGGATCTGGTGCGCCGCCGGCAGCCCGTGCTGGTTGCGGCGACGCAGTTGGTGGCGCACCCACAGATCCGCAACCGGGGCACCGTGGGCGGATCGATGGCGCACGCGGACCCGGCCGCGGAGTATCCGGCGCTGGCGCTGGCTCTGGGCGTCGAGCTGCGAGCGGTGGGTCCCGGCGGTGAGCGCACGATCGCTGCGCAGGACTTCTTCCAGAGCTACCTGACGACCGCCCTCGAGCCCGTCGAGGTGCTGACCGAGGTGCGGGTTCCGGTGCTCCCTGCGGGCACGGGCTGGTCCTTCGTCGAGGTGGCGCGCCGGCACGGCGACTTCGCGCTGGGCGGCGCGGTGGCGACGCTTCGACTGGACGCAGGCGGCGGCATCAGCGAAGCGCGCCTGGTGCTGTTCGCGGTGGGGCCCACGGCGATCCGCCTCACCCAGGTCGAGGAGATACTGACCGGCGAACGCCCTGCAGAGCCGCTCTTCGAGGAAGCGGCTCGCAGGGCCAGCCAGGAGATCGATGAACCCCTGTCGGATGTCCACGCCACGGCGGAGTACCGCCGCAACCTGGCGGGAGTATTGACGGGGCGGGCGTTGCGCGAGGCGGCCGAACGGGCCGGCGCGCCGAGCTGAGCGAGGAGACGAGACATGACCACCCAGCAGAAGGTTCAGCTCACGGTCAACGGCGTGCGCCACGAGGCCAGCGTCGACCCGCGGACCACCCTGGCGGACTTCCTGCGCGGCGAGCTGGCGCTCACCGGCACGCACGTGGGCTGCGAGCACGGCGTCTGCGGCGCCTGCACGGTGTTGCTGGAGGGTCGTTCCGTGCGCGCGTGCCTGATGCTGGCCGTGCAGGCCGACGGTGCGAGCCTGATGACCGTGGAAGGGCTCGAGGACCACGGCAAGCTTCACCCGATCCAGGAAGCGTTCGTCGAGGAGCACGGCCTCCAGTGCGGCTTCTGCACGCCGGGCTTCCTGATGACCGTCCACGAGCTGCTGCGGAACAGGCCGGACCCCAGCGACGAAGAGATTCGCGACGCCCTCGGCGGCCAGATCTGCCGCTGCACCGGTTACCAGGCGATCCTGCGCTCCGTCCGGCTGGCTGCGGCCAAGCTCCGCGCCGGTCACGTCGCCGGCTCCACCCAGCACTCCTAGCGTCGAGAACCGGGAGACCGCATGTCCGTCGAGATTCCCAAGTCCCTGGAAGACTTTCCCAACAGCGCGCCCCGTTGGGTGGGCCGCAAGGTGAAGCGGGTGGAAGATCCCCACCTGGTCACCGGGCGAACGGAGTTCATCGACAACGTGGTGCTGCCCGGAATGCTGCATGCGGCGATCCTGCGCAGCCCCCTGGCCCACGCGCGCATCACGTCGATCGACACGAGCCAGGCCGAGAAGCTGCCCGGCGTGTTCGCGGTGGTGACGGGCGAGGATGCGCTGCGTTGGAGTTTTCCGGGACCGACGGTTCCGGAGGAGTGGGGTACTCACTGCCTGGCTACCGACAAGGTCAGCTTCGTGGGCGAGCCGGTGGCCGCAGTGGCGGCTGTGAATCGCTACGTGGCCGAGGATGCGATCGAGCTGATCGCCGTGGACTACGACCCGCTCCCGGTGGTGGCCGACGCCACGAAAGCGCTGGAGCCGGACAGTCCGCTGGTGATCGACGAGAAGGGCACCAACGTCATGCTCCAGCGCGTCTTCACCTGGGGCGAGGTGGACGCGGCCTTCGCCGAGGCGGATCGGGTCTTCACGGAGAAGTTCCGCTGGCACCGCCTGGGCGCCAATCCGCTCGAGACGTTCGGCGTGGTCGCACAGTGGGATCCCGTCGAGGAGAGCCTGACCCTGCGCGCGGGCGTCCAGTCGGCGACCCACTTCGGCCTGGGGCGGGCCGCCGCACTGGGCCTTCCCTCCAACAAGGTTCGCGTGATCGCGCACCCTCACGGGGGAAGCTTCGGCGGCAAGGGCGGGACCCGCGGCACCGACGTCACCGCGCTGCTCACGCGCAAGGCCGGCGGACGCCCGGTGAAATGGATCGAGGATCGCACGGAGTACCTCACCGCCGGCGGAAGCCAGTCCTGGGATCGCCACTACGAGGTCTCGCTCGCGGTGAAGAACGACGGCCGCGTCACCGGCCTGGACGTGAAGCTCCTCGACGACATGGGCGCCAGCGGAGAGGGCTTCGGCGCCATCAGCACGGCCAAGCCGCTGGCCTCCTTCACCGGGCCCTACGCGATTCCCGTGGCCCGCTACGACCTGACGATCGTCGCCACCAACAAGCTGCCGCAGAGTCCCTATCGAGGGATGGGCCCGCCGCCGCACAACTGCGTGCTCGAGCAGATGATGGACATCGCGGCACGCGGCCTGGACGTGGACCCGGCGGAGCTGCGGCGCAGGAACTTCATTCCCAAGGACGCCTTCCCGTATACGATCGCCAGCGGAAACGAGTACGACAGCGGCGATTACGAGGTCGTGCTGGACAAGGCGCTTGAGCTGGCGGACTACCCGGGGCTGCGCCGGCAGCAGGCCGAGGCGCGCGCCGAAGGGCGCTGCGTGGGGATCGGCGTGGTGAGTGCCATCGAGCCCGGCGTCTTCGACTGGAACGCCTACGCCGTGGTCGGCGTGCAGGGCACCGGCGTTCCTGAGGGAGCGACGGTCAGCATGGACATCCTGGGCAAGTTCACGATCCGGGTGGGCTTCGCCCTGGAAGGGCAGGGCCAGTACACCCTGGCCACCCAGCTGGTGGCCGACTACTTCAGCGTGGAGTTCGAGGACATCAACGTCGTCTGCCTGGACACGCACTCGGCGCCGCCGGCTTTCGGTCCCGGCGGAAGTCGCCTGGGCGTGGCGCTGACCGGCGCCGTGCTCGGCGCCTGCGAGCGGCTCAAGTCCAAGCTGGTCAAGGTTGCGGCGGGGCTCTTCCAGATGGATCCCGAGCACGTGGAGCTGATGGACGGGAAGCTGGTCGCCAAAGGCGTGGCCGGGGTCGAGATGCCCCTGGCCCAGGTGGCCGGAACCATGCTGGCGCGCAGCGACCTGCTGCCGCCCGACGTGGACCCGCGCCCCGAGGCCACCTACGTCTGGACCGCGCCCGGGCGCACCGAGGCCGACGAGGAAGGCCGGGCCAAGAGCTACCTCACCGCCGCCCAGGCCGTCCACGTGGTGATGCTCGAGGTGGACTCCGATACCGGGCTGGTGGAGATCCTCCGCTACTGCGTGGTGGACGACTGCGGGACCCGTCTCAACCCCGCCACCGTCGAGGGGCAGACCGAGGGCAGCATCGCCCAGGGCGTGGGCGCGGCCTTGCTCGAAGAGTACGTCTACGACGAGGAAGGCCAGATCCTCACCTCGAGCTTCATGGACTACCTGCTGCCGACCATCAACGAGGTGCCGCTCACCGAGAAGGCGTTCATCGAGACGCCCTCGCCCTTCACGCCCCTGGGTGCGAAGGGCTGCGGTGAAGGTGCGATGCACACGACACCGGCCGCCATCCTGTCCGCCATCAACGATGCACTGGCGCCCCTGGGCGTGCAGGCAACCGAGGTGCCGGCCAGCCCGAACCGCCTGTGGACATTGATCCGCAGCGCACAACCCCAGCCCGCGGGCGACTGACCGCTCTAGAGGAGGAGAACGACGTGGCTAGCAACGACCATTTCGTGTGCCTGTCCGAGTGCCATTTCATGAATCCGGGGACCTTGGCCGAGATCGCCTACTACCCGAACACGCAGCGCTGGTGGGACAGCGTCGACGGCGTGATGCGCGCCTGGTCCGGCCGGGATCTCTCCGGCGAGTGGCCTCATCCGCTCGCCAGCGAGCTGATCAAGTACATGGACGAGGCGGGTGTCGACGTCTGCTTCGCACTCCGCGAAGGCATGATGGACATCAGCGGACACACGGTGGCGATGTCCACCAACGCGTTCATGATGCAGCAGATCGAGCCCTACCCGGAGCGCATGTATCTGGAAGCCATGGTGGGGCCGATCATCCGCCGTGGCTTGGAACATGCCATCTGGGAGCTCGAGTACCTGGTCAAGGAGGGCAACGCCAAGCTCTGCAAGGTGTACGCGCCCGAGGACGACGGGCCGCTGGACGACAAGCGGCTCTGGCCCTTCTACGAGAAGGCCTGCGAGCTGGACATCGCGCTGACCATGCACACGGGCATGTCCTACGTGGTGCCCCAGCCCAACTACCGGACCCATCCGAACACCCTGGACCGGGTGCTGCTGGACTTCCCCGACCTGAAGATCATCGCCTACCACATGGGCTGGCCCCATACCGAGGAGCTGATCGGGCTTGCGGGCAAGCATCAGAACCTGCACCTATCCCAGCAAGATCGTGATGGGCCTGGACCTGCCCTTCGACGACACGAAGCGCGTGGTGGACTGGGTGCGCAACCTGCAGATCCCGGAAGAGCTGCAGAAGAACTACGGCTACCCGGAGATCACCGACGAGATGCGGGCGGGATTCCTGGGCCTGAACCTGGCGCGGCTCGCCAAGATCGAGCCCACCAAGCGCGTCTAGCGGGGAGAGGGCCGTCAGCGTGACGGATGTGGCCTGCATCGTCGGGATCGGCGAGACCGCCTACGTGCGGAAGCCGGGTTCGGGGCTCAGCCTGTTGGGGCTGCAGCTCCAGGCCGCGGTTCGCGCCATCGAGGATGCCGGCCTCACACCGCGCCAGATCGACGGAATCATGCCCTTTCCCAACCTGGGGCATGCGGAGGGATTCGCCGCGAACCTGGGCTGCGAGAACCTGCGCTTCCAGTCCATCGTCTGGATGGGCGGCGCCGCCCCCGTGGCTTCGCTGCGTGTGGCGGGCGCGGCGGTGCGGGAGGG
>CAMYOO010000271.1:0-1062 GCA_947260035.1 uncultured delta proteobacterium
ATCCATTAGGCCAGGAAAGCCGCTTTTGGAAGTTTCGGCAAGGCGACATTCTCGCAACGCCCCCGTGACGGAGACGCCCGGAATCCGTGGGGATTCTCCGCCTGCCGCCCGGACCGCTGCGGATCGCGGCTTCCATCCGGCCCACGCCCGCCTGTAAGATGGCCGGCATGGCCGAATGGCCGTGGGTAGTCGTCGCCGGAGTCCTTCCCCTGGCCCTCCTGATCGGGCTCTGGGCCGGGGTGAGCGGATACTCGGGCTGGCCGATCGTGGTTCCCCTGCTCTTCATCGCCGGCGTTCTCCCGATTCGCGAGAGCGTTGCCGCCTCGCGGGTGATCGGCATCGCCAACGCGGCGGCCGCCGCGTTGATCTACACCCGGCACGACCAGACCGACTCCCCCGTCGCGGTGGATCTGGGCGCCCGGGCCTTGGGGCCGGCTCTGGTCGGCGCGGCGCTGGCCATCGCCTACCAGGATCGCTTCTCGGAGCTGCTGCGGGGGCTGGCTCCCTGGGTGGTGGTGGTGGTCGGCGTCGGCCTGCTGGTCCGCTCCTGGTACATGTCGGGAAGCGATCCCCAGGCGACGCCCCCTGCGGCCCCGCTGGGCTCGGGCGGGATCGGACTGAGTCGGGTCCTGGCCTCCGTGTCCGGGCTCGCCATGGGAGGCGCTTTCAACCTGGCCCTGGTCCTGATCTTCGCCCGTGGGCTGAGCACGGTCTCCAGCGTAGCCACCGGCCTGCTGATCTCGGCCGGCGTGCTGCCGCTGCTGCTGGTCGCGCACCTGGTCTTCCTGGAGAGCTGGCTTCCCGTCGGTGCGGTGCTCCTCCCGGTGGCCGCCTGCTCGGCGCTGGCCGCGGCGGTGGGGGCGCGTCATGCGGGACGCCTTCCGGAGCGCCGCCTGGCCTTCACCGTGGGGGCGTGCGTCATCGTGGCCGGGCTGGCCGCGACGGGCCTGGCCGAGGTGCTGACCGCCGGCGGGCTGCCGGGATGACGCGGCTCCTCGCCGCCGGCGGGCTGCCGGGATGACGCGGCTCCTCGCCGCCGGCGGGCTGCCGGGATGACGCGGC
>CAMYOO010000271.1:1095-5687 GCA_947260035.1 uncultured delta proteobacterium
CGGGATGACGCGGCTCCTCGCCGCCGGCGGGCTGCCGGGATGACGCGGCTCCTCGCCGCCGGCGGGCTGCCGGGATGACGCGGCTCCTCGCCGCCGGCGAGCTGCCGGGATGACGCGGCTCCTCGCCGCCGTTGCGGACAACGCGGGCCGCGTATTGGTGGCGACGTTGTTCCTCACCATGCTGGCCGTCTTCGGGCTGGTGGATCTGGAGACGGGCAAGTCCCGGCTGCGCCTGGATCCTTCCACCGAAGGGCTGCTCCCGCCCGGAGGCGACATCCGCGTCGCCTACGAACGAGCCCAGCGCTTGAGCGGCGGAGGGGACGCGATCGTCGTCGCCGTCGGATCGGAGGAGGTCTTCGAGAGCGACTTCCTGGAGCGGCTGGCCCGGATCACCGCGCGGCTGGAGCAGGTGGAGGGCGTGGAGCGGGTGTCGTCGCTGTCGAACGCCACGAGCGTGTGGGCCGAGGATGGAGACCTGCGCGTGGTGCCGCTGCTGGAAGAGATCCCGCAGCAGCCACAGGCGTTGGCCGCCCTGCGGGAAATGGCGCTCGGCAACCCGCTGCTCCGCGGGGTGCTGGTGGCGCGGGATGCGCGGACGGCCGCGCTGTTCGTGCACCTGGAGCCGATGACCGACGGCGAGATGATCGAAAGCGGCCTCGACCAGGAGGTGGCCGCCGCGGCCCGCGAGGAAGCCGGACCGCACCCCGTCTGGATCAGCGGGTTCCCCCGCTTGAAGGCGGCTACCAGTGCCACGCTCCAGCGCGACCTAGGCCGCACGCTGCCCCTGGTGATCGTCTGCATGGCCCTCGTCCTGGCGGTCGCCTTCCGAAGCGTGCGCGGTGTCCTCGTGCCATTGGCCACGATCATCGTCGCACTGATCTGGACCTGCGGAGCGATCGCGGCGCTGGGCGGCACGCTCAACGTGGTGACCGTGATCGTCCCGCCGCTGGTCGTGACGCTGGCCTTCGCCTACACGATGCACGTCGTCTACGACTACGACCACTTCATGCGCGCTTCGGGTGACGCTTCCCCGGGGGCAGCCGTACGCCACACCCTGGCAGTGGTCGGGCTCCCGGTGATCGTCACCGGCGTCACCACGGCGGCCGGCTTCCTGGCGCTGGCGGTCAGCCCGATTCCGGCGGTGCGGCAGTTTGGCCTCTACTCGCTGCTCGGCGTGATCCTGACCGTGCTGGCCGCACTGAGCTTCACTCCGGCGCTGCTGGGGGTGCTGCCGGTCCCGTCGCGGGTGCGCGCACCTCGGCAGCACGGCGCCGTCGATCGCCTGGCTGATCGCCTGGCCGACTTCGACCTGTCCTGGCGCGGCCTGATCATCGGCGGCGCCGTGGTGCTGCTCGCGCTGGCGGTCGTCGGCGGGAGCAGGATCGTTGTGGCCAATCGCTTCATCACCAACTTCCCCGAGGACTCCGACGTACGCAGGGACTTCGCGGCCATCGAGCAGCGGCTTTCCGGCGCCAACGCCATGCAGGTGCTGGTCGAGACGGAGCTGCGCAATGGGCTCCTCGAGCCCGAGAACCTGACGGCCCTGTACGACTTCCAGGCCTGGCTGATGGAGCAGCCGGAGGTCGGCCAGACCAGCTCGATCGTCGACTACCTGATTCTCCTGAACCAGGCGTTCCAGGACGGAGACGTCGAGTATCCGGCGATCCCCGAAAGCAGCCGCCTGGCGGGTCAGCTGCTCTTCCTGGGCGGCGGCCAGGAGAGCGCGCGCCTGATCGACAACTCCCGGAGTGTGGGCGTCGTCTCGGTGTTGGCGCGGGGCAGTGACTCCGGCAGCGTGGCGAGCCTGGTGAGCCGGATGGAGCAGCGTCTGGCCGCATTGCCCGGGTCGCTGCAGACCAGGGTGACGGGCGACGTGGTGCTGGTGGCCGACAGTGTGAACGCGGTCGCCGAGGGGCAGTGGAACAGCCTGATCCTGGCCTTCTGCATCATCTATCTGGTGCTCTCGTTCCTGTTCACCTCCTTCCGGATCGGGCTCATCGCCTTGCTTCCCAACGCGCTGCCCATCGCCGTCTACTTCGGGGCGATGGGCTACACCGGGATCACGCTCAACGTGTCCACCGCCCTCGTGGGCTGCGTGGCGCTGGGCATCGCGGTGGACGACACGATCCACTACTTCGCTCGGTTCAACGCAGACGCACGCCGCCTGGGAGATGAGCGCAAGGCCACGCGTTCGACACTTCGCGGAATCCTGCACCCGCTCACCTTCACGACAGTGGGTCTGTGCGTGGGATTCATGATCCTCACGACCAGCAGTCTGCGAACCCAGGTCGAGTTCGGAGCTCTCGCGGCCTTCACCCTGGCGGTTGCGTGGCTGATCGACGTGACCCTTTCTCCGGCGCTCTGCGCAGGGCTGCGGGTCGTCACTCTCTGGGACTTGATGACACTGGACCTGGGCGAGTCGCCTCAGAAGTCGATTCCGCTCTTCCAGGGCCTCTCCAAACGTCAGGCGCGAATCTTCACGCTGATGTCGGACGTGCGGGAGGTCTCCGAGGGCGAGCAGCTGTTCGCAGAGGGCGAGGCCGGGCGCGACATGTATGTGATCCTGGAGGGGGTTCTTGCGGCGTCGGTGGTGCGCGATGGCACACGAGTAGAGCTGGCTCCCCTGCATCGGGGCGACACGGTCGGTGAGATCGGTCTGTTCACGGGCGGGCGCTCCGCGGAGGTGCATGCTCTCTCACAAGCGCGCCTCATCCGCTTCGATCCGGAGGATCTGGAGCGGCTGGGGCGTCGCTATCCACGCATTGCCGTGAATGTCTACCGCAACCTGAACCGGATCCAGGCCTCCCGGATGATCAGAACGATCCAAGCCGTGCGCTGAGTTGCCCCGCGCGCGCGGCGGCGCGAGGCTCTGGCCATGGGCGACGCAGCGGTCGTGATCGTCTCGGGTGCACCGCGCTCAGGTACCTCGCTGATGATGCGAGTCCTGGAGGTCGCGGGCTTGGCGCCTCTGTGCGACGATGCTCGCCCGCCCGACGCGGACAACCCCCACGGCTACTACGAGCTGGAGGCCGTGAAGCGCACCGCCGAGGATGCCGGCTGGCTTTGCTGCGCGAGCGGCAGAGCCGTGAAAGTCGTACAGCCGCTGCTGCGCCACCTTCCCTCGGATCGCCGCTACCGGGTGATCCTGATGCGCCGCGACCCGGACGCCGTGGCGCGTTCCCAGGAGGTGATGCTGGCGCGGCGCGGTGCGGCCCCGGAGCCGGACGGCGCGGCCACCCGAATCAGCCTGGTCCGCCAGCTTCGCGCGGCGGAGACGCTGCTGGAGAGCCGGCCGGAGTTCGACTGGCTGGGCGTCGACTACGACCGGCTCGTCTCGGACGCGGAGCCCGAGCTCCAGCGCGTGATCCTTTTCCTGGGGCTCGATGCCACGGCTGCGGAGCTGGCATCCATCGTCGAGCCCGCGCTGCAGCGCCAGCGCCCGGCACGGGGCTGAGCGCGCCCGGTCAGCCGCCGGCGCGGGCCTGCTCGGCGATCACCTTCTCCACCTCGCTCACCAGCCCCGCCGTGCGGGGGTAACCGGCGTACGGAGCCAGGTGGATCAGCATCTCGCGCAGCTGCTCCGGCGTCAGCTCCCCGTTCTTGAGGGCGCTGCGCACCTGGATGGCGAAGGTGTCCCGCTCGCCCAGGGCGGCGATCACGCCCATGGTGACCAGGCGCCGGTCGCGCAGCGAGAGGGCCGGCCGGGTCCAGACTTCGCCGAAGAGCTGCTCCAACATCACGTCGAAGAACGCCATGGCTCCTGCCGGCGGGGCGGGTAGATCGCCGCAGTAGACCTCGTTGAACTTGGCGAGGCCTCGCTCTCGCCGCTCGGAATCGGACATCGTGTGGGTTCTCCTTGTCTGGGACCGGCGCAATGATATCGTGATCGCGGTGACATCCCTGGAGTCGCGTCTCGCCGATTATGCTGCCCGGCAGATGACCGAGGCGCAGGATGTACGGGTCGAGGACCTGGAACGGATCTTCGGCGGCGCGTCCCGGGAAACCTTCCGCTTCACGCTGGTCTGGAGCGTCGAGGGAGAGACCCGGTCGCGGCCCCTGATCCTGCGCCGCGATCCTCCGGGCAGCCTGATCGACACCGAGCGCGCCGTGGAGTTCGGAGCCTACCGGGCCTTCCATGGCACGCGCGTGCCGGTTCCGGAGCCCTTGTGGCTGGAGGAAGACGCGCGCTGGCTCGACCACCCGTTCTTCGTGATGGAGCAGCTCACCGGGCTCGAGGCTTCGCCGCAGGCGCTGATGGCGCCGCCGTACTCCGACCACGCCGACACGCTCGCGCAGCAGAAGTGGACGATCCTGGGCGAGATTTCCCGGGCGGATCCGAACGAGCTGGGTCTCGAGTCCGTGATGGAGCCGGTGCCCGTCGACGCCTGCTGGGAGCGCGAGCTGGCGCACTGGGAAAGCGAGATCGATCGCGCCGAGCTGTGCCCGCAGCCCGTGATCCGGGCGGCGATCCGCTGGCTGCGCCGCAATCCCCCGCCGCCCGCCCAGAAGCTCTCGGTGGTGCACGCCGACTTCCGCACCGGCAACTTCCTGTGCGACACCGATGGTGTGATCCATGCGATCCTCGACTGGGA
>CAMYOO010000272.1 GCA_947260035.1 uncultured delta proteobacterium
CGATCTCGCCGCCGCGCAAGTCCCGAGGCCCGGCGCGCGCAGATCCTGGAGGCGGCCCTGCGCTGCTTCTCCGAGAAGGGCTACCACGAAGCCACCATGGACGATCTGGCCCGCGAGGCCGGCCTCTCCAAGGGCAGCCTGTACTGGCACTTCAAGAGCAAGGCCGAGGTCTTCGCCGGGCTGCTGGCCGCCTACACGCTGGAGCTCTTCCAGGCCTGGGAGCGCGAAGCGGACGGCTACGAAGGCGGGAGCGTGATCGCCCTGCTGGGCCGCATCGGCGAGCTCTCTCTCGAGCACATCGGGGGTCAGACCGCGCTGTTGCGGGCCTGGGCGGAGTTCGTGGTGCACCGCGAGGTGCAGGACCTCTTCGCCGAGATCTACCGTGTGTCGCGCCGCGAGCTCTGCAGCTGGATTCGCCGGGGCATCGAATCGGGCGAGATCCGAGACGTCGAACCGGAGAGCCTGGCGGCTGCGCTCACCGCCGGAATGGAGGGCCTGCTGCTCCAGGCCTTGGTGGATCCGGACTTCGAGCCCGCGCACCACTGGCGGGTGTCCTGGGACGTCTTCGCACGAGGAATCGCCGCATGAAGAAGCTGCTGCTCGCATTCGCCCTGCTGATTCCGTCCCTCGCCGGCGCCGAGCTGGAGCCGCCGCCGCCGGGTGTCGACGCCCGCGAGATCGCCCGCCTTCAGGAGGACGTGCTGCGCGGCGACCGCGCGTACATGGAAGCCACCATGACGGTGGTGTCGCCCCGCTTGCTGACGCCGCGGGTGGTGCGCCTGCTGAGCTGGGACGACCGCCTGGGCAAGCGCTCCTTCATTCGCATCCTGGCGCCGGCCAAGGACGAGGGCACCGGTTTCCTGATGAAGCGTCCCAATCTGTGGATGTACATCCCGCGGGTCGAGCGCACCATGCGCATCCCGCCGTCCATGATGCTCCAGTCCTGGATGGGGAGCGATTTCACCAACGACGACCTGGTGAAGCAGTCGAGCCAGCTCGACGACTACGACCACAAGCTGCTGGGCGTAGACCCGGCCACGCCGGGGCACGACGGGGTTCGCTCGTACGTGGTGGAGTTCATCCCCCACGAGGACGCGCCGGTGGTGTGGGGCCGCATCGTCTCCTGGATCGAGATGGAGCACTACTCGCCGTTGCGGCAGGAGTTCTACGACGAGGACGGCGCCAAGCTGCGCGTCTTCGAGCTGGGCGATGTCCGCGAGGTGCAGGGCCGCCACTTCCCGCACGCCTGGTCCATGGTGCCCCTGGACAAGCCGGGCCACCGCACCACGATCGAGATGCAGGAGATCCGTTTCGACGAAGAGTTCGACGAGCGCATCTTTACTACGCGCAACCTGAAGGGAACCCGCTGATGCCCCTGGAGCTGCGGCTGGCCTGGCGCAACGTGTGGCGCAACCCGCGCCGCACCGGCCTGACCGTGGCCGCCACGGTGTTCGCCGTGGTGCTGGTGGTGTTCTTCGTGGCCATGGCGGCCGGTGTCCACGAGAAGATGATCGAGGACGCCGTGCGCATCCACTCGGGGCACGTGGCGTTGGCGGGGGAGGGCTACTTCGACAACCGCACGCTCGAGCAGTTCGTCGAGGTGGACGCGGCGCTGGCCGCGGAGCTGGACGCCGTGCCCGGCGTGCGCGGCTGGGCGCCGCGCATCATCGGGTTCGCGCTGCTCTCGAAGGAAACCGACGCCCGGGGCGTGGCTGTCTTTGGGGTGGACCCGGAACGGGAGCCCTCGGTCACCACGCTGAAGGAGAAGCTCAAGCGCGGCTCGTTCGTGTCGGCGGCGTCGCCCAACGGCATCGTGCTGGCCGAGCGCCTGGCCTCGAACCTGGACGCCGACCTGGGCGACGAGCTGCTGCTCTACAGCGAGGCCTACACCCTGGAGAGCGCCTTCGACCTCTTCACCGTGGTCGGGATCATGAAGCTGCCCGACGTCAATCTGGATCGCAGCCTGGCGCTGATCTCCCTGGCCGACGCGCAGGCGTTCTTCGCGTACCCGGGCCGCGCCAGCGAGGTGGCGATCCTCACCGACGAGGCCGCGCTGGCCCCGGCCGTCGCCTCGGCGGTGCGGGCCGCAGCCGAGAGCGCGCCGGTGGAGGTGCGCACCTGGGACCGGCTGATGCCCGAGCTGGTCCAGTTCATCTTCCTGGACGATGCGGGCATGTACATCATGCTGATCATCCTCGTGGTGGTGGTCGCCTTCGGCATCCTGAACACGATCCTGATGGCGGTGCTCGAACGCACCCGGGAGCTGGGCGTGCTGCTGGCCCTGGGCCTGCGCCCGGCCGCGGTGTTCCGGTTGGTGTACGCGGAGTCCCTGATGCTCGCGGGCGTGGGCCTCAGCGTGGGGCTGGTCATCGCGATTCCCCTGGTGCTGTGGTTCCAGGCGCATCCGGTGCTGCTCGGGGCGGAGATGGCCCAGGCGGGCGAGCTCTTCGGCATGGAGCCGCTGATGACCTGGAAGCTGAAGCCCATGAACCCGATCGGCTCGGTCGTGACGATCCTCGGTGTTGCGCTGCTGGCGGCCCTGTATCCCGCGCTGAAGGCCGCTCGGGGGCGTCCCGTCGACGCCCTGCGGAGCTTGTGACGTGAACCTCTCGCTGATCCGCAACGTGATCGCCTCCCTGCTGCGGGACCGCTTCGTCTGGCGCATCGCCTGGCGCAACGTCTGGCGCAATGGACGCCGCGGCGGCGTGGTGGTCACCGCGGTGGCGGTGGGCATCGCCGGCGCCGTCGTCAGCATGGCGATCAACTTCGGGATGGTGGTGCAGATGGTCGAGACGGCCATCGAGACCGACCTGGGCCACATCCAGATCCACGCCAGCGGCTTCTCCGATGATCCGGGCCTCGACCACCGGCTCGCCGACGGCGGGCGTGCGGGCATCGCGGCCCTCGAGGGACTGGGAGACGTGCGCGCCTGGGCGCCGCGGGTGCGCAGCGACGGCCTGCTCACCGCGCCGCGCGCCAGCGCCGGGGTGCGGGTGGTGGCGATCGATCCCGCCCGCGAGCCGGGCATCACGGTGCTGGCGGACTCCGTCGTGGAGGGCGAGTACCTGGACGGCGCCGCCCGGCGCGTGCTGCTGGGCCGGGCGCTGGGCGACCGCCTGCACGTTCGGGTGGGCTCCAAGGTGGTGCTCTCGGGCACCGACGCCAACGGCGACCTGGCGGGCGAGGCCTTCCGGGTGGTGGGCTTCTTCCAGACCACCTCCCTGGAGCTGGATCGCTCCACCATCTACGTGCGGCTCGGCGAGGGCCAACGCCTGTTCGCGCTGGACGACGCCATCTCCGAGCTGGCGGTGGTGACCGAGCGCAAGGAGGACGTCGCCGCCGTGCGCGAGGCGCTCCGCGCCCAGCTCGGCACCGACGTGGATGTGAGTACCTGGGAGGAGCTGGCGCCGCTGCTGGTCTACTTCGTCGAGGTGTTCGACCAGATGGCGTGGATCGTCTACGCGGCCGTGTTCGTGGCGATGGCGTTCGGCATCGCCAACGTGCTGCTGATGGCGGTCTTCGAGCGCACCCGCGAGATCGGCGTGATGCGCTCGGTGGGCATGTCCGCCGAGCGCGTGATCGCCATGATCACCCTGGAGTCGTTCTTCCTGGTGATGGCGGGAATCGTGGCCGGGTTCGCCCTCACGGGTGTGGGCCTCTACCTGCTGCGCGACGGCATCGACCTGTCGCGCTGGGGCGAGGGCCTGCGCTCCATGGGCGTCGGCACCACCATCGTGCCGGTGCTGCGCTCGGGGGACATCGTTGCGCCGACGGTGGTGGCGGTGGTGACGGCCCTGCTTTCCGGGCTCTGGCCGGCGGTGCGTGCGACCCGCGCCCTGCCCGCCGAGGCCCTCCGGCACGTGTAGGCACTGACGGGCACGAGGAGATCGGGCATGTCGATTCTCGAAGCGCGAGGGGTTCACAAGATCTACGAGAGCCGCGGCGTGGAGACGCCCGCGCTGCGCGGCGTGGATCTGGCCCTGGACGAGGGCGAGTTCACGGTGCTCCACGGTCCGAGCGGCTGCGGCAAGACCACGCTCCTGAACCTGCTCGGCGCCTTGGACACGCCGACCCGCGGCTCGGTGATCCTGGACGGCGACGAGCTTTCGGGCCTCTCGTCGTCGGCCGTGGCGGCGCTGCGCCTGCACAAGCTGGGCTTCGTCTTCCAGGCCTACAACCTGATCCCGGTGTTGACGGCGCGCGAGAACGTGGAGTTCGTGATGGAGCTTCAGGGCGTTCCGGCCGGCCAGCGCAAGGAGCGTTCGGACCGGATCCTGTCCGAGGTGGGCCTGTCGGACCTGGCGGACAAGCGACCCATGGAGATGAGCGGCGGCCAGCAGCAGCGGGTGGCGGTGGCTCGCGCCATCGTCGGCAAGCCCCGGGTGGTGTTGGCGGACGAGCCGACTGCGAACCTCGACTCGAAGACGTCGGGGCAGCTGCTCGATCTGATGGAGCACCTGAACCGCGAGCACGGCGTGACCTTCCTCTTCTCCACCCACGACATGCTCGTGATCGGCAAGGCGCGGCGCCGCGTGCACCTGCGGGATGGCCAGGTGGTGGACGACGAGCGGCTGGCGTGACCCGCGCGGC
>CAMYOO010000273.1 GCA_947260035.1 uncultured delta proteobacterium
CACGCCGTCGAGGTTCCCATCTGGGACGACCTCGAGCGGGCCACCCTGCTGCAGCGCTGGCACGAGGGAACCCTGGATTGGCGCTACGTCTACTCGCCCCACATCGAACACCGCATGGGGGTGCCCAGGCTCATCACCCTGGCGAGCGCCGCCCTGGGCGACGGAAGCCTGCTCACCGAGCAGGTGGTCATCTTCGGAATCGTCGTGCTCACGGCGCTGCTGGTGTACGGGCTGCTGCGCCGCACCTTTCCCGGGCGACCGGCCGTCGTCTACGGGCTCACGTTCGTCGCCAACGTGCTGCTCTTCTCCCCGCTGCAGTGGGAGACGTTCCTCTTCCCCATCCAGACGAGCTTCGTGACGCCACCGTTCGGGCTGTGCCTGGCCCTGCTGACCCTGCGCTCGCGCCTCGGCTACGCGGCGAAGTTCGCGCTGTGCTTCGCGGCGGCCGTGCTCGCCAGCAACAGCTTCTCCCACGGCGTGGTCCTGTGGGGGCTGGTGTTCGCCATGGTCGCGCTCCAGCGGGACTTCGGAACGCCTCGGGTCCGGGTCGCGTTCCTGGCCGCCTGGCTCGTCGCGACGGCGGCGGTGCTGGTTCCCCACTTCACGGTGGATGGGTATACGAACACGTCGGACTTCTCCTACGTGGAGAAGGGCGAGAGGGCTCCCGGGCTGCAGCTCGGCTCCCTGCCGTCGCGGCTGCCGCGCGCTCTGGCCTTCTACGGCGCCATCCAGGGGAGCCCGCTGGCTCGCACCACGGTGTTGGATCCGCGGGACGTCGCACCCTACACGGCGGCTGTGCTGGTGGGGATCTTCGGTCTGGCTGTGCTCGCCGCACTACGGCGTTGGCGCGACGCGCGCCTCTGGGACCGCTGGCTCCCGTGGCTGGCCATGGGCGGCTACGCCGTGGTGACGTGCGCCGCAGTGGGGATCGGACGTTCGGCGCTCAACAAGTGGAGCTACGGACTGGTTCCGCACTACCTCACCGTCTCGACCTACCTTCTGCTGGCGGACGTGGTCCTGGTGGGGCTGGTCGTGGAGGATCTGCTGCAACGGACGCGCCGGCCGCTGCTGCGAGCGGCCCTCCCCAGGGCGCTGGCGCTGGGCGCAGGGGCGTTGCTGGCATTCCAGGCGCTGCAGTGGGGCATCGGCGTGGCCGGGATGCGCGAGTGGAAGTCGGCGCGTCTGCAGTCGCGCACGGCCATGCTCTACCTCAACCACTTCGAGCCCCAGTATCTGCGCCGCGTGTCGGAAGAGCTGAAGGACGCGACCAAGCTGGTGAACCGGCTCAACGACGTGGGATACTTCGTACCGCCGCTACTTCCCGATACGCGCCTCTGCCACTTCGGCATCGAAGCGGCCCCGCTTGCAGTGGCGGATGCGAAGCTGGCCCGGATCAGACGAGCGGGCGCCGCCCTGATCCTGGAGGGCTACGCGCAGCTGCCCGAGGCACGGCGCCGGGCCGACGGCGTCCTGCTCACGGTTCGCGACGAGGCGGGTCGGCTCGTGGTGGCGGAGCACGTGGAGCTGCGCGGCGTTCCCTACGCCGCGATCCCCGAGTCGGACCATCGCTTCAGCGGGGCCCACATTCCCGGCGTCGAGACGTTCGCCGGCTTCCGGGGGAAGCTTCCGTTCGCACGCCTGCCCGACCGCGACTCCCTGCGCATCCAGGCCTGGGCGGTGGACAGCCGGCGCATGGTCGTGCGCCCGTTCGCCCAGCACGTCGTGTTGAGCGCCGGCCCCGAGGGCCGCCGGGCGGAGCTGCGCAACGGGCCGGGCCCCGCCGTCGACGGAAGCGTTGCGGGCTGCGAGAACGCGCCCGGCTGATCAGCGCGTCGAGATCAGGCGCTCGGCTGCTCGATCTTGGAGTCCTCGAGGCTCCAGTAGCCCCGCAGGTTCGTGATCAGGCCCGCGTCGTTGATCGTGTAGGTGAAGATGCCGTGCACGTGCATCTTCACGCCGTTGGGGAACGAGGTGGTCAGGTCGAGCACGTGGGCCGACTCGCGGCCGGCCGCGTAGGACTCCTGGGACTCGATGTGTATCTGCGTCGGCGCGATGTTCTTGTCGTAGAACTCGTTCAGGGCGGCCTTGCCCTGGGTTCCCTTGCCGGTGGGGTTGGTCGGAGCAACCCCGATCGGATCCTCGACGCAGACGTCGTCGGCCATCAGCGCGAGCCAGGCCTCCTTGTCCTTGTTCATGACGCAGCGCCAGGAGTTGCGGGCTGCCACGAGTGCGGGGTGCTCGGTATCCATGAGATCCTCCGGTCGGAAGGGGGTCAGCCCTCGGGGTCGGCCAGGGTTTCGAACCAGTCGAACTCGCTGCGTCGCGTCCAGCCGGGCAGCTTGGCGCCGGCCTTCATGCGTTGGAGCATCTGGTCGGTGAGCTGCCCGTTCTTGGCCATGGCGCCGAAGACGGCGCCGGCGTTGCCGTGATCGAAGAAGTCGCGCTGCCAGCTCCACTGGAAGTTTCCGGCGTAGCGGAACCAGGAGCCGCCCGTGCCCGCGATCTCGTAGGGTGCGCCCTCGGGATCCACGACCGGCGCGATCTGCCGCCAGACGCCCAGGAACTCCCCCTTCTGGTCGTCGATCAGGGTGCGCACGTAGGGGTAGGTCCAGTGCTCCAGGCCGGCCATCTCGCTGCCGAAGGCCCAGTCGTGGATCTGCTGGCGGCCGCGCGCCACGAACTCCCAGTTGGGACCGGTGTTCCAGCTGTAGACGGCGTCTTCGGTGTAGAAGGCCGACATCTTCGACCAGTCGCCGCTGCGCCCGGACTCGTCGTTGGCCGCCACCCAGCGGCGCACCATCTCCTGCATCTCGTCGCGGGGGAAGGAAGGCATCGGCTACTCCTCGATGGAAAGGGCCCGGGTGGGGCAGTGTCGCACGGCCAGCTCGGCCCGCTCGCGAAGTTCCGGGTCGGGCCTCGTCCCCAGGACTGTCACCTTGCTCGTCTGCCGGTCGACGGCGAAGAGCGTGGGCGCTTCGCTTGCACAGACGCCGTGGCCCTGGCACAGGTCCAGATCCACCCGGATGCGGAAGGCATCCCCCGCCGCCGGCTCGCTTCCTGCAACAGCCGGCTGCGAGGACCGGGCCATGGCCTTGCGCCGGCGGTAGCGTACCCGGCAGGGCTGGCGCACGGCGACCACCATCTTGGAGACGTCGTTGCCGTAGCTCTCCACGGGCTGGGCCAGCTCGAACTCGTAGCGGGACAGCAGGATCGAGAAGATCGTCTTGAGCTGCATCATGGCGAAGGCGGCCCCGATGCAGCGGTGGCGCCCACCGCCGAAGGGCAGCCAGGCGAAGGCCTGCTTGTCCTCCTCGCGGTCCGGCAGGTAGCGCTCCGGCGCGAAGCGCTCCGCATCGGGAAAGTACTCGGACATGCGGTTGGAGATGGCCGGGGACACGGCTGCGGTGTGTCCGGCCGGCACGGTCCAGCCCTTGTAGTGGAAGTCGTACAGGACCTTCCGCATCAGGATCACCAGCGGGGGATGCAGCCGCAGCGTCTCCTTCAGGGCGCACTCGAGCAGTGGGATCTCTCGCAGCGCCTGGTAGCTGACCTCGCGTCCGTCGGCGTAGATCGCGTCCAGCTCGGCGACGGTCTTCCCCAGCCAGGACGGGTTCATCAGCAGCTCCAGCAGGCACCAGGACGCGGTGACCGAGGTGGTGTGGTGCCCGGCGAACATCATGGAGATGAACATCCCGGTGATCTGGTCGTCGCTGTAGCGTCGGGTTCCGTCCTCGCGCTTCAGGTTGTGCAGGATGTGGAAGAGGTCCGTGTACTCGGCAGCGTCGGCCTCGCGGCGCCGAAACACGGCCTCGATCTTCGCGACCAGCACCTTGCGCGCGCGGTCGCGGGCGCGCAGAGCCGGAATCGGCAGATACGGGTTCACGTAGGCGAAGGCGTCGGTGCCGCGCTCCAGGTCCTTGAAGATGGAGACGTACTCCGGCCCCAGCTCGTCGCGGAACTGGCGACCGATCAGGCACGCGCTGGACGTGTAGAGCGTCAGCTCGGAGAAGAAGTCCAGGGCGTCCAGCTCGCCGCGCTCTCCCCAGCCCTCGATCATGCGCTCGACCTCGCCGGCGATCACCTCGGCGTGGCCGCGCATGAACTTGTCGCGGAGCGACTGGTTGCGCATGGCCTGCTTGCGCTGCTCCGGCGTGGCGTCGAACACGACGCCCTCTCCGAAGATGGGCTTCATGAAGGGGTAGGCCGCCGCCTGGTCGAGCTGCTCGTCGGGTGCGCGGAAGAACGCCTCCTGCGCCTCGGCGCCCGTGAAGAGCACGATGCGGTTGCCCGCCAGGTTGAACTCGCCGATCTCGCCGCACTCCTCGCGCAGCCGCCCCATCAACGCCAGGGGATTGCGGCGCAGCTCCAGCAGATGGCCCAGCAGCGGCCGGTTGCGCGAGAGCAGGGGAGGGGAGGCGCCGCCACCCCGGAGCTCACTTGCCGCTGCCATGCTCTTCTCCCTTGCGGCGGACCGTTCCGTCCGTCCGGTCCTCGGCTCGCCGACAGAACGCGCGGCGGAGCTGAAGCTCCATCTCGGCGATCAGCGACTCCGGATCGTCGGCCATGTCGTCGCCCACCCAGTC
>CAMYOO010000274.1 GCA_947260035.1 uncultured delta proteobacterium
AGCACGAAGAGGGCCGGGCGGAACGGCAGGTCCGGGTAGGTGAAGGTGGAGTCCATCAGCGCGTAGCTGCCCGCCTGGATCTCGGTGGCCCACGTATTGATTGCGTAGGTGCAGGTGCCGCCGGCGGATATGACGTCGCCACCGACGTCGGCGTGGGCGGCCAGCAAGGAATTCATGGACGCCTCGGTGATCTCGCTGCGCTTCTCCACGTCGGAGAACGGCATGGCGTGGCCCTCGTAGCCCATCACCCCGCGCACCTGGAGCCCGGCGCGGCGCGCGGCCTCGGCCAGCTCACCGGCGCGCTCGGGCAGGCAGCCGCAGCGCGGCATGCCCACGTTCACGTCGATCAGCACCTCGCGCACGCCGCCCCGCGCGGCGGCCTGGACGGTGGCGGCCGAGTCCACGGCCACGGTCACCCGCGCGCCGGCGGCGGCCAGCGCACCCAGGCGCGAGGCGTCGAGCACCTCGTTGGCCAGCAGCAGATCCTCGCCGAGGCCGGCGGCCGCCATGCCCTCCATCTCGCGGATCGTGGCGCAGGTGAAGCCGAGATGGCCCAGCTCCGCCTGACGCCGCGCCAGCGACGTGCACTTGTGCGCCTTCACGTGGGGACGCATGCGCGGGCCGGGCAGCGCCTCGGCCATGATGCCCAGGTTCTCGTCCAGTGCCGCCGCGTCGGCGCACAGCGCCGGAGTCTGCAGGTCGCCGAGCTTCACGCCTTCATCCGGTAGCGGATCGGCAGGTGCTTCAGGCCGACGACGAAGCTCGACTGGATCCAGTCGGGCTCGCCGGCCAGCTCCACGGACTCCAGGCGCCGCGCCAGCTCGCCGAAGAGCGCGCGCTGGGAGCGGCGCGCCAGGTGGGCGCCCAGGCAGAAGTGCTCGCCGATGCCGAAGCCCAGGTGACGGTTCGGGTTGCGGTCCACGCGGAACGCATACGGATCTTCGAAGATGTCCTCGTCCCGGTTCGCCGAGGCGTAGAACATGATGAGCTTGTCGCCCTGACGGATCTTCTGCTCGCCCACCTGGGTGTCGCAGGTGGCGGTGCGCACCATGTAGTTGACCGGTGAGGTCCAGCGCACGATCTCTTCCACCGCCGAGGCCACCCGCTCCGGATCGCGCCGCATCTGCTCCAGCGCGTCCGGGTTCTGGATCAGCGCGTTCATGCCGCCCACCAGCGCATTCTTGGTGGTGTCGTGGCCGGCGGTGAACGTGATCAGGTAGTAACCGAAGGTCTCCATGGGACCCATGGGCGCGCCGTCCACCTGGCCGTTGGCGATCACGCTGGCCAGGTCGTCGCGCGGATTCTTGCGGCGGTCCTCGACGATCTCCGAGAAGACCTGGAAGAGCTCCAAGCCCAGCTCGCGCTGGGCCTGGAGGCGATCCTCGCCCTCGCGCTGCAGCTCCGGATCGTCGTCGGCGAAGAGCTGGTTGGTCAGGCGCAGGATGCGCGGCTCCTCGGACTGGGGCACGCCCAGGATCGTGGAGAGGATGCGCAGCGGATGGGCGGCGGCGATGTCGGTGGCGAAGTCGCACTCGCCCCGGCCCCCATCGGCGGCCATCTTGTCCACCAGGGCTCGCGCGCTCTTGTCCACCGCCTCGTCCACGCGGGCCAGCGCGCGCGGCGTGAACCAGGGGCTCGTCACCTTGCGCAGCGAGCGGTGCTCCGGCGGATCCGTCTCGATGATGACCCGCATCCGACCGAGGCCCTCCGGGTCGAGCACGTCGGTCTTGCGGGGCATGAAGATCCCGGGCGCGCTGGCGAAGGTGTCCGGGCTCTTCGAGATATCGCAGATGTCGGCGTGACGCGTGACCGCCCAGAACGGCGGGTAGCTGGGCGCCTCGCAGGCGTGCACCGGCGACTCGCGCCGCAGCTGCTTCCACACCTCGTGGGGCGGCCCGTGTTCGCCGTACCAGGCGGGCTCGATCAGTTCGTGGCCATCGGTGATTGCCATCGGCTTCTTCTCCTGCAGCGTCAGCGCATCATCTCGCCGCCGTTCACCAGCAGAGTCTGACCGGTGATGCAGCGAGCCCGGTCCGACATGAGGAACACGGCGGCCTCGGCCACCTCCTCGTCCGGCACGATACTTCCCAGCGGGATCCGTCCCGTGATCTCGTCCACGATCGCCTGCTCCGGCACATCCTGGCTCTTGGCGCGGAACTTGACGAAGGCCTGGACGGGCGGGCCCCACATCCAGCTGGGCACCACCATGTTGACGCGGATCCTGTCCGGCCCCAGCTCCTCGGTCAGGTAGTACATGGCCGAGAGCAACGCGCCCTTCGAAGCGGCGTAGCCGGCCTGGGGAAGCTGCGGCTGGTACATGGACTGGGAGCCGACCAGCACCACGGAACCGCCGCCGGCCTGCTTCATCGCGGCGGCGACGGGACGCATCAGCGTCAGGCTGCCCAGCACGTTGGTGTCGAAGGCGCGGCGCCAGTTCTCGAAGTCCGTGTCCTGCAGGCCGCCGAACACGTTCTCGTAGGCCGCCACCTGCACCATGGCGTCCACGCGGCCGAAGCGCTCCACGGCCCGCGCGACCAGCGCCTCAGCGTCCTCGGCCTGGGTGATGTCGGTGCGCGCCCAGGCCACGCGCTCGCCGGAGGGATCCAGCTCCGCGGCCGTCTTCTCCAGGACGTCCTCGCTGCGCGCGGCCAGTACGACCTGGGCGCCGTCGCGCAGGGCCAGACGCGCCACCTCGCGGCCCAGGCCTCCGCCCACGCCGGAGACGACGACCGTCTTGCCCTTGAGAATCATGCACGCGCCTCCCGGAACGCAGCCGCTGTTTGCGGGCTCCTACGCTAGCTATGCGCCCGCCACGGCGCCCGCCTCGCGCAGCGCCGCGATCTCGTCGGCGGAGAAGCCCCAGTCGGAAAGCGCCTCCTGCGTGTTTTCACCGGGGGCGGGCGGGGGACGCTGGATGCGCGCCTGCGAGCGCGAGAAGCGCGGAGCCGGCGCCGGCTGGGCCTTTCCCGCGACCTCGGCGAAGGCTTCGCGCGCCCGCGCGTGGGGATGCTCGCGCGCCTCGTCCAGGGTGAGCACGGGCGCGAAGCAGACGTCGCTGCCTTCGAGCAGCGCGCACCACTCATCGCGGGTTCGCGTGCGGAACACGTCCGCGATCCGCTCCTTGAGTACCGGCCACTGCTTTCGGTCCATCTGCGACGCGAACGCCTCCGGGTCCAGCTCCAGCAGGCGGATCAGCTCCGCGTAGAACTGGGGCTCGATGGAGCCGATGGAGATCCACTTGCCGTCGGAGGTCTCGTAGGCGTCGTAGAAGTGGGAGCCCGAGTCCAGCAGGTTCGTCCCGCGCTCGGACGTGGTGAAGCCCACCTGGTCGGTGGCGTGAAAGATGGTCATGAGCAGCGACGCGCCGTCCACCATGGCCGCGTCCACCACCTGGCCGCGCCCGGACTGCTGGCGTTCGACCAGCGCCGCCAGGATGCCCAGCACCAGCAGCATGCCGCCGCCGCCGAAGTCACCCACCAGGTTGAGCGGCGGTACCGGCGGCCCGCCGCGCCGTCCGATGGGATGCAGGGCGCCGGCCAGGGCGATGTAGTTGATGTCGTGGCCCGCGCTGTGCGCCAGCGGTCCCTCTTGTCCCCAGCCGGTCATGCGCCCGTACACCAGGCGCGGGTTGCGCTGCAGGCAGACGTCCGGACCCAGGCCCAGGCGCTCCATCACACCGGGACGAAAGCCCTCGAACAGCACGTCGGCGCGCTCCAGCAGACGCAGCACGCCGGCGACGCCGTCGGGATGCTTCAGGTCCACGGCGATGGAGCGCCGCCCGCGCGCCAGGAAGTCCAGGGTCGGGTCCGACCAGCCGCCCCCCACCGCCTGCAGCCGCTCGACGCGCAGCACCTCGGCGCCCAGATCCGCGAGCAGCATGCCCGCGAACGGACCCGGGCCGATGCCCGCGATCTCCACCACCTTCACACCGTCCAGGGGACCCATCGGCTGCACTCCTCGTGGTTCGCGCACTTCGCGTATGCTCCGTGGCGATGCAGGGATTCTACTCGTCGTCGCCGCCGCCGGTTCCCGCGTGAGCGCGCGGGATGCCGCGGTTCTGGCGGCGACGCCCACGGGCCACGAGCACCTGCTGGCCCACGACGACGACCTGGCGGGACGGCTGGCCGCCGAGCATCGGGAACGCGCGCTGGCGCGTGTGACCCGCTACGGCGGCCAGGCGGCAGCGGAGCCCGGTGGCGGCGTGCTGGCCGCCTTCCCCAGCGCCAGCGACGCGGCGCGCTGCGCCCTCGAGCTGGACGACAGCGACGAAGACGGCGTGGGCCAGCGCTGGCGGGTCGGCCTGCACTGGGGCCGAGTGGACGGCGCGCTGTGCGGCGACGGCGCCGACGGCGCCTCGCGCCTGGCGGACCTGGCCGACGCGGGAAACGTGATCGCGTCCGGCGAGATCCGTACCCTGTTGGGAGATCGGCTGGAGATGGGTTTCGAGGGGCTGGATCCGCGGCTGGCCCGTGAGGTGCCGGCGGGCAGCTCGGCTTTTCGCCTGATCTCGCGCGGCGCGGCGGCGCCCGCCGACGCGCCCCGGCCGCCGGCCCATCCCGTGCAGCGCGTCCT
>CAMYOO010000275.1 GCA_947260035.1 uncultured delta proteobacterium
GCTCGCGGTGCGGGGTGAGCAGCCGGTCGTAGTCCCGATCCAGCGCCACCCGGCGGACCGTGGACGAGGGATTGCCGCAGAAATCGCAGCTCTGGGGCTCGCTCGGGGAGCCGGGCTCGCCGTTCTGGGTTGTCTGGGCAGGTTGGTCGGGCATCGGCGGGATCCTACCCCACCCGCAGCCAGAGGTCGGTGGGGGCCTCGGCGCCCAGCTCACGCTCCAGGCCGGCCAGGATCTCCGAGCGGCGCAGATGCAGCTGCTGGCACCAGCCGCTGGAATCGGCATCCACCTGCAAGACATTGCCACGCAGCGCAGAGGGCTGGCAAAGCTCGGCCGCTGGCACTCCAACGATGGCAGGCCAGCGCTCGGCCAGCCGCGCCAGGGCGTTGGCCCGGTCGTAGCCCAGGTCACCCAGGACGCGCGGCACCAGGTCCGCCAGCGACTTGGGACGGCTGCGCGGCCGGGGCGTCATGCCGGGTCCTCGTCCAGCGCCCGGAAGGCCGGGTCTTCGTCCAGGGTCCGGAAGAGCAGGCCGCTGGGCAGCTTGGGCTGGAACAGGGTCGACTTCTGGGGCAGCAGCTCGCCGGCGCGGGTCACGCGGAAGACGTCGTCGGGCGAGAGCGGGTTTACGTACAGCGCCACCGCGCCCCGTCCCTCGCGAACGTCGCGGGCCGCCAGCAGCGCGTGCTTGGGGAACGCCACCGCGCCGTCGCGCACGGCGTCCTCGTCCAGCCCGAAGGCGCCGCCCACGACCTCGCGGTGCAGGGTGCGGATCGCCAGCTCCCCCGGGACCTCCTGGTTGCGTCGGAAGAGCCGCAGCGTGCCGCTGGCGTCGTCGGCCACGAAGGCCGCGGCCGGGCCCAGGGGCGCCAGGTGCCGTTCCAGAAGCTGGGGAATCTCCTGGGCATCGCCCGCCTGGAACTCGCTGCAGGACCACTCGGGCAGCAGCCGCGCCCAGGCGTCGGGCGCCGGAGCCGAGCCCTTGAGGATCACCCGGTGGATGGGCAGCAGTAGCGTGCCCGGCGAGAAGGCGTTGGCGAAGTACGCCAGGGTGAAGGCCGCGGCGGGATCGTCGGGGTTCTCGCGGCGGTAGGCCAGCGCGGTTTCGTAGCGGTGGTGTCCGTCGGCGATCACGACCGGCTGCTCGGCCAGGAATGCCCGCACCCGCTCCATCGCCTGGGCATCGGCGGCCCGCACCAGCGTGTTGTGGGTGCCCGCCGGGTCGGCCCCCTGGGCGACCGGCGGCCCGCTGAAGGCCTTCGCGAGCGCGGCATCCACCACGCCCTCGCGGTCTTCGTAGAGCAGGAAGATCACCGACAGGTTGGCGCGCGTGGCGCGCAGCAGCTTGAGCCGGTCCGCCTTGGGACCGGCCATGGTGCGCTCGTGGGGCAAGACCACGCGCTCGTCGTACTCGGCCAGGCCCAGGGCCGCGAAGAAGCCGCGCCGCTCCCGCTCCGCGCCGTCGGGCCCGCGGTAGCGCTGGGCCAGCCCGTAGAGCGCCGGCGCCGCGTCGCGCGCCAGCACGCCGTCGCGCTGCCAGTCCCGCAGCATGCCGGCGACGTCGGTGTAGTCCGTGCCGGCCTCGGCTTCCGCGTCTCGGGTCAGCTCCAGGCGGATGGCGTGATGCGGGTCGCCGGACCAGAAGCGTTCGCGCTCCTCGGGCGTGATGACGTCGTAGGGCGGCACCAGCACGTCGGAAAGCTCGCTGCGCGCGTAGCGCAGGGCGCGGAACGGACGCACGTCGGTCACGCATCGACTCCTTCGCAGAGGCAGGCCTCGACTCGCGCGCGGGACACAGCGCCCTCACGCAGCACCACGAGCGTCTCGCCGGTCGCATCCACCACGGTGCTCCCGACGCCGTCGGGGGGCGCTGCCTGTGGGACGTCCAGGAGCCAGGGCTCGTCATCGTCATTCCCGCACAGGGCGGCCGCCGCATCGCGCCCGGCGGCGGCGGGCTCGCCGCTGCGGTTCAGGCTGGTCGCGGTCACCGGTCCCAGCCCGCGCCCGGCCAGGCGGCGCGCCAGCTCGGCCGCCAGCGGATGGGACGAGCAGCGCACGCCCACGGCGCCGTCTCGGCTGCGGGCTACGCCACCGGGAAGCTCGCGGTCGCAGGGAAGGACCAGGGTGAGCGGCCCCGGCCACAGCGCGCGTGTCAACCGGCGCGCCGCCGCGGGCAGGTGCACGCCCACGTCGCCCAGCGCGTCGGCGCTCTCCACCAACAGCGAGAGCGGCTGGTCGTCGCCGCGGCCCTTCCAGTCCTGAAGCCGGGCCACCGCATCGCTGCGGGTGGCGTCTGCACCCAGGCCGTAGAGCGTCTCCGTCGGGTAGGCCACCAGCCCACCGCGCCCGATGCGCTCCAGCGCCTGCTCGAACGCGGCGCTCACCGTTCCAGGGCCCGGTCGGCGATGTCGCGACGCAGGTGCCGCCCCTCGAAACGAATGCGATCGGCGGCGGCGTAGGCGCGCTCGCGGGCCACGGCCACACTGGCGCCGCGGGCGGTCACGCCGAGAACGCGACCCCCGGCGGTCTCGAAGCGACCGTCGGCGCCGCGCCGGGTGCCGGCGTGGAAGACCACGACGTCCGGGTCGTCCGCCGGCGCGTCGAGCCCGTCGATGACACGACCCGTCTCGTAGGCCCGCGGGTAGCCCCCGGAGGCCAGCACCACGCACACGGCGGCATCTCCCCAGCCCAGGTTGATCTCGGGCTCGAGCCGGCCGCGCGCCGCTCCGTCGAGCAGCGGCACCAGATCACCCTCCATGCGCAGCAGCAACGCCTGGGTCTCCGGGTCGCCGAAGCGCACGTTGAACTCCACCACGCGCGGCACCCCCGCCGCGTCGATCATCAGGCCGACGAAGAGCACGCCCGTATAGGGGGTGCCGTCGCGCGCCATGCCCCGGATCGCCGGGTGGACGATCTCCTCGAGGATGCGCTTCTCCACTGCATCGCTCACCACCGGCGCGGGCGAGTAGGCGCCCATGCCGCCGGTGTTCTCGCCGCGATCGCCGTCCAGGGCGCGTTTGTGGTCCTGGGCGGCGGCCAGGGTGACCACGCGCTCGCCGTCGGTGATGGCGTAGTACGAGGCCTCCTCGCCCTGCATGCGCTCCTCGATCACGACTCGCGCCCCGGCCTCACCGAAGCGCCGCTCGCCCATGATCTCGTCCAGCGCCGTCAGCGCGGCGTCCGGGTCGTCGCAGACGAAGACGCCTTTGCCCGCGGCCAGACCGTCGGCCTTCACCACGCAGGGGCCGCCCTGCTCGCGCACGTAGGCCCGCGCGGGCTCCAGCGCGTCGAAGACCGCGAAGTCGGCGGTGGGAATGTCGTGGCGGGCCATGAACTCCTTGGCGAACTGCTTGCTGCCTTCCAGCTGCGCGGCCTCGGCGCTGGGGCCGAAGCTGGCGATGCCGGCCTCGCGCAGCCGGTCCACCAGTCCGGCGGCCAGCGGATCCTCGGGGCCGACCACCACCAGGTCCACGGCCTCGTCACGCGCCGCCGCCACCACGGCGTCCAGGTCGCTCGCCTTCACCTGCGGCAGGCAGCGCGCCACGTCGGCCATGCCGTCGCTGCCGGGCGCGGCCAGCACCTCGTCCACCAGCGGACTGGCCGCGATCTTCCAGGCCAGGGCGTGCTCCCGGCCGCCGGACCCGACCACCAGGACGCGCATCAGTGGCGGAAGTGGCGCGCGCCGGTCAACACCATGGCCACGCCCAGTCGGTCGGCGGCCTCGATCACCTGCTCGTCACGGGCCGAGCCGCCGGGTTGCACCACCGCCGTGGCGCCGGCCGCCACCGCCGTCTCCAGTCCGTCGGGGAACGGGAAGAAGGCGTCGCTGGCCAGCACCGAGCCGGCCAGGGCGTTGCCCACGCGGCCGGCTTTCTCGGTAGCCGCGTGCACCGCGTCCACGCGCGAGGTGTTGCCGCCCCCGATGGCCAGGGTGCGGTCCTCGCCGGCGAAGACCACCGCGTTGCTCTTGACGTGCTTGACCACCTTCCACGCAAAGCAGAGACCGTGCAGCTCCGCCTCGCTGGGCTTGCGCGCCGTGGCCACCTGGGCGGAGGCCACGTCCTCCATCTGCAGGTCGGGCTCCTGCACCGCGACGCCGCCGAAGACGCGCTTCCAATCCAGCTCGGTGCGCTCGATGCGATCGGGCCGGGCGCGCAGCAGGCGCCGGTTCTTCTTCTTCTGCAGCAGCGCCAGGGCGTCGGCGCTGAAGTCCGGCGCGATCAGGACCTCGGTGAAGATCTCGTCCACGCGTTGGGCCAGCTCCAGGTCGAAGGGCCGGTTGCAGACGATGATTCCGCCGAAAGGCGAATCGGGATCGGTGCCGAAGGCCTTGTCGTAGGCGGCCAGCGGCGAGTCGCCCACGCCCGCGCCGCACGGCGTGTTGTGCTTGAGGATGGCCACGGCCGCCGACTCTGCGGGGTCGAACTCCAGGATCAGCGCCAGCGCCGCCTGCACGTCCACGATGTTGTTGAAGGAGAGCTCCTTGCCGTGAA
>CAMYOO010000276.1 GCA_947260035.1 uncultured delta proteobacterium
ATGTGGTCGGTGGTGCACTTGCCCTTCGCCTTGAAGAGCAGCGGCATGCGCTCCAGCGCCGCCGCGTCGTCCCAGGCCTTGAAGGGTTCCAGCAGCTGGAGCCGTTCGCTGTCGGGCGCAATCTCCACCGAGATGCCGCCGCGCTCGGCGGGCGGCGCGACGTAGCCCTCGTCGCTGGCGACGAAGCCGCGCTCGGGGATCTCCGGCGCGGGGGCCGGCGGCTCCAGGCGGAAGGTCGAGCCATCCTCGCAGGCGATCTCGCCCGTGGCCGGGTCGAAGTCCAGCGTGCCGGCCAGCGCGTACGCCACCACCAGCTCCGGACTGCCGATGAAGGAGAGCGTGGCCGGGTTGCCGTCGTTGCGGCGCGGGAAGTTGCGGTTGAAGGAGTTGATGATCGAGTTGGAGTCGCCCTTCTCGATGCCGTCGCGCTTCCACTGACCGATGCAGGGGCCACACGCATTGGCCAGCACCATGGCGCCGATGGCCTCCAGCTCCGCCAGCTGCCCGTCTCGCACGATGGTCTGGTGGATCTGCTCGGAGCCCGGAGTGCACCAGAGCGGCATCTTGCTGCGCGCGCCGTGGGCCGTGGCCTGACGCGCCACGTCGGCAGCGCGTGACAGGTCTTCGTAGCTGCTGTTGGTGCAGCTTCCGATCAGCGCCGACGAGAGCTCCAGCGGGTAGCCCTCGGCACGCGCGTCCGCGCCCATGCGCGACGCTGGGCGCGCCAGGTCCGGCGTGTGCGGTCCGACGATGTGCGGCTCCAGCTGCGAGAGGTCGAGCTCCAGCACCACGTCGAAGTAGGCCTCGGGGTCGCTCTCCACCTCCGGGTCGGCGCGCAGCAGCTCTGCGTGCTGGTTGGCCAGGTCCGCCAACGCCTCGCGCCCGGTGGCCTTCAGGTAGGTGGCAATGCGCTCGTCGTAGGGGAAGATCGAAGTCGTCGCCCCCAGCTCGGCGCCCATGTTGGTGATGGTGCCCTTGCCGGTGGCGCTGATGGTGGCCGCGCCGGGTCCGAAGTACTCGACCACCCGGTTGGTTCCGCCCTTCACGGTGAGCTGCGCGCACACCCAGAGGATCACGTCCTTGGGCGCCGACCAGCCGGAGAGGCTGCCCGTCAGGTGCACGCCCACGCGGTTGGGGTGCAGCACCTCCCACGGGAAGCCCGCCATCACGTCGACGGCGTCGGCGCCGCCCACGCCGCAGGCGAACATGCCGAGGCCGCCGGCGTTGGGCGTGTGCGAGTCCGTGCCGATCATCATGCCGCCCGGGAAGGCGTATTTCTCCAGCACCACCTGGTGAATGATGCCCGCGCCCGGCCCCCAGAAGCCGATGCCGTAGCGCGCCGCCGCGCTGCGCAGGAAGTCGTAGACCTCGCGGTTGCCGATGCGCGCCTGGTCCATGTCCTCGTCGGCGCCCTTGTAGGCTTGAATCAGATGGTCGCAGTGCACGGTGCTGGGCACCGCGGTCTCATCCTTGCCCGACGACATGAACTGCAGCAGCGCCATCTGCGCCGTCGCGTCCTGCATCGCCACCCGATCCGGATCCAGCTCCAGATACGCGCCGCCCGGCTCCAGCTCCTGCCCCCGCGGATCGCGCAGGTGACCGAGCAGCACCTTCTCGGAGTAGCTCAGCGGCCGCCCCAGCCGCTCGCGCACGATGGCCAGGTTGCTCTCCAGCTTCTCATAGACGGCGCGAACCAGCGCGGGCGTGGTTTCGATGGCGGGCATTCAATTCTCCTTGGAAGAACGCCACGTTAGCGCAAGAGCCCGGCGTCGTCCGGGCGCCGAATCCCAAGCCGGACAAGGCCCTCCGCTCGCCTTCGGCTCACTGCGCGCCCTCGTCGGATCAAGGCAGCAGCACGCACTCTGTCGCCTCGGGCTTGCGGGCCACAGGCGTCCGGGCTCTGCGCACGCAGCCAGGGCTACGGCATTGCCCCGGCCAGCTCCGCCAGCAGATGCACCGCAGATCGCGACGCCTTGCGAAAGTCCTGCAGGTCCAGGCTCTCGTTCTCCCCGTGCGCATTGCACGGCGGGTCCTCCAATCCCAGCAGCAGCGCCGGCGCGCCGGAGAGCACCTCGACGAACGGACCCACGAACGGAATCGAACCGCCGCAGCCGATCTCCACGGGCTCGCAGCCGAAGCCCAGGGCCATAGCGCGGCGCGCCGCATCGAAGGCGGGGCCCTCGGTCTCGGTGGCCCAACCGGGCACCGCCACGTCGCACTTCGTCTCCACCGTCACGCCCCAGGGCGGATCCGCGCGCAGGAAGTCCACCACCGCGTCGCGCACCGCCTCCGGATCCTGACCCGGCGGAATGCGCACGCCCACGCGCGCGCACGCCTCGGCCATCAGCTGGTTTGCCGCGCCTTCCATGGGCATGCCCTCCAGCGCCGTCAGCGCCAGCGCCGGACGGTGCCAGAGGCGCTCGTACACGCTGCGCTCGGGCTCGCCGGCGAAGCCCGAGCCCGGCAGCATGCCCGCGTCGTCCCGGAACTCCTGTTCGTCGAAGGGAAGCGCCGCCAGGCGCGCACGCTCGGCTTCCGAAAGCTCGGGCACGCCGTCGAACAGGCCCGGCACCGCGGGCACGCCGCGCGCGTCCACCAGGCGGCCCAGGATCACGCCCAGGGCGGTGGCCGCATCCGGCGCCGGCCCGCCCCACATGCCGCTGTGGATCGGGTGGTCGAGGGCGCGCACGGTCACGTCCACGGCGGCCAGGCCGCGCAGGCTGCGGGTCAGCGACGGAAGGCCCGTGGCCAGGTTGGCCGTGTCCGAGAGCACCAACACGTCTGCGGCCAAGCTTGTCTTATGCTCGCGCAGGAACGCCTCCAGGTGCCCGGAGCCGATCTCCTCCTCGCCCTCCACCAGCAGCTTTACATTCACGGGAAGCGCACCGGTCGCTTCGAGCCAAGCGCGCAGCGCCGCCAGGTGCAGCATCAGGCCCGCCTTGTCGTCCACCACGCCGCGCCCGTAGAGCCGGCCGTTCTTCTCGGTGGGCTCGAAGGGCGGCGTCTTCCAGCGGTCCAGGCGGCCGGGCGGCTGCACGTCGTGGTGGGCGTAGACGAGGATGGTCGGCGCATCGGGACCCGCCTCGCAGCACTGACCCACGACATAAGGATGGGCGTCCTCCACGCGCAGCAGCTGCACGCCGGACAGGCCGGACTCGACCAGCAGCTCCGCCACCCACACGGCCGAGCGCTCCACCTCGGCCGGATCGAAGCCCGCCGCCGAGACGCCGGGGATCCGCGCCAGGTCCACCAGCTCGGCCAGGGTCCGCTCGAAGCCCCGTTCCAGGGCCGCCAACGCCGCGTCACGTTCCGACATGGCGGGCAGGGTACCACCTGCACGTCGGCTAAGATGGCGCGCCATGGAGCCGGTTTCCCGACGCGTCCCCGCCAGCGACGGCCTCTCGATCCACGTGCTCGAGTGGAGCACGGAGGGCGTACCCCTCCTGCTGCTGCACGGCTTCGGCAACGAGGCCCACGTCTGGGACGACTTCGCGCCGCTGGTGGCGCCCTACTACCGCGTGCTGGCCATGGACCACCGCGGCCACGGCGATTCGGACCCCAACCCCGAACACCGCTACGGCTACGACGCGCTGGTGCGCGACGTGGAGGCGGTCACCGCCTACCTGGGCATCGAGCGTCTGGTGCTGATCGGCCACTCCATGGGCGGGCGCACGGCGATCCGCTTCGCCGGCGCGCACCCCGAGCGCATGGCCGGGCTGGTGATCGTGGACGCCGGGCCCGACCTGGACTGGCGCGGCGTGCTGAAGATCCGCGACGATGCGGCCCGCGCTCCGGACTCGTTTGCGACCCTGCGCGAGTACGAGAGCGGGGTGGCTCGAGCGCTGCCCATGGCCCGCCCGGAGATCATCTCGCGACTGGCGCGCCACGGCACGCGGCAGCGCGCCGACGGTCGCTTCGAGTCCAAGCTGGATCCGTTCTTCCGCGAAGGCCTGAAGCGCGCCACCAGCGCCGACGCCGTCTCCGAGGAGACGCGCTCCGAAACCGACGACCTGTGGGCAGCCTTGCGCCGCATTCCCTGCCCCACCCTGGTGGTGCGGGGCGCCGCGTCGGACGTGCTGTCTCCCGACTGCGCGGATCGCATGGTGGACGAGGCGCTGCCCGAAGGCACGCTCGCCGTGGTGCCCCAGTCCGCTCACGCGGTGATGATCGAGAACCCGGAAGGCTTCAATCGGGCCGTGGCGGACTTCGTCCTCGGTGAGGGGTGACGCCGCACCGGGTTGCTACACTTCGCCTGTCCTTGAGACACCGGGGGAATCCCAAGGCATGCGAATCCGTCATCTTGTCTGCACGTCGATCCTCGCCTTGCTGCTGGTCGCGCTTCCGGCCGCCGCCGAGGCGCCCGGAATCGACACGCCCGTCGGCTGCGTGGAGCTCCTGCACGACGCCCTCACCAAGGTGATGAAGGAGGCCGACGACCTGGGCTTCGACGGCCGCGAGGCGTACCTCGATCCCATCGTG
>CAMYOO010000277.1 GCA_947260035.1 uncultured delta proteobacterium
CCTCCACGTTGCCGGCGGACCCGCGGCCGAGCGACCTGGGCGTCCACGAGGGAGAGCTGGTGATCGAGTGGAAGGAGCCGGCGGGCGCCCACGTGAGCCGCTTCCCCCTGGAGTGGCTGCGGGAGAACGCCTACGCGCCCGACCGGGTGGAGCCGTCCCGTCCGCCCCGCGACTTGGAACTCGATCTCGATGCCCTGGGTGCCGACTTTGCGCCGATCTGCCTCGAGCGCCTGGCGCGCGACGGCGCGCTGATCGTGCGCGGAGGAGGGGACGACACCGAGGCGCTGATCGATGCGTTCGAAGCGCAGGGCCTGCCGGTCATCCCCACCCACTTCGGGCGCATCGAGGATCTGCGCACCGACAACACCACCAACCAGAACATCGACCAACTCGGCTATACCGACGCCGCGGTCGACCTGCACACGGACCAACCCTTCATCGAGAACCCTCCCCGCTATCAGATGCTCCACTGCATGCGTCCCGCCGATCGGGGTGGAGACAACACCGTATCCGACGGGCTCCGGGCCGCGCAGCGCCTGTGCAGCCTGGACCGCCCGGCCTTCGAGCTGCTCAGCTCGGTGCCGGTGCGCTTCGACCGGCGACAGAAGGCGTTCCAGAGCCTCCAGGTGCGCCCGATCGTGGAGGTCCGCGACGGCGAGCCGCACCAGGTGCGCGCCAGCTACTTCACCTACGGCCCGCACCGGATCCCGTTCGACACGCTGGATGCCTGGTACCGCGCGTATGCGCGCTGGACGGCGATCCTGGAAGAGGACGCGGTCCGCTTCCGCCTCGAGGCGGGGGACTTCCTGCTCTACGACAACCACCGCATGCTCCACGCGCGCACCGCCTTCGAAGGCGCACGCTGGGTGCGTGGGATCTACTTCGACCCCGCGTAGGGGGCGCGATGGGGCCGCTCCCTTGTCATCCATCCCGCGACGGCGCACCCTGGTGACATGACTACTCCCCTCGAAGGTATCCGCGTCGTAGAGATCGCCAGCTTCGTCGCAGCCCCGGCTTGCGGCGCCCTGTTGGCCGACCTGGGCGCCGACGTCATCAAGGTCGAAGTGCCCTGGGGCGAGATCTATCGCCACAGCCTGCCGCGCTTCGCCGGCTACGACAGCGACTTCGCCGGCTCGCCGCACTTCCACATGGACAATCGCGGCAAGCGGTCGCTGGCCCTCGACCTGGCGCTGCCCCAGGCGGTCGAAACGCTGGCGCAGGTGATCGATGGCGCGGACGTCGCGCTGACGAACATGCTCCCAGAACGCCAGGCGAAGTACGGGCTCGATCCCGAAACCCTGCTTGAGAGGCATCCGCACCTCATCATCGCGCGCCTCTCCGGCTACGGGACGGAGGGCGAGGAGGCCAACGCGCCCGCCTTCGACTACTCGAGCTACTGGGCGCGCACGGGCCTGATGGACCAGCTGCACGAACCGGACGCGCCGCCCCCCTTCCAGCGGCCGGGCATGGGCGACCACTCCGCGAGCCTCTCGCTGGCGGTCGGGATTCTCGCCGCCCTGCGTACGCGCGATCGCAACGGCAAGGGCCAGGTGATTGACGTCTCACTGCAGCACACCGGCTTCTACATCGAGGGCAACGATGCTGCGGTCACCCTGGTCACCGGCCAGTCGCCGCCGCGTCACGACCGGCGCGAGGCCCGCAATCCGCTCTGGAACCACTACCCGTGCGGAGACGGTCGCTGGCTCTTCCTGGTGATGATCGAGTCGGACCGCTACTGGCGGACCTTCGTCGAGGCGATCGGCGAGCCCGAGCTGGCCGCGGACGAGCGCTTTGCCAGCGCCATTCCCCGCTATCAGAACTCGAAGGCGCTGATCCAGCGGCTCGACGAGATATTTGCGACCCGGAGCCTGGAGGAGTGGACCCATGCGCTGAGCGGGAAGCGGCTGATCTGGGCGCCGGTCCGGACCGTCGCCGAGGCGGTCGCGGACCCTCAAGCCGAGGCGAACGGCAGCTTCCCGACGGTGGCACATCCCGAGTGGGGCGAGTTCCGAACCGTCGCCCCGCCCCTGCGTATGAGTGGCCACGACATGCCGGGGACCGCGCCCGCGCCGGCGCTCGGCGCCGACACGCTGGCCATCCTCTCCGAAGCCGGCGTGGACGACGAGACGATCGCATTGATCCTGGCAGCGGCGGGCTAGGGAACCTCTGCACAGGCGGCCTTGCAGGCGCCCAGGGCAGGGAGGTTGTGGGGATTGAGGGGTCTGGCCTCGCCCTGGCCGGGCGTTCGGTGGTGAGCCCGTTGCGGTTGGCCGATCACAGGGCGTACCTCGCCTGCGGTGGGAGGAGGCGGTGGCGGACGGCGTAGAGGTTCGCCAAGGCGAACATCGTCTGAGCTCGGGCGAGGTTCTTGCCGATCCCGCGGTACCGCGTCTTATCGAACCCCCAGAGGCGCTTGACGACCCGGAAGGGATGCTCACAGCGGGCTCGCGTTCGGGAGCGGGCCCGGTTGATCTTGCGCCAGCGCTGGCTCAGGTTGCGGTTGCCGCCGGGAGCGCGGCGGTTGACCCGGTACCGCACGCCTCGCTTCTCGAAGGCCTGCCGATCGGCCTCCTTCCAGTACGCCTGGTCGCCGTAGAGCACGCTCTCCTCGCCGTGGAGCAGGTTCGGCAGCTGCTTGATGTCTGCTTCCGCGGCGTGCGTGGCCGTCAGGCTGTGCACGGTGCCTCGCCGATCGGTTCCGATGTGAAGCTTCATTCCGAAGTGCCAGTTCTGGCCCTTGCGCGTCTGCTTCATCTCCGGGTCTCGCGTCCCCGTCGCGTTCTTCGTCGAGCTCGGCGCGGCGATGATCGTCGCGTCCACGATCGTGCCCGCCCGCAGCAACAGCCGGTGCTCCGCCAGCAGGTCCTTCACCGCCTCGAAGATCGCCTCGGTCAGCCCGTGCTTCTCGAGCAGGTGCCGGAAGCGCAGGATCGTCGTCTCGTCGGGGACCACGTCCTGCCCCAGCTCCACCTTCGCGAACCGGCGCATCGACTCGCTGTCGTAGATCGCGTCCTCGGCCGCCGGGTCCGACAGGTTGAACCACTGCTGCAGGAAGTAGATCCGCAGCATCGTCTCCATCTCCAGCGGCCGCCGCCCCCGGCCCGGCTTCGGATAGTGCGGCTCGATCAGCGCCAGCAGCCGCGACCACGGGATCACCGCATCCATCTCGGCCAGAAACCGCTCTCGGCGCGTCACCTTCCCCTTCTGGCTCCACGCTACCGATGCAAACGTCCGCTGCTGGCTCATCTGTCACCCCCCGGTTCTGTTCTACCATGCCGGGTGACTTCTGCAGAGGTTCCCTAGGTGTGAGTCCTACGCATCTTGTTCAGCGCTAAAGGAGAGGCCCCACCAAGGGTTCTCTGAAAGACTGTTGGTCACCACAACCGCAGTCCAAGGAGATCCCCGATGAGGCCTCATCCGAAAGCGAAGGGTAACCCGTACCAGCGCAAGCTGTTCATCCACCGTGTCCTCGAGGAGGGCTGGTCGGTGGCGGCGGCCTCGGAGGCCGCAGGCTGGAGCGAGCGGACGGGGTTCAAGTGGCTCCGGCGCTTCCGGGAGGAAGGCGAAGCCGGGCTCGCGGACCGGCGCTCCGGGCCCTGCGCGGTGAGAAACCGAACGCCGCGATCGAAGGTCGAGAAGATCCTGCGGCTCCGGCGCCAGAAACGAACGGCCTGGGAGATCGCCCAACGCCTCCGCATGCCCTGGTCCACGGTCTCCGGAATCCTTCAGCGCCAGGGCCTCGGCAAGCTGAAACTCTTGGAGCCGAAAGATCCGCCCCGTCGCTACGAGCGAGCGGTCGACGGCGAGCTCGTGCACTTCGACGTCAAGACGCTGGGACGCTTTCGCCGGGGCCCCGGACACCGAGCCACGGGCAACCGCTCGAATCGGGACCGGGGCGCCGGCTGGGAGTACGCCCACGTCGCGATCGACGACGCCAGCCGCCTGGCGTACGTCGAGGTGCTGCCCGACCAGAAGGGCCTCACCGCCGTGGCCTTCCTGGAGCGCGCCCTGCGCTTCTTCAAACGCCACGGCCTCAGCGTCCGCGAGATCCTCACGGACAACGGGTCCTGCTACGTCTCGAGGAAGTTTCGGCAGGCCTGCAAGCGACACCGCCTTCGGCACATCCGGACGAAGCCCTACCGACCGCAGACCAACGGCAAGGCCGAACGCTTCATCCAGACGATGCTCATGGGCTGGGCCTACAAGCGCGCCTATCGCACCTCGAATCAGAGGCGAAAGGCTCTGCCGGCGTGGCTGCGCTACTACAACCACGAACGCCCGCATCGGGCGCTCGGGATGATCTCCCCCAAGACGAAGATCCGGAGGGCAGCATGAACGAAACCCTCAGGACCCACACCTAGCCCAGGAGCGGTCTACGCACAGCGACGCCGGCGCGTGCGCATCAGGCGCCGGAACACCGGCAGCAGGAACACCAGCTCGGCGCCCAGGCCACAG
>CAMYOO010000278.1 GCA_947260035.1 uncultured delta proteobacterium
CTCCTTGGTGCGCTCCTTCAGATCCTCACGGCTGTAGTTGATCAGCTCGTCGGCGCCCTTCTCCTTGCAGACCGCCAGCTTCTCGTCGCTGGAGGCGGCGGCGATGACCCGCGCGCCCATGGCCTTGCCCAGCTCCACCGCCGAGAGCCCCACACCGCCGGCGGCCCCCAGCACCAGCAGGGTCTCGCCGGGCTTCACTTCGGCGCGGTCCTTGAGGGCGTAGTGCGAGGTGCCGTAGGTCATCAGCAGCGAAGCGGCTTCGTCGAAGGGCATCTCTTCGGGGATCGGCACGGCGCCGCCGACGCCGGTCTTCACCTGCTCGGCGAAGCCGCCCCAGCCGGTGGTGGCCAGCACGCGGTCGCCCGGCGCCACGTCGGTCACGCCTTCACCCACCTCGCGGACGATGCCCGCCACCTCGCCGCCGGGCGTGAACGGGAGCGCCGGCTTGAACTGATACTGGTTCTGGATGATGAGGAGGTCCGGAAAGTTGACGCTGGCGGCCTTCACATCGATCACTACCTGACCCGCATCGGCCGAGAGATCCGGAACCTCCTCGACCGTCAGGCTCTCCGGCGGACCCCACTGCTTGCACACGACCGCTCTCATGACGCCTCCTTCTCTTCCTGCAGCCGAGAACCCTACCGCGCCGGACCGCCCGGAGCGACCGGACCGCGCAGGACGGGCGCCGCCCGACGGCCGCGGGTCCGGAGCCGAATTGCTACCTTCCCGCCGCCCCGGGAGAGGGGTGTTCTCGGGGAGTCCTCCTCAGGCCCATGTGCGGAATCTTCGGCTTTGCCGGCTTCGAGAAGCCGGACCTCCTGCCCCGCATGGCGGCAACGGTTCACCACCGCGGCCCGGACGGCGAGGGCTACTTCTCGGAAGGCCGTTTCTCCATGGGCATGCGGCGCCTCTCGATCATCGACATCGAGGGCGGCACCCAACCCATCTGGAACGAGGACGAGACGCTCGCCGTGTGCTGCAACGGCGAGATCTACAACTTCGTCGAGCTGCGCGAAGAGCTTCAGGCGGCGGGCCACCGCTTCCGCACCCGCTCGGACACCGAAGTCCTGGTCCACGCTTTCGAGGAATGGGGCGAAGAGTGCTTGGAGCGGCTCAACGGCATGTTCGCCTTCGCCCTGTGGGACCGGCGCGAAGAACGGCTGTTCCTGGCGCGCGACCGCGCCGGGCAGAAGCCGCTCTACTACTGGGACCACAACGGACGTCTGCTCTTCGCATCGGAGGTCAAGGCGCTGTTGGAGTCCGACGAGGTGGAGCGCCGCCCCAACCGGGATGCCATCGACGGCTATCTCGCGCTCCGCTACGTGCCCCAGCCCGAGACGCTCTTCCACGGTGTTCGCGTCCTGCCCGCGGGCCACTGCGGCACCTGGCAACGCGGCGAGCTGCGGGTGCGCCGCTGGTGGGACGTGCCGCTGGGCGCACCGGAAAAGATCTCCGACGCCGACGCGCTGGACGCCTTCGAGGAGCTGTTCCTCGACTCCGTGCGCCTGACCCTGCGCAGCGACGTCCCGGTCGCCGCCTACCTGTCGGGTGGGATCGATTCGAGCCTGGTGGTGGCGGCCATGACCCGCTTCAACGATCGCATCCGCACCTTCTCCATCGGCTTCCGCTCCGAGATCGACGAGACCGACGAGGCGGCCACCCTGGCCCGGTACCTGGGAACCGAGCACACGGAAATCCACGTGGAGCCCGAGCACTTCGACGAGCTGCCGAAGGTGATCTGGCACATGGAACGGCCGGTGGGAGATGCCCTGCTCCTGGCCTACTGGCAGCTTGCCCGCGAAACCTCGAAGGACTTCAAGGTGGTGCTCTCGGGCGAAGGCGCCGATGAGAGCTATGCCGGCTACTCGTTCCACAAGATCATCCAGTGGACCGAACGCCTGCGCCGGGTCGCGCCCGATGCGCTGCTGCGGCTGGGCGGCGCCACGGTGGACGCGCTCCCCGTGCGGCTGCTGGACAAGCTGTTCGTCTATCCGGCTTTCCTGGGCGAAAAAGGCAAGGCCAAGACCGCCGAGTACCTGCGCCGCTATCCGGACCGCGACCTCGCCCAGAGCTACGCGGCGCTGAAAGCGCTGTGGGACGCCGACGAGCGCAAATCCCTGTACAGCGACGACTTCCGCGGGCACCTGGGCGAGCAATGGCTCAAGCGCTCGCGCTCCAGCGAGGGGACCTTCCTGGCCCGGCTGCTGGCGCTGCAGTACGACGACTGGCTCCAGGACAACCTGTTGCTGCGCCAGGACAAGAACACCATGGCGCACTCCCTGGAGCTGCGCTGCCCGTTCCTGGACCATCGCCTGATCGAGCAGGCCTTTCGCTGGCCGGACCGCACCAAGGTGCGCGGCCTGCGCGACAAGTGGGTTGAGCGCGAGCTGGGCCGGCGCTGGCTTCCGCCCGAGAACGTGGGCCGCAGCAAGGTACCCTTCTACCTGCCCCTGGAGGTCTTCTGGCAGCGCCCGCAGCTCCGCGAGCTGGTGCGCATGACCCTGGACCCGGAGCAGGTGCGCCGGCGCGGCTACTTCGATCCCCGCTACGTATCCTGGCTGGTGGAGCAGATGCAGAGCGGCGAGTTCCTGTACCTGAAGCAGGTACTTTCCCTGGTGATCCTGGAGCTGTGGCACCTGGTGTTCATCGACAAGCAGCGTCTGTGGTGAAGACGCGGAGCGAGGAGAAGGCATGATCCTGGTGACGGGTGGGGCCGGCGTGATCGGCTCGCGATTGGTCAAGGGGCTGGCGGACGCCGGCCACCGGGTACGGGTGCTGACGCTGCCCGGCGATCCCTACGTGAGCCGACTGGACGGCCTGGATGTGGACATCGCCTACGGCGACGTCTCCGACGCTTCGACGCTGGAAGGCGTCTTCGACGGCGTGGACACGGTCTTCCATCTGGCCGCGATCCTGCTGAACGACAACCCGGAGATCTTCGCCCGGGTCAACGCCGGCGGCACGCGCAACCTGGTGGAGGCCNNNTGGAGGCCTCCAGCAAGGCCGGCGTCGGGCACTTCATCTTCTGCTCGTCGATCTCGGTGACCTACCCGTACACGACGCCGTACAACGCCTCCAAGCGCGAGGCCGAGCGAATAGTGAAGGAGCAGGGCGCCATGAAGTGGACCATCGTGCGCCCCACCCTCGCCTACAACGAGAACGGCGGCGAGGAGTACGCGATGTTCATCGACTTCCTCAAGAAGTACCCGCTGGGCATCTTCGTGGGCCGCGGCCGCGCGCTGAAGAACCCGGTCCACGTGGACGACCTGATGAAGGGCTTCCTGGCCATTCCCGGGAACCCCAACGCTTACGGCAAGACCTACCCGTTCTGCGGCAGCGAGCCGATCTCGCTGTGGGACATGGGCCGCCTGGCGCTCGAGCGGGAAGGCATCCGCAAGCCGTTCCTTCCGCTGCCGGTCTGGCTCTGCCGCGTCGCGGCCATGTTGATGGCGGTGGTGATGAAGCGCGCGCCCTTCTCCAAGCACGTGATCGCGGGCCTCACCCTGGACGCCACCCCCGACTGGTCGCAGGCGAAGGCGGACCTGGGCTACGACCCGGTGGGCTTCCGCGAGGGCCTGGCCCGGCTGCCGAAGCCCTGATTCCGGCCCGTGCTCTAGAAGCCCCAGGCCGGCTATGCGATCCTGTTCGCAATGGCGGGGGTGGAGCCGAAGGGGGAGCGGCGCCGACTGCGTCCCGATGACGGGCGCCTGGTCCGCGGACGCCGCAGCCGGGCCCGGATCCGGGCGGCTGCGGCGGAGCTGTTCCGCGAGCGAGGCTTCGACGGCACCACCCTGAGAGCCATCGGCGCCCGCGCCGGGATGGGCGCCAGCTCCATCTACCGGCACGTCCGCTCCAAGGAAGAGCTCCTGATCCGGGAGCTGGCCGAACGCCAGGAAGAGGCCTGGCAGCGCTTCCGCTGTGAGGAAATCCGAGGGCTTGCAACCCGCGAACGCGTTCGCAAATTCCTGGACGCCCAGCACGCGCTGCTGGCGGAGGATCCGGACCTCACCACCATCGCCCTGCGCGCAACCACCCACCCGGGCGCCCAGGTGGCCCGCCAGGCGCTGGCCCTGCAGGACCGCACGATCGGCCTGCTGGTGGAGATCCTGCAGCAGGGCCGCATGGCCGGCGACCTGGACCGGCAAGTGGACGTGCTGGCGGCGGCCCGGGCCGTCTGCCACGTGACCCAGAGCGCCCGCATCCCCTGGGCCAACGGCCTGGTGGATGCCGCCGGCTGCCGGGCCGCCATCGAAAGCGCCTTGGACGTGCTCTTCCGGGGCCTCGAGGCGCGCTCTCACTAGGACCGGGGCTCGGCTCACTTGCCAAACAGCCCGTTCGGGGTTCACACTGGGGCCAGGTGCCCCTGCGCCCCCCTCGAGCCCTGGGCGCCCGCTGCTGCCGCGGTTTCCGCCCGCCGTCGCCGCCCGTGCTCCCCCCGATCGAGGGCGGAGGACTCCCCATGGCGATCGCCCAACGGCTCCAGTGGTACCTCGACCACGCCGGCCTGGACTACGAGGTGCTCCACCATCCCCGCTCCACCTGCAGCATGGAGACGGCCCGGCACGCGGCCATCCCCCCCGGCCGGGTTGCCAAGCCCGTGCTGCTGGAGGACGACCGCGGCTATGTGCTGGCGGTGGTGCCGGCCTCGTGCCGCATCGACCTGCACGAGCTGGAGGCCTGGCTGCACCGGCACCTGGAGCTGGCCAGCGAGCGCGATCTCGAGGAGCTGTTCCCGGACTGCGCCACCGGGGCCGTGCCGCCGGTCGGCGCGCCCTATCACCTGGCCGTCGTCTACGACGAGGTGCTGGCGGCGCTGCCCGACATCTACTTCGAGGCCGGCGACCACACGGACGTGGTGCACATGGCTTCGCACGACTTCTGCGCATTGCTGGGGACGGCACCTTCCGCGCACTTCAGCCATCCCCACTGACGCTTGCGGGAGACGCGCGACCCTCGCATCCTTGTGGCGAGGAGAGCGCCATGGGATTCCACCACGTTGCCCTCGCCACGCGGGATGCGAAGGCGAACCATGACTTCTACACCCGCGCCATGGGCTTCCGCTTGGTCAAGGTCGAGCCGGGCCGGACGCCCGAAGGGGGCCGCGCCAAGCACCTCTTCTACGACACCGGCGGCGCCGGAATGATCGCGTTCTGGGAGATCCAGGACGACAACCTCCCGCAAGACTGGAGTCCCGCCATCTCCACGGGGCTGGGGCTTCCCGAGTGGGCCAACCATCTGGCCTGGGACGCCGTCGACCTCGACGGCATCAAGCGCCACCGCGAGCGCTGGCTCGCGTGCGGCTACGACGTGGTGGAGATCGATCACCGCTGGTGCGTCTCGATCTACACGCTCGATCCCAACGGCATCATGGTGGAGTGGTGCACCTCGACCCAGGAGCTCACCGACGAGGACGCACGCGAGGCGCTGTCCTTGCTCGAAGATCCCGAGCCGGAGCCGAAGGAGCCTCCCAGCATCCAGGTGCACCGTGCCGCCCCTCGCGAGAACGAGGGCGGATGAGCGTGCGGACTCTGTGCGCGGGGCTCCTGGCCTGCGCCTTCGGCATCACGTCCTGCGTCTCCGCCGGCCAGGAAGTCCTGATGGAGCTGGGCGTTCCCACCGAGGTGGGCGAGGCCCAGGTGATGGACCGCATCCAGCACGGCGGCTACGTCCTGGCGACGTTGCAGTTCGAAAGCACCCAGGCTCGCTTCCTCGTCCCCGCGTCCCCCGAGTGCTTCCGTGTGCTCCAGATCCCCGGGCGCGTCGATTTCACCCGCGAGGGCAGGGTGGGAGACATGGTGCGGGGCGTGACGCATTGCGAGGCCGTGGGCATCGCTTCCCTGGAGGCCTGGCGCGACCGCTCCAGCCGGCCGTTCTCCTCCGCCCTGCCCGCCGGCGAAGAGGCCACGTTCAACCCCTTCTACGTGGACGCGGGCGTGATCCTGGTGCGGGGGAGCTTTCCCCAGGCCACACGGATCGGCTGGCGCCCCACCGACGACGTGGTCGCGATGCTGCCGCGCAACGCCGCCTGCGACGCCGTTGCCAGCGCGGGGAAGGGCAAGATGGCCTTCTGGGACACCGGAACGCCGGCGTTCGCCATCTCCGTCGGCGACCAGCATTGCGCCGTCACCGGGCTCGCCGACCCGCTCTGACACCGACCTAAGCCGCGGCGCCTCGGCATTTGGCTCGGGGCGTTGCTAGCCTCATCGCCGGATGACCCAGGCACCCGGAGTCCTGCTCGTCGGATTCGGCACGGCCGGGCAAGCCCTGGCCGGGCGCCTGTTGCTGCTGCGCTTGCGGGGCCTGCTGGCCGACGACCTTGGGCAGGCCGTGGCCATCGCATCCGAGCGGGGCCCCGCCGCCGCGCTCATCCATTCGGATTCCGTATTCGAAGTCGGTCCGCTGCACGCGTTGGCCGAGGCGGGAGAACGGCCGCCCCGCCTGATCGCCAGCGGCCCGCGTCCAGGCGAGCCCTGCCTGGCGGTGCTGCGCAAGGCCGGCGTACAGCTCGCCCTGTTCGATCCGTTCGGCGACCGCGAGCTCCGTTTCGTGCTGAACCGCGCCCTCCACGGCGATTCCAACGTGCGCCGCGACGTACGCGTTCCCGCCACCATCGACGGCACGGTCACGTCCTCTACGGGCGAGAAGCGCGTCAACGTCTACAACCTGTCGGCGGGAGGCGCCTACCTGGAGACCATGCGCCCCACCGCCGAAGGCGGGAGCATCTCCGTGCGACTACCTCTCCCGGAAGGCGCGGTGGTGATCCCTGCCCGCGTGGTGAGCACCAACGTACCCGGCAACCTGAACCGGCCCAACCTCCCGATGGGGATGGGCGTACAGTTCCTGGACGCTGCGCCCGACGCACGCGAGGCCCTGAACGGGTACGTCGAAGGACGGCAGGCCGACTTCGAGATCTAGGCCGTCTGCGCCAGCCAGTCGGCGATCGCCGCGGCGGCGGGCTCACGGCCCTTCGCCGCAGGAAAACCGTAGTGGTCCGCGGGAAGCGTCAGGCGCTCGACCTGTGCGCTGCCCAGGGCGCCGACGATGCGCTCGGCATCCGACGGAAAGATGCAGTTGTCCGCCTCGTAGGCGATGTGCAGGCAGGGAAGCGTCATGCGCGGAGCGGTGCGCTCGATCTCGGCACGCGACGCAAAGCCCGACCAGGTGGAGAGCCACGCCTCGGGCGAGACCACCCGCCCGAAGCCGACGGCGCCGTAGTTGGTCCAGTCCGGTCGCCGCCCCCAGAGCGAGCCGTAGTCGCGCGCGGAGGGATCCAGCGAGAGGTCGACGCAGCGCGGATCCGCGTCCGTGCGATAGACCAGCAGGAAGTCGCTGGCGATGGACGTGCGGCGCGCCTCCAGGTTGCCGTCCCGCTTCCAGGAAGCGCGCGCGTCGCGACGGCGCGCGACCCGGGCACGCGCCTCGGCATCGATGCGCTCGAC
>CAMYOO010000279.1 GCA_947260035.1 uncultured delta proteobacterium
TGCCGAACTGCTCTGCCACCGCGGTGGCGAACGGGAACACGGTCGATGAACCCACGATGCGGATCTGGTCGCGGGCCTGGGCCGGCGCGGCAACCGCCAGGCCCAGCACGGCGGCGAGAATGGCGAAACTCGTTGCTCTCACGATGGAATCTCCCTATCCGGGGATCCGGTGCGCGTCGCACCCCCCGGTGACGTGCGGAGACTAGGACCCGAACGGGACCACCCGGGTACGGTTGCGTGACGATCCTGTTACGAAGCGGCCGGGCGGCCGATCTCGTCCAGGCGCTGCTGGAGCCGAACGCGATCCAGGGACTCCAGAGGCAGGCTCGTTAAGACCTTGATGCGGCTCTCCAGCTCCTGGAAGGCGCGCCGGAAGGCCGGGGAGCGATCCGTGTAGCTGCCCACCAAGGCCGCCGGATCCGCCACCCCCGCTCTTGCTGCGCGGCGCAGCGAAGGGGATCCGCATCTGCTCCAGGATCTCCAGCGCCAGGGGTTGACGTGGCCGGTCGGGCGGCTGCCGGCGCTGTAGGCGTGGAAGCGGCCCCGGCCCCACCAGGCCAGCAGCGCCTCGGCCAGGATGCTCCGCGCCGAGTTGGCGGTACACAAGAAGAGGACGTTGCAGTGCTCCGCCATGGCCCCTCCGAAGCCGCCGGCCGGCGAAGCTACTCCGGGAGCCCTACCGAATGCGTGACGCCGCGACGACATTCCGATGACGTCCACGGCACGGAGCGGTGACGACGGATCGCCACGATTCCCTCACACTTCCGTCACACGGCCCGGCGGGGAACGCGATATCTTCGCCCGGTGTCGTACGTGAGGTGGCGAACTTGAGGCGAACCGTCGATCCCTATCTGGACGATCTGCGCGAGACCGTCTTGCGCATGGGCAGCCTTTGCGAGGCGATCCTCGCCAAGGCGATGAAGGCCGTCTGGGAGCGGGATGCAGAACTGGCCGAACAGGTCCGGAAGGACGACCTGGAGATCGACCGTCTGGACCTGCACATCGACGAGGAAGCGACCCAGGTCCTGGCGCTCCAACAACCGGTGGCCAACGACCTGCGCCGGGTGCTGGCGATCCGCACCATGGCCAGCGACCTGGAGCGGGTGGGCGACCTGGCGCGCAACATCGCCAAGAGCGCCGAGCGACTGGCCACGCACGCGCCCGTGCCCGCGCCGCCGCGGCTGGAGGACCTGGCGGACCAGGCGATGCGCGCGCTGCGCGGCTCGCTGGACGCCTTCAGCGACTCCAACTCGGACCGCGCCCGCGGCGTACTGGACTCCGACGACGCCATCGACGACACCGAGGAGCGCTTCGTCCTCGAGGCCATCGACGAGGCCGGGGCCCACCCGGAAACCATGGCCCAGGAAGTGGACCTGATCCTGATCGCCAAGAGCCTGGAGCGCGTGGCGGATCACGCCACCAACATCGCCGAAGAGGTGATCTTCCTGACCGAGGCGCGCCTGGTGCGGCACGAGTCCAAGCTGAACGAAGACCAGGCCTCGGGCTAGGGACCCGCCTACGGGTTCAGGATCACCTTGCACTGGGTGGTCGGCTTCTTGAGCGCCTCGAAGGCGGCGGAGAAGCCGTCGAAGCCGACGTGGTCGGTGACCATGGGCTGCGAGGCGATCCGCTCGGCGTCCAGCATGTCCAGCGTGAAGGCGAAGTCGTCGCGGTGGTAGGCCACCACGAAGTGGAGTGAGAGCTCCTTCAGGATCGCCATCGCCGGGAAGATCGTGTCGGTCTGCATGCAGACGCCCACCACCACGATCCGCGAGCGCGCCGGCGCCATCATGATGCACTGCTGGAGCATGCCCGGAACGCCCACGCATTCGAACAAGATGTCCGGCGCAGCGCCGGCGACCTTGGCGAAGGCGGCCGGCACGTTCTCCTTGGAAGCGTCGATCCCGTGGGTGGCGCCGAAGGCCGCGGCGCGCTCCAGGCGGGCCGGAGCCATCTCGCTGACCACCACGCTGCGCGCGCCGAAGAAGCGCGCCCACAGGGCCGTGGCCAGGCCGATGGGACCCGCGCCGATCACCAGCACGTTGGCCCCGGGCTCCAGCCGCGACTGGCGCACGGCGTGCAGGCCCACGGCCAGGGGCTCTACCGTGGCCCCGGCGTCGAAGTCCAGGGACTCGGGCAGGCGCAGCGTCTCGTGGGCCCCGACCCGGACGTACTCCGCGTAGGCTCCGGGGATCTGGCCCAGGCCCGTGGCCTGGATCTTGGAGCACTGGGTGCCGTCGCCCGACAGGCACGCGGCGCAGTGTCCGCAGCCGATGTAGGGCAGCGCGCAGATGCGGTCGCCCGCCTTCCAGTCGCCGGCCGCCTGGGCGCCCACCTCGACCACCTCGCCGGCGAACTCGTGCCCCATCACGGTTCCCGGCGGCATGCCCGGAGGCACGTCGCTGGCGTGGAGGTCCGAACCGCAGATCCCGCAGCTTTTGACCCGCACCACCAGGTCCGTGGGCGTGGGTTGCGGATCCGGGACCTCTTCGATGACCAGCGGCTGGCCCAGACCCTTGAACACTGCGGCGCGCATGCGCGTCTCCTTTCCACGTTGCCCGGGGGCCCCGGCAGTTTGACAGACCCCGGCCCTTCTGCGACCCAGATGCGGCCCATGGAGCCCCAGGCGCGCAAGATCGAGTTGGCCGGACGCGGCGGCCTGCGCCTGGCCGCCGACAGCTTCGGACCGCCCGAGGGGCCGCCGGTGGTGCTGCTGCACGGCGGCGGGCAGACTCGCCACGCCTGGGGCGGCACCGCGATCGTACTGGCCCGAGAGGGCTGGCACGCCCTGGCGGTGGACCAGCGCGGCCACGGCGACAGCGAGTGGGCTGAGGACGGCGACTACGCCTTCGAGGCCTTCGGCCGCGACGTCGACGCCTTCACCCGCCAGCTCTCCGGGCCGCCGGTCCTGGTGGGCGCGTCCCTGGGCGGGATCGCATCGCTGTTCGCCGTGGGTGGGCTGAAGACGCCGGCCCGCGGCCTGATCCTGGTGGATGTAGCCGTGCAGATGGAAGCCGAGGGCGTGACCCGCATCGTGGAGTTCATGACCGCGCGGCCGGACGGCTACGAGAGCCTGGAGGATGCCGCCGCGGCGATCGCCGAGTACCTCCCGCACCGCAAGCGCCCCAGCGACCTGTCGGGCCTGGCCAAGAACCTGCGCCAGGGCGAGGACGGTCGCTATCGCTGGCACTGGGACCCGCGCTTCATGCTGCGCGACGAGGGCCCCCGCAGTCTGCGCCCGGAGATGCCCGCGCGCCTGGAAGAGATGGCCCGCAGCATCGAGATCCCCACCCTGCTGGTGCGCGGGCGCCTCTCGGACCTGTTGTCCGAGGAAGGCGCGCAGCACTTCCTGGATCTGGTGCCCCACGCCCAGTTCGCCGACGTATCCGAGGCGGGCCACATGGTGGCCGGCGACCGCAACGACCTCTTCACCGAAGCCGTCGTGGACTTCCTGCACGAGGCGCTGCCGCTACCCGGCCGCTCGGGGTGAACGCGCCCGGCCACATCGTCGTGGTCGGCGCCTCGCTGGCGGGGCTGCGCGGCATCGAGGCGCTGCGCCGGGATGGCTACGACGGCGCCATCACCCTGGTGGGCGCGGAGCCGCACGCGCCCTACGACCGACCGCCGCTCTCCAAGCAGGTGCTGGCCGGCACGCTGGAGCCCGACCAGATCGCGCTGCGCCGCGAACCCATCGAGGACCTGGAGCTGGATCTGCGCCTGGGGCGCCGCGCGGTCTCGCTGGATGCGACCGCGCGCGAGATCGAGCTGGACGACGGCGAGCGCATCGCGTGGGAAGGGCTGCTGATCGCCAGCGGCGCGACGCCGCGCCGGCTGCCCGGCACGCCGGCACTGGACGGCATCCACGTGCTGCGCACGCTGGACGACGCCCTGGCGGTCCGTCGCGCCCTGGAGCAGAGCCCGCGCGTGCTGGTGGTGGGGGCGGGCTTCATCGGCGCCGAGGTCGCGGCCACCTGCCGCGCGCTGGGACACCCGGTGACCGTGGTGGAGCCGTTGGCCGCGCCCATGCTGCGCGCGCTGGGCCCCGAGATCGCAGCGGTGGCTGCGGCGCTGCACCGCGACCACGGCGTGGATCTGCGCTGCGGCGTGGGCGTCGAGGCCCTGGAAGGCACCGGTCGCGTGGAGCGGGCGCGCCTTTCGGACGGCAGCGTGATCGAGACGGACCTGGTCGTGGTCGGCATCGGCGTCACGCCCGAAGTCGGCTGGCTGGAGGGCTCCGGCCTGGAGCTGCGCGACGGCGTGGTCTGCGACGCCACGTGCGCAACCTCCGTGCCCGGCGTAACCGCGGCGGGCGACGTCGCGCGCTGGCCTCATCCTCTCTTCGGCGAAGAGATGCGCATCGAGCACTGGACCCACGCCATCGAGATGGGCGAGGCGGCGGCCCGCCGCCTGCTGGCCACGCCGGAGGCGGCCGAGCCCTTCGC
>CAMYOO010000280.1 GCA_947260035.1 uncultured delta proteobacterium
GGCCCGGATGCCGATCGTGGAGACGATCCCGAACAGGTCGTCCAGCTGCACCCGGTCTCCCACGCGGATCGGCCGCTCGAAGAGCAGGATCACGCCCGAAACGAAGTTGTTGACCACGTTCTGCAGCCCGAATCCGATGCCCACGCCCACGGCGCTGAGCAGCAGGGTCACCCGATCGAGGGAGAAGCCGAGCGCGCCCATGGCCACCACGAAGCCGATGACGAGGATGGCGTAGCGGGTGAATGTGGAGAGCGCGAAGGCCGCACCGGGCGGCGTGCGGACCCGAGCGAAGACCTCCTGGTCGAGGGCGAAGCTCGTGAAGCGGGCGAGGAGCCAGGAGATCCACAAGGTGAGGAAGAACGCGATCACGCCCCCGAGCCCGATCGAGACCGGCCCGTAGCCGATCGAGGCGGAAAGCACGGCGTCCAGCGCAGACCGGGCCGGTGTCCAGAGGCCCGACATCGTCAAGCTCGCGTACACCCACGCCAGGACGCCCAGACCGCGCAGCCCCCTGCGCACGACGCGCAGGAACGCGGGACGGGACGACCGGATCATGCGCAGTCGGCCGAGCCCACCCTCTTCCACGACGTGCTCGACCACCGCCTCGCCGATCCGGACGATCGCCGCCCAGGCTGCTCCGATCACAGTTCCCCAGATCGTGAGCAGGGCGATGCGGTCGGCCAGGGCCGTGTAGCCGAGCAGGACGGCCCCGAGCCCGACCGCGAAGGCGGGTGCGACGAGGCGCATCCACGCGCCGAGGAGCCGCAGCCACGGTCCCTGGGCGGCTTGCCACGGAACGTGCTGCAGGCGCTCCGGACGGCGCAGCCAGACGATGCCCGCCAGGCCGACAGCGAGGTCGAACGCCAGGAGACCGCGGTCCACCACGGGGACGCCGGCGACGACGAACCGGAGCAGCTCGAGGCCCGCTAGCACGGCCAGCCCGACCAGCGGTCCGCGAAGGCCGGGCGCGAGCATCCCGGCGAGGACGCGGAACCACGCGGCCAGCGCCAGCGGCGTGACCAGGAGCTGAAAGCTCCGGACGTCCTCGAGCTGGAGGACCGGCATCAGAAGGACGGCGAGCAGGAAGGCCGCCGCCAACGGGTGGCGCAGCGCGTCGGAGGCCGCTCCAGCCTGCTCCGGGTGCTGGCGCTCTCGTGCGCCACGGACGCTGGAGAAGAACCACGCCAGCACCAGAAGCACGACCCCTTGGACGATGAGCGCGTCGCGGCGCGCGCGCGCCTGGGGAACGAGCTCCGCCCACACGCTGGATAGGCGCGCCGCCAGCTCGCCCGGCACGGCGACGAGGGCCCCGGAGGCCGGGATCGAGCGCCAGACGGGATCGTGCTGGCGTGTCAGCAGTCCTCCAGCGAGCTGCTCCTGCGCAGCCGCGACGCGCTCGAGGGTCGGGCGCAGGCTGCGCCGCGCCTCGCGGACCCGGTCCTGGAGCGCGGTGGCCGATGCGAGATCGGCGCCGACCTGCTTCTTCGCAGCCGCGAGTGCGGCCAGGGCCTGATCGACTCGCCGCACGACGGCCTCGGGAGCCTGGCTGCGCCGCGCTTCCGTTCGGGTCCGCTGCCACAGCTCGCCCTGTTCCGCGATCTCCGCGAGCCGCGTATCCAGGGCGTCTGTCTCGGCGGCGATCTCGGCCTGGAGGGCCTCGAAGCGGGTGTCCAGGGACTCCCCGCTCGACGCCTGGGCCTCCACCTCGAGCGGCGTGACGGGCCCCGCGAACACGGTCTCGACGCGCTCGGCAGCGGAGACCGCCTCCGCCTGGAGCTCCTCGAGCTGCGCGGCGATTCCCTTCAGCGCCTCCGTCGGACGCTGCGAGCGCATCTCCTCGAGCCGGGCCTCGAGAGCCTCCGCCTGCGCCCCGATCTGACCCGCAGGAACGGCGACGGGTGAGGGGCTGTCGGCTTCCTGGCCGACGGCCGCCCCCGCGATCGCCAGCGCGAGGAGGGCAGTGAGAGCAGCGCTACGAAGAACTCGCGTAATCTGCGGAGCGATTTTCATTCTCTCGGGCCTCAGCTCTCGCGTTCTCGTAGCGAGTCGTCCCCGACCAGGTTCACGTCGATCGGGCCCTGCTCGTCGTCGTGCTTCCAGAACGAGTGCCGGAACGGGAGCGAGAACTGGATTCCCTCGGCCTCGAACCTGCGGAAGACGTTGAAGTTCAACTTCTCGTTGAACGCGAGGAACTTCCAGCGGTGCGGGGGCGCGTACCAATAGATGAACTGGATGCTGAAGGCACCCGGAGCGAACTCGCGGAAGAAGACTCGCGGCGGGCGATCCGGGTCCATGCCCTCGTGCTCGTGAAGCTCGTCGCGCAGGATCGCGACGGCTCGCTCCACCCTCTCGCACGGGGTGTCCAGTGGGATGTGGATCTCTCCGACCCGGCGGATGTAGGGCCGACGTGCGACGTTGGCCACGTCGTTCGACGCCAGCATGTCGTTCGGAAGCGTGACCTGTTTGCCGTCGAGCAAGCGAAGCTTGGTGGATCGCAGGCCGATGTCCTCCACGATGCCGTCGTAGTCCCTGAAGACGATCCGCTCGCCGGCACGAAAAGGCTTGTCCGAGAGGAGACTGATCGTTCCGAAGAGGGTCTTCAACGTGTCCTGTGCTCCGAGTGCCAGGGCGACGCCGCCGATGCCGGCGCTCGTCAGGAGCGTGGCGACGGGGATGCCTAGATACTGCCCCCCGACGATGAAGACGATGACGCCTCCCAGGACGCTCGCCAGCCGCGCCGTGATCCGGATCAGCTGCGCGTTGAGACCCGCCGGGTTGATGTTCGGAGACGCGATCACGCTTGCGGCGATCCGGCTACCCACTCCGAAGATGACGACCAGGGACGCCAACAGCGCAGCCAGGGTCGAGGCGAAGCCGACCACGTAGAGCGGCCTGCTTCGCACGGTGAGATGGCGATAGGCGACGTGCTCGAAGGCCAGGGGGATCAGCATGGCGGCGATCGGGAACACCATCGTCAGCCAGTACTTGGGCAGCCAGTACCGGACGAGGCCCTCCTCGCGTACGCGATTTCCGAGCACCACGTAGCTGCGATACGCGAGCGTCACGAGCGTGAGCGCGATGACGAGCGCCACGAGCAGCCCAGGCCACTTCCAGTTCGCGAGGCCCAGCGTGCGTCCCAGACGCAGATCTTCTGGCAGCCGCTCGACGAACAGCGCGAGCGCCGGATGGCCCGGCGCGGACAGGTACCAGCGATAGAAGTCCTTGGAAACCGGTGGCCCCTCGCTGCGATACGGTCGGGCTTCGATGCGCTGGAAGTACCGGATCGCGCGCTCGACGGTGCCCGGCGAGAAGAGGTACTCGTGGCGTCTGCGTCCCTTCTCTACCCGGGAGATCGTGATTCTCGTACCGGGAAGCCTGTAGTCGGTCAGCTTCTCGAGCCCGCCGCGGGCCGCAATCTCCTGCGCGCCGGGGATCTCGTTCCAGGGTGGAAGTCTCACCCGATCGAGGATTTCCTTGATGGCGACTGCCGCCTCTGCCGTCCGATCCTCACGTGCGAAGGCGGAAAGCTCGCTGTCGTCGATGGTATCGAGCACTCGTTCGCTGAGTGCGATGTGGTCGGGGTCGGCCCGATCGTAGTACTGAGGGCTGGTCGTGATCAGCTCGTGCAGCTCGTTGCAGGCCTCGATGAAGCTCTTCAGCGTGGCGCGCGGACTCGAGGTGTCGGCGGCCCGGAACCGCTCGACATCCTCCGCCACGGCGATCTCCGGCCCCGCTGCCAGACAGCACACAAACGCAAGCCAGAACGTCCGCGCGATCCGAACCACCGTCAATGCTCCTGCTTCGAGGCCGGCGAGCAGTCCACCTCGTCGATGGCGATTCCGGACTTTCGCCCGGCCCTCGCGCCCACCTCGATGTGGGCTGGGAGACGCGATTTCTTCTAGTTTCCATACAATTACATTGCTGCAGCGAGATCACCTCCCCCGAAACGGGGGGAATCGAGATCGTGCCGTATACGCCCTTGCCTCCTCGCGGGGAAGGCCGATCCTGCATGCCCTGCGCGAGGACCTGGCACGTCGCAACCACCGCCGCCCATTGCTTCCCGCGGGGAGAAGGCGACCATACCGACGCGCGGAGTCCATCTGCCGACGACCGCTCCCGGTCGTCTCGCAGACCCGTCGATCGACGAGGTTTCATGGCGGCTGACATCCTCCTCACCAAGCTGCACGCTCCGGCGCTCCCGGACGACTGGATTGTTCGGCCCCGGCTCCTGGAGCGCCTCGAGCAGGGGCGCCCCTGCCCGCTCACGCTGGTTTCGGCCCCGGCAGGCTACGGCAAGAGCCTCTGCGTCGCCGCCTGGCTCCAGACCCTGGCGGAGCCGAGCGCGTGGCTCTCCCTCGATGCCGGCGACAGCGACCCCGGTACGCTCACGACGTACCTGGTGGCCGCCGTACGCACGATGTTTGCGGA
>CAMYOO010000281.1 GCA_947260035.1 uncultured delta proteobacterium
GACGGCGAGGTGCGGGTGGACGAGGACGAGGTGCGCGAGTGGGAGCGCTGCCATCCCCAACCCTTCGATCGCAGCGCCTACCAGGGTGCCTATGCCGATCCCCACGGATCCCCGGACGAGCCTTACGCCGGCTGGATCGCCGAGATGGCCGAGCACGGGCTGGAGCGCGTAGGGCACCACGGACGCGCGGACGCCATGGGCGTTCCCCGCAGTCAGCTGCCCGGCTGGGACGACATCCAGATCCTGACGGCGCAGCTGCACCGGGTGCCGCTCCTGGACGACGCGGAGGTGGGCAGCGAACTAGTGATCGGGCCCAATGCCGCGCGGCCCCTGCGGCTGGAGATCCCGCTCTTCGTCTCGGACATGAGCTACGGCGCGCTCTCCGAGGAGGCCAAGGTGGCCCTGGCCCGGGGCGCAGAGGCGGCCGGCAGCGGCATCTGCTCCGGAGAAGGCGGGATGCTGCCCGAGGAGCAGGCCGAGAACGGCCGCTACTTCTACGAGCTGGCCTCGGCGCGCTTCGGCTTCGAGATGGAGCTGCTGAAGAAGGTGCAGGCCTTCCACTTCAAGTGCGGGCAGGGCGCCAAGACGGGAACCGGCGGACATCTTCCGGGCCACAAGGTGCAGGGCAAGATCGCCCAGGTCCGCGGGCTGCCCGAAGGAACCGCGGCCATCTCACCGGCGCGCTTCCCGGAGTGGGAGCACGTGGACGACTTCCGCCGCTTCGCCGAGCAGGTGCGCGAGGTCACCGGCGGAATCCCGATCGGCTTCAAGCTGTCGGCCCAGCACGTGGAGCGCGACCTGGACGCGGCGCTGGAGGCGGGCGCCGACTACGTCATCCTCGACGGTCGCGGCGGCGGAACCGGGGCGGCACCCCTGATCTTCCGCAACAACATCAGTGTGCCGACGATCCCGGCGCTGGCGCGCGCACGCCGCCACCTGGACGCCCGCGGGCGCGGCGACGTCACCCTGATCGCAACCGGTGGGATGCGCGTGCCCTCGGACTTCGTCAAGGCCATGGCGCTGGGGGCCGACGGCATCGCCGTCTCCAACGCCGCGATCCAGGCGATCGGCTGTCTGGGCATGCGCGCCTGCCACACCAACAACTGCCCGGTGGGTATCGCGACCCAGCGTCCGGACCTGCGAGCGCGGCTCGAGGTGGATCTGGCGGCGAAGCGCCTGGCCCGCTTCCTGACCAGCGCAACGGAGCTGATGTGCGTGATGGCCCGGGCCTGCGGGCACAGCCACCTGAACCAGCTGTCCCTCGACGATCTCACCACCTGGAAGCGCGACATGCACCACCTGACGGGTGTCCCGTACGGCGGCGTGCAGGCCTGAGCGGAACGCCGGCGATCCGCGTGCTTGACATCGCGTTGTCCGCCTCGGACCATGGCGGCGAGAAGGCGAGTTGGTTGCGGAGGATCCGGTGCGGCTGACGCTGCTTCCGACGATGGAGTGACCGGGGCGATTCGCGCGAGGGCCGCGGTGGCCCACGAGCGTGGCGCGCCGCTTCGGATCGAACAGGTCGAGGTGCGCGAGCCCGGTCCCGGCGAGGTTCGGGTGCGCATCGAGGTGTGCGGCATCTGCGCCAGCGATCTGCACGTGTGGCGCAGCGGCGAAGGCATCTCCTTCCCGGCCGTACTGGGTCACGAGGCCGCGGGCCGGATCGAATCCCTGGGCGCGGGGGTGACGGCGTTGAGCGTGGGCCAGCCGGTGGTGATCGCCTGGACGCCCCACTGCGGCCACTGTCGTGCTTGCCGTTCGGGCCGTCCTCACGTCTGCGCCGGGATCACCACCAACGCACAGGACGGATCGCTATCCCTCAACGGCGAGCCGCTCGGCCGCTACATGAACGTGTCCGGCCTGTCCGACCACGTCGTGGTGGGGGCTCGCGCGGTCATCCCGGTTCCCGAGGCGGTGCCGCTGGGCGCTGCGTGTCTGGTGGGTTGCGGGGTCTCGACCGGATTCGGGGCTGCGGCGCTCACCGGAGCCGCGCGCTGGGGCGAGTCCGTGGCGGTCTTCGGCTGTGGCGGGGTGGGACTTTCCGCCATCCAGGGTGCGCGCGTAGCCGGGGCTGCTCGGATCGTGGCGGTGGATCCAAACCGCGAACGTCTCGAGCTGGCCGCACGTCTGGGCGCTACCGATCGCGTCTGCCCCGAGGACGGCGACCCGGTCGCGGAGATCCACGCCCTCAGCGATGGGGGCGTCGATCTCGCCGTCGAAGCGGTGGGCAGCGGCGCCGTCGCGCGCCAGGCGTTCGATGCCCTGGCGCCCGGAGGACGCGCGATCGTGGCGGGGCTCACAGGCTTTGCCGAGGAGATTCGCGTGCCCGTGGTCTCGCTGCTGCTGGACAAGACGCTGCGGGGCTCGATCTACGGCTCCTCCGATCCGGGTCGCGACTTCCCGAAGTTCTTTATGCTGTGCTCTCAGGGCGAGTTGGAGATCGAGGCGATCGCCGGTCCCGACTTTCCGCTGGAGAACGTCAACGATGCCTTCGACGCGCTGGCCAGCGGGCAGGCTGTGCGTCCGCGGGTCGTGTTCGGTTCGTAGGAGAGGGATCCATGGCCGAGTCGCTCACGCTTCTGGAACAGGCCGACGGCGTCGCTCTACTCACGCTGAACCGTCCCGACAAGCGGAATGCGCTCTCCCGTGCGTTGCGCCAGGAGATCGTGCAGAGGCTGGATGGCTTCGAGAAGGACGCTGCCGTTCGGGCCGTAGTTCTGGCCGGGGCCGGCCCGGCGTTCTGCGCGGGGTTCGACCGCTCCGAGTTCGCGGGCGGCGGGGAGATGGGCGAGGTGTTCGCGGAGTCCCTCGAGTACCACCGCAGGGTGTACACGTTCGCCAAGCCGCTGATCGCCGCGGTGAACGGGCCGGCGCTGGGCGGCGGCTGCGACCTGGCGGCCATGTGCGACTTCCGGCTGGCCTCCAGCGGCGCCGTCTTCGGCCAGCCTCAGGTGCGTTTCGGCGCGCCGGCGGCCTATGCGCTGATGCGCGCGGTGCTGGGCACGGGCGTCGCGCGGGAGATGTGCCTGACCGGCCGCCGCTACGATGCGCAGGAAGCGTTGGCGATCGGGCTGGTCAATCGCGTGGTGGATCCGACCGAGCTCGCGGAGCTGGCCGCTGGGCTCGCGCGGGAGATCGCAACCCTGCCCGAAGCCATGCCCGGCGTCGCCAAGCAGAGCTTCCTGGCGCAGCAGCCGCGGATCTTCGAGGCCTGAATTGCGGGCGGACGCCCGCGGAGTCCGCTGAAGAGATGGTAGGATGGCGCCCGTGCAGGACCCGCGGCGCCCCGACGACCTTCCCGGCGCAGTCGAGACGCCCGTCGCCGAGGCGCGCGTCTCGGCCGCCTACTCGCGCTACGTGCTGGGCGTCCTGTTCGTCGTCTACGTCTTCAACTTCATCGACCGCCAGGTGCTCTCGATTTTGCTCCCGTCCATCAAGGCGGACCTGGACGTGTCGGATACGTACATGGGGTTCCTCACCGGCCCCGCCTTCGTGCTCTTCTACACCTTCGCGGGCATCCCCATCGCCCGGCTCGCCGACCGCACGTCGCGCCGCAACGTGATCGCCGTCGGACTTGTGATCTGGACCGCCATGACCGCGGCCTCGGGGTTGGTGCGCAGCTTCTGGCAGCTGGCGGCGGCCCGGGTCGGCGTGGGCATCGGCGAAGCGGCGGGCAGCCCTCCCGCGCATTCGCTGATCGCCGACTACTTTCCGCCGGAACGACGCGCCACCGCGCTCTCCGTCTACGGGGCCGGCGTCTACCTGGGGGTGGCCGCGGCCTTCCTGGGCGGGGGGTACATCGGGCACCATTTCGGCTGGCGCACCGTCTACCTGGTGATCGGGCTGGCCGGCTTCCCGCTGGCGGCCCTGGTGCGCTTCACCCTCCGCGAGCTTCCGCGCGGCTACTCGGACCCGGGCGCGGCGCCGGCCGCCGATGCAGCGGTGCCCTTCGGCCAGGCGCTGCGCGGGCTGGCGCGCAACCGCTCCTTCCTGCTGGTGATGTTCTCCACCGCTGTGATGTCGCTTTCGGGGTACGGCGTGCTGACCTGGGGCGCGACCTTCCTGATGCGCGTCCACAAGATGGGAATGGTCGAGGTCGGTGTCTGGCTGGGGCTGGCCATCGGCATTACCGGGGGGGGCGGAGCGTTCCTGGGCGGCTGGCTTGCCGATCGCATGGGGCGCCGCGACGCGCGCTGGTACGTGTGGTTGCCGGCCCTGGAGCTGGCGGCCGCGGTTCCGTTCGTGGTGGGCTTCGTCCTGTTCGAGAATCGGACGGCGGCGCTGTTGAGCTTTCTTCCGTTTCATCTCCTGGCCACCATGTACATGGGGCCCATGCTGTCCACGATCCAGAACCTGGTGGTCCCGCGCATGCGTGCGACGGCCTCCGCCGTCAACCTGTTCGTGGTGAACCTGGTCGGACT
>CAMYOO010000282.1 GCA_947260035.1 uncultured delta proteobacterium
GGTGACGGCCAAGGACCTCACGGACGAGGAGCGCCGGAGCCTGAACGGCGACGTGGTGGGCCTGATCGAGCGGCGCGGCATGGACCAGGAGTCGCTGCTGGCGGAGATCTGCGAACAGGTCGTCGCGGTCGGCGACGAGCGAGCCTGAAAGCGCCGGACGGGCTCAGGCGCCTTCGAACTTGCCGCCCGCGCTGGCGATGGAGTCGCGCAGCGCGGTTTCGATGGTCGAGGTCGTCTGGATCGCGCCGAGTTCGATGCCCAGCTCTGCGATGGTCTGGGCGATGGACGGCGAGATACCCGAGATGATGGTCTTGCAGCCCATCAGCACCGCCGCCTTGGCGATCTTGATCAGGTGGTTCGCCACCGCCGTATCGACCACCGCGACGCCGCCGATGTCCAGCAGCAGGGTGCGGGCACGCGTGTCGGCGATGCTGGAGAGCGCCTTGTCCATGATGTCGACCGAGCGCTTGGAGTCCACGATGCCCACGATGGGTGCGAACAGCACGCCGTCCCAGATCTTGGTCACCGGCGTCGACATCTCCAGCAGGGCCAGGCTTCGCTTCTGGACCTCGTCCGTGATGTCGGCGGCGAACTTGACGATCTTGCGGGGCTTGCCGTTCAGGTCGAAGATCGGGTTGTAGGAGGCCTGGAGCCAGATCTCCGTGCCGTCCTTGGCCAGGCGCTTGAACTCGCCGGCGTCGTACTCGCCGCGGCCGAGCTTCTGCCAGAACTCGTGGTACGCCGGCGTCTCCGAGTAGCCGGGATCGCAGAAGATGCGGTGGTGCTTCCCGACCACGTCGTCGAGGCTGTACCCGAAGATGCGCAGGAAGTTGTCGTTGGCGGTGATCACCGTGCCGTCCAGCTCGAACTCGATCACGGCCTGGGCGCGGTCGATCGCCGCCACCTTGCCTTCGAACTCGGCGGTCAGGAGCTTGGCGTCGGTGACGTCGGTGGCGAACTTCACCACGCGGATCGGCCGTCCCTGCTTGTCCAGGACCGGGTTGTAGGAGGCCTGGAGCCAGATCTGCTTGCCCCCCTTGCCCAGCCGCTTGAACTCCGCGGCGTGGGACTCGCCGCGCCCCAGCTTGCGCCAGAACTCGGCGTACTCCTCCGACTCCGCGTAGGCGGGGTCGCAGAAGATCCGGTGGTGCTTGCCGACGACCTCGTCCGCCCGGTATCCGAAGATGTCCAGGAAGTTCTCGTTGGCCGACACGACCGTGCCGTCCAGGTCGAACTCGATGATCGCCTGCACCTTGTCGAGCGCCTGGTGGATGGCGCCCAGCTGCTCCGAGGACATCGTCGACGTATCGGCCATGCTTTCTTGCTCCTCGCCGGGCCGGGCCGCGGCGCTTCGAATCGGCAGGAGGCTACCAGAGCGCGGGAGGGGCGGCACCGAGAGGGCGCTTGGGGTGCCCGCCGCGGGGTCTGGTACCCTCAGGGACCGTGGACCGCATCGCTCGCACGATCTGCAGCCCGGCAAGCCGGGCCGACCAACCCTTCGTGGCAGCACCGTTGAGTCCGGAAGGCGTGCGCCTCCGGAGCCGGCGGGTGGCTGCCTCGCGCTGAGCGGGGCCGGCGATGGCGGTCCGCGCCGACGTGCCCGCGGTGGCGATGCAGGTGAGCCGCGGCGTCCTGGTGGCCTCGATCCAGCTGGATCTGGACGACGCCGTGCTGGCGCGCTTCCGGGAGGATCTGCTGGCGCGCATCCAGGAGACCGGCTCGCAGGCGGTGATCCTCGACGTGTCGGGGCTGGAGATGCTGGACACGGCGGAGTTCACCGCCCTGCGCCGCATCATGGAGATGGCGCGGCTGATGGGCTCGAAATCCCTGCTGGTGGGCCTGCAGCCGGGAGTGGTCTCCGCCCTGATCGGGGCCGGCGCCGACGTGGACGGCCTGGAGGCGGCCATCGACCTGGATGCCGCCTTCGCCCGCTTCGAGCCCGAGCCCAGCGCCGAAGGGGAGCCGGCCGCCGAGGAAGAGCCGGACGCCGAGGCCGAAGATGCAGAGGATCCGCACCCGGAGCCCCAGCGATGATGGCCAAGCGTCGCCTGAGCATCCGCGACGAAGCGGACGCGCGCCGCGCCGCGCTGGAGGCGACCCGCTACGCGCTGGACGCGGGCTTCGCCGAGGCGCCCGGGCGCATGATCGGCACGGCGGTCTCCGAGCTGGCCCGCAACATCCTGAAGTACGCCCACGCCGGCGAGATCCGGCTCCAGCAGGTCCAGGGGCGCAAGGGCCGCGGCATCGAGATCGAGGCGCGGGATCAGGGCCCCGGCATCGCCGACACGGAGGCGGCGATGCAGGACCACTTCAGCTCCAGCGGCACGCTGGGGCTGGGCCTGCCGGGCGTCCGGCGCATGATGGACGAGTTCGAGCTGGATTCGACGCCGGGCGAGGGGACCCGGGTCACCGCGGTCAAGTGGAAGTGAGCGAGCCCAACATGCTGGAGCACGCCAGCCTGATCCGACCGTGCGCGGGCGAACGGGTGAGCGGCGACGCCGTGGTGATCCGGCCGCTGGAGGAGGGCCTGTTCGCGGCCATCGTGGACGTGCTGGGCCACGGGCACGAGGCCCACCAGCTGGCCCTGCTGATCGACGCCTACCTCACGCGCTACGCCAGCGCCGACGTTGCGGGCTTGATGACGCGCCTGCACCGGCACGTGCAGGGGACGCGCGGCGCCGCCGTGGGGCTCTGCGCGGTGGATACGGCCGTGGGTCAGGTGGTCTACGCGGGCACGGGCAATACCGTGCTGCGCCGGTTCGGCGCCAGCGACACGCGGCTCGTCTCGCACGGCGGGGTGCTTGGCCAGAACATGCGCACACCCCATCCACAGACGCTCGCCTTGGAGAAGGGCGACGTGCTGCTGCTCTACACCGACGGGGTGCAGGATCGCTTCACGTCGGACGACTACCCCAGCCTGGTGCACCATCCCCCGAAGGACGTGGTACGGACCGTCATCGGTCGCTTCGGCAAGTCCTACGACGACGCGGCCTGCATCGCCGTGCGGTACGACGCATGATATCGCTGGGGCACATCCGCATTCGCGATCGAAGCTCGGTCTACGACGCGCGCGGGAAGATCCGCGGCCTGGCGGACGCCCTGGGCTACGACCGGATCGTCGCGACCCGGCTGGCCACGGCCGTTTCCGAAGCCGTGCGCGAGCTGCTCGGCAGCGGCGGCGAGGCGCGAATCGCGGTGGCCCTGGAGCCGTCTCCCGGCCGGCTGGTCCTCGATTTCCAGACGCGTGGTGCCATGCCGCACCTGGCCGCCCTGGCGGGGTTCTTCGACGGGCTCACGCAGAGGCCCGCGCAGGACGGCTTCGCGGGGCTTCGCGGGTCGCTGCGGCTACCCGCCCCGGCGTTCGAGGCCACAGACGCCTTCATCGCCGAGCAGCGGGCCCGGGTCACGGCCCTCTCGCGCGAGGAGCTGATCTCGGAGATCCAGCGGAAGAACCGCGAGCTGGAGCAGCACAGCGCGGCGCTGGAGGAGACCGTGGCCCAACGCACCGAGCAGCTGAAGCGGGCGATGGAGGCAGCCGAGGACGCCAGCCGTGCCAAGAGCGGCTTCCTCGCCAACATGAGCCACGAGTTGCGCACGCCGATGAACGCCATCATCGGCTACAGCGAGATGCTGATGGAGGACGCCGAGGACGAGGGCAACGAAGAGGCCGCTGGGGACCTGAAGAAGATCCACGCTGCCGGGAATCACCTGCTCGCCCTGATCAACGACGTGCTCGATCTCTCCAAGATCGAAGCAGGCCGGATGGACCTCTACCTGGAGGAGTTCGAGATCCCCGCGATGGTGGGCGAGGTCGTCACGACCATCGACGCCCTGGTGAAGAAGAACGACAACACGCTCCAGGTGGAGGTCGATCCCTCCCTCGGCGGCATGCGGGCCGACGTCACCAAGGTGCGCCAGGCGCTCTTCAACCTGCTGAGCAACGCGGCCAAGTTTACCCACGAGGGCGAGATCCGGCTGGTCGTGGCCGCCGAGGCGGTGGAAGGCGCGGATGGGGTGCGGATGGCGGTGTCGGACTCGGGCATCGGGATCCCGCCGGAGAAGATCGACCACGTCTTCGAGGAGTTCTCCCAGGCCGACGAGACCACAACGCGGGACTACGGCGGCACGGGCCTGGGCCTTCCCATCAGCCGGCGCTTCTGCCAGATGATGGGCGGCGACATCACCGTGGAGAGCACCGTGGGGCAGGGCTCCACCTTCACCATCCGGCTGCCGCTCCAGGTGGAGAGCGTCGCCGAGCCGGAGCAGCCGGTCGCCGCGCCGCATCCCGAGCCGGACGAGGAGCGGGTGGTGCTGGTGGTGGACGACGACCCCAACGCGCTGGATCTGCTGGGACGCACCCTGCAGGTCGCCGGCGTGCGCGTGGTGACAGCGACGGGCGTCAGGCGCTGGACCTGGCGCGCACCCTGCGGCCGGCGGCCATCACCCTGGACGTGCTGATGCCCGGCATGGACGGCTGGGAGGTGCTGCGCGAGCTGAAGGCCGACGCCCAGACCCGCGACATCCCCGTGCTGATGGTCACCATGACCGACGACCGCGAGCTGGGCTACGCGCTGGGCGCCACCGAGTTCCTCACCAAGCCCGTCGATCGCGGCGCGCTGGTGCAGCTGCTGCAGCGCCACGCGCCCGAGGGCGCGGACCGGCGCGCGCTGGTGGTGGACGACAAGTCCGAGAACCGCGAGGTCCTGCGCCGCGCCCTGGAGAACGAGGGCTGGCAGGTGAGCGAGGCCGAGAACGGGCGCGTCGCCCTGCAGCGGGTCGCCGACCACGCGCCCGCGCTTATCCTGCTGGACCTGATGATGCCGGTGATGGACGGCTTCGACTTCGTGATGGAGATGCGCAATCGCGACGCGTCGCGCGCCGTTCCGATCGTGGTGGTGACGGCCAAGGACGTCACCGAGGAAGACCGCCGGCGCCTGAACGGCGACGTGGTGGGCCTGATCGAGCGGGGCGGCCTGGGCCGCGACGACCTGCTGGCGCTGCTCCGCGAGCAGGTGGCCGCCTGGTCTCGTAGGCGTCGCAGCCGGCTTCGAGGGCCTTGTCGCGGTCGGTGCTCATGGCGTGGGCGGTCAGGGCCATCACCGGGATGGCGCGGGTGCCCTCGTCGGCCTTCAGGGTGCGGGTGGCCTCCCAGCCGTCCATCACGGGCAGGCTCATGTCCATCAGGATCAGGTCCGGGGACTCCGCGCGCGCCTTCTCGACGCCTTCTGCCCCGTCCACCGCGATGGAGACGTCGTAGCCGCGCTTCTTGAGGCGCCGCATGAGCATGTCGCGGTTCATTTCCTGGTCCTCTATGAGCAGGATCTTCGCCATCGTTCTCTCCGGGGCTGGCGGCGAACACCCGCTGCTCGCGCCGCAACGAACATAGCGCGCGCCGCGATGCCGTCCGCCGGCTCGCCCGCACGGGCCGGGCCCGCTCTTGCCGCTCGCGAGCGACCCTCGGCGCGGCGATCACAAGGCGACCGGGGCGAACAAGCGGGTTCCTCAGGGCTCGGGGGCCGCGCTACCATCTTCGCCGGCGGATGCGCAACAGCCGCACGTCGATGACGGTGTGCACGACAGCCGTGCGGCACCCGTGGAAGAGCGTCACCACGCCATCGCGGCGCCCCAAGAGAGCGCGCATCAGCGGGGAGAACGTGTTCGAGAATCGACTAGGAACAGGTCTTCCGGTGCCCGCTTCCCAGCGTCCGGATCTTTCATGAGCGAAGCTCTCGAGGCGGCCGGGACGGAGCGCGGGCAGGCGACCCGCAGACCCATCTGGTTCCTCACCGCTGCGTGCCTCGTCACGGCAGCCGCGCTGCTCGCGACCGTGTGGGGCGCCTACGACTCCTACCGAAGATTCAGCGACGTTTCGCAACGCCGCGCGAGGATCCAAGAGCTGCGCGGGCAGATCATTCACCTCGACGAAGCCCTGACGATGTCTGCGCGGATGGCAACCGCGACCGGTGACCCCCGCTGGGAGGCCCGATACCGGCGGCTCGAACCCCAGCTGAGCGACGCCATCAAGGAGGCCAGGTCGCTGGTCTCCGACCTGGAGAGCACCGGACAGACGGAAGCCGCCAACGACGCCCTCCTCGCGCTCGAGGAGCGAGCCTTCGAGCTAGTCCGACAGGGTCGCCTGGAGCAGGCGCAGGCGGTCCTGAGTGGCAAGCCGTACGCGGCGCACAAGGCAACCTATGCCGAAGGCATGGAGAGGTTGGGCCGCCAGCTCGAGGAGGCCGCGGTCTCGGCCGCGCGATCTCAGGAGGAGAGAGCGCTGCTCCAACTCGTCGCCGCCGGGATCGCGCTCCCGGTGTTGGTCGCAGGCTGGTTGCTCGTCCTGAGGATCACGGAGCGATGGCGCCGGGAAGTCGCCGAGAGCCATCAGCAACTGCTGGAGCTCAACCGGAGCCTGGACCAGAAGGTGGTGGAACGCACCGCCGCGCTGGAGCGGGCGACGAAGGAAGCCAATGCGGCGAGCGAGGCGAAGAGCGCCTTTCTGGCCAACATGAGCCATGAGCTGCGCACGCCCATGAATGCCATCATCGGGTACAGCGAGATGCTCATCGAAGAGGCCGAGGACCGGGCGCAGGAGCAGTTCGTTCCCGACCTGCAGCGGATTCAAGTCGCCGGGCGACATCTTCTCGCCCTGATCAACGACGTTCTCGACCTGACGAAGGTCGAGGCGGGCAAGATGGATCTGCTCCTCGAGACCTTCGACCTCGATGCCCTGATCGACGAAGTCTCTGCCACGGCCGACGCGCTGGTCAAGAAGAAGCACAACACGCTGCGGATCGAGCGCGCGGACGACCTGGGTTCGATGCACGCGGATCTCGCCAAGGTACGACAGGCCTTGTTCAACCTGATCAGCAACGCCGCGAAGTTCACCGAGAACGGGACGATCACCCTGTCGGTGGAACGGGAGCAGTGCGGGTCGGGCGATTGGATCTCCTTCAGCGTCGCCGACACCGGCATCGGAATCGCGCCCGACAAGATCGACGAAGTGTTCGAGGAATTCAGCCAGGCCGATACGTCGACGACGCGCAAGTTCGGTGGGACCGGGCTCGGCCTGGCCATCAGCCGGCGCTTCTGCCAGATGATGGGCGGCGACATCACGGTGGAGAGCAGGGTGGGGAAGGGCTCGAACTTCAGGATCCGTCTACCGGCGCAGCTGAAGCGGACCGCCGGCGCCTGAACGGCGACGTGGTGGGCCTGATCGAGCGGGGCGGCCTGGGCCGCGACGACCTGCTGGCGCTGCTCCGCGAGCAGGTGGCCGCC
>CAMYOO010000283.1 GCA_947260035.1 uncultured delta proteobacterium
ATGGCGTTCCCGTGGGTGACGGCCGAGTCCGGCGCCTACGCCCTGGTGACCATGGGGGCGGTCGTCGCCGCCACCACCCACGCGCCGATCACCGCCATCATCATGATCTTCGAGATGACTCAGTCCATCACGATCATCCCACCCTTGATGGCGGCCTGCGTGGTCTCGACGCTGGTCTCCCAGTTCGTGCGCAAAGAATCCATCTATACGATGAAGCTGGTGCGCCGGGGCGTGGATCTGGGCAAGCAGGATGATCCGAATGTCCTGAAGCGCCTCTTCGTGCGCGACGTGATGGACACGGACGTGGCGACCATCCAGGCCCACGCGCGCTTCGATGAAGTGCTCCATCTGGTGGTGCAGAGCCAGCACGTGGAGTTCTTCGTCGTCGATCGCGACCAGCGGCTGCTGGGAGACATCTCGCTCTCCGAGGTGCGGCGTCTGCTCATGGACCAGGAGGCGCTGACCCACGTGGTGGTGGCCGGTGACCTGGTGGGCGGAACGCCCCCGACGGTCACCCCAGACGACGACCTGGACACGGTGATGCAGATCCTCGGTCACGCAGACCTCGAGGAGATTGGCGTGGTGGACCCGGAAGACACGCACAAGCTCATCGGCACCGTCACTAGCCAGCACGCCATCGACGCCTACAACGCCGAGGTGATGCGCCGCGACCTGGCGGGCGGTGTCTCCTCCACGGTGGGCATGAGCGGACGCGTGCGCCAGGCGGAGCTGGGCGGCGGCTACGTGATCCAGGAGCTGGACGCGCCGCTGCGCTTCCACGGACGCAACCTGCGCGAGCTGGACGTACGCGTGCGCCACGGCGTGCAGGTAGTGCTGATCCGCAGCCCCCTGGAGCCCGACCCCGCGCTACGCGTCCGCGTACCCTCGTCCACCGACCGCATCCGCGAAGGCGACACCCTGATCGTCGCCGGCCCCAAAGAAGCCGTAGACGCCCTCCTCCACCACTGACCCGCATACGGCGACCGTCAACTAACGGGACTGTCCCTTTAGTTGACGGTTATTCGAGGAGGAGGTCGAGGCCGGTGTCGCCGGGGTTGACCGGGGCGGGGGGGGTCGTCGGGGGCGCGGCTGGTGGCGTTGCCGTCGGCGTCGAGGCGTGCGGAGAGCAGCAGCGGGCCCACGAAGGGACGGGCCGCCACCATGCGATCTTCCGGCCCCAGCTCGAACTCCAGCGGGAAGCTCGGCGCCTGGAAGCGCTTCACGGCCAGCGGGGGGCCACCCTCGGGGCTGCGCGCGATCACGAAGAGCACGCCTTCGCGGGCACGCTCCTCGAGGCCCGGCGCCAGGCGCACGCTACCGCGGATCGGCGGGCCGCTGGCCGCCGCCACCGGCGGCGCGCCACGGCGCTGGCCCGGGGGCGCGGGCGGCATGCTGGGCGCCTCGGTCCCCGTGGGCGGAGCCGCGGCCTCGGGCGGGAAGATCCGCGAGAGGTCGGGCTGCTCCGGCTTCTCGTCGGGGTCGAAAGACTCCACCCGCCGGTCGCAACCGGCGATCAGGGCCAGGCCCAGGAGCATCGTGAAGACAACGCGCAGCATCGCGGCCGGACGGTAGCGCGCCCGCTCGATTGTAGGCCCCCCGACCCCGTGTTAGCCTCGGCAGCATACGGAGCCTGGGGGTGGCCCGGCAGAGACCGGGCCTGAGAAGAGACCCTTCGAACCTGAACTCGTTTACACGAGCGTAGGAAAGGCAACGATCAAACCCCTCGGCGCTCCACCACTTCTAGGAGCGTCCCATGTCCGAGCCGATCCAGAGCCGTTGGCAGCTTCCCAACCTGGGGAGCAACCCGTCCAGCGAAGCCGCGGGCACCACGCCCGGCAGCTTTGCACGCACGCCCGACGTGGGCGGCGCGCTGGCCTTCAGCTCCCCGGACACCCCGGGCATGCCCGCCCCCTCGGACCGCACCGCCTGGGACTTCCTCCCCGACGGTTGGCGACGCGACGAGGCCACCGGGTTCGCGATCGCGCCCGAGGGATTCACGCCGAGCACCCAGCTCGAGCACGCGCGCGTCGGCAACGTGACGCCCGAGATGCGCCGGGTGGCGGAGCGCGAGCCGCACCTGACGCCCGAGCAGGTGCGCGACGAGGTGGCCGCGGGCCGCATGGTCGTCCCCGCCAACAAGGTGCACCTGTCTCACACCCTGGACCCCATGTGCATCGGGCGGGCGGGCAAGACCAAGGTGAACGCCAATATGGGCGCCTCGCCGGTGTCGAGCTCCACCGACGAAGAAGTGGAGAAGCTGCGCTGGGCCGAGCGCTGGGGCGCCGACACGGTGATGGACCTCTCCACCGGCGGCGACCTGGACGCCACCCGCGACGCCATCATCAAGAACTCCCGCGTGCCCATCGGCACCGTGCCGATCTACTCGATGATCCTGGGCCGGCAGATCGAGGACCTGACCCCGGAGGTCATCCTGGAGCAGCTCGAGCATCAGGCCCGGCAGGGCGTGGACTACATGACCATCCACGCCGGCGTGCTGCGCGAGCACCTCCCCTTCGTGCAGAACCGGCTGATCGGCATCGTGTCGCGCGGCGGCTCGCTGCTGGCCAAGTGGATGATCCACCACGAAGCGCAGAATCCCATGTACGACCTGTGGGACGACATCTGCGCAGTCCTGCGCCGCTGGGACGTGACCTTCTCCATCGGCGACGGCCTGCGGCCGGGCGGCCTGGCCGACGCCACGGACGCCGCGCAGCTGGCGGAGCTGGAGACCCTGGGCGAGCTCACCGAGCGCGCCTGGCGTCACGGCTGCCAGGTGATGGTCGAGGGCCCGGGGCACGTACCCTTCGACCAGATCGAGTTCAACATGAAGCTGCAGCGGAAGCTTTGCCACGGCGCGCCGTTCTACGTGCTGGGGCCGCTGGTGACGGACATCTTCCCCGGCTACGACCACATCACGTCGTGCATCGGAGCCACCGCCGCCGGCTTCCACGGCGCCTCCATGCTCTGCTACGTCACGCCCAAGGAGCACCTGGGCCTGCCCAAGCGCGATGACGTGAAGCAGGGCTGCATCGCCTACAAGATCGCGGCCCACGCCGCCGACGTGGCGCTGGGCATCCCGGGAACCCGGGATGCCGACGACGAGCTGACCAAGGCCCGCGCGGCCCTCAACTGGGAGAAGCACTTCGAGCTGTCCTTCGACCCGGACACGGCGCGCGCGTACCACGACGAAGACCTGGACGTGGACACGGACTTCTGCGCCATGTGCGGCCACGACTGGTGCAGCGTGCGCATCAGCAAGGAGATCGTCGTCTTCGTGTCCGGCAAGGATGAGAGCTACGCCTGGGACAAGCCGAAGGTCACCGAGGCCCTGACCGACGAGCAGAAGGAAATCCTGGAGAAGCGCGGCGTGCTGTCGCCGGACGAGCTGCACCGCCTGGCCAGCAAGACCCGCTCGGCCGTGGGCGCCGACACCGGCCACAAGGCCGCCTGCCACAGCGATCTGACCGACGACGACCATGCTAAGACGCTCCAGGACGAGCGCATCGAGGCGAGCCCGTAGCCCGATCGATGCCCCTGAAGGTCCTCAGCCTGAACCTCTGGCACGACTCGGGCCCCTGGCCCGAACGCGCCACGCGGATCCGCGACTGGATCGAGCGACTGGACCCGGACGTGGTGGGCTTCCAGGAGGTTCTCTCTGGGCCGGACGTGGACCTGGTGCGCGACGTGCTGGGCGAAGAGCGCCTGCCCCACCGGGACTTCGTTCGCGCCAGCCCGTTCTGGCGGGGAGAGGACCGGGGCCTCTCCTTCGGCAATGCCGTGGCCAGCCGCTGGCCCATCGTCGGCCGCAGGGAGCTGCGCCTTCCCGACCTGGGCGACGGCGAGACGCGCGCCGCCCTCACGGTGGAGGTCGACGCGCCGCTCGCGGGCGGGCGGATCTCCTTCACCTGCACCCACCTGCACTGGAAGCTCCACCACGGCCACGTTCGCGAGCGGCAGGTGCTGGCCCTGGCCGACCACGTGCTGGGGCTGCGCCCGAAGGGCGGCTTTCCCCCGCTGCTGGTGGGCGACTTCAACGCCGAGCCGGACTCCGACGAGATCCGCTTCCTCCAGGGCCTGCACTCGTTGGAGGGGCGCAGCGTGCTCTTCTACGACGCCTGGCGCGTGGCCGGCGAGGGCAGCGACGGCATCACCTGGTCCAACCGCAACCCCTACGCCCGCACCGCTCACGAACCCGAGCGCCGCATCGACTACATCTTCGCCGGCTACGCCACCCAGGCCGGCGCCGGACGCATCGACCACTGCCGCGTCGTCTGCAACGAAGAAAAGAACGGCACCTGGCCCAGCGACCACTTCGGCCTCTACGCCGAGCTCCACACGGGCGAGTAACCACCGACCACCACCGGCCGTAGCCCTCCCAGACTCCGCGCGTTCTCCGCGCCTATGGCCCGCAAGCCCGAGCCATCGGGCCACGCGCGAAGCTCCGGAGGATGACGAGGGCGCGCAGTGAGCCGAAGGCGAGCGAAGAGCGGGCCCCCGCAAGGATCGGCGCGCAGAGAGCCGAAGGCGAACGGAGGGGCTCGGCCGCCTAAGGATATGAACGCGCGGCGCCGCGCCCCGAAAGCACCCCAGACCCCAGAAAACAGGAAACGCCTCGGGACCGCTAGGCCACCGAGGCGTCCTGTCCGAGCCTTACCCCCCCCTGGCTTGGCTCGGAATCTTGTCCCTACTATTCGGCCGGAGGTGCGTGACCTTGAGTGTTTTCTGCCGGAAAGCTGCCGGTTCGTGAGCGAGCAGCTCCGGCTCAGCGAATCCAACCTTCCGGACTACCTCCGGGACCTCGGATACCTGGGGTCCGACGAGGCCGTTTCCGTGGAGAAGGCCGGCGACGGCAACATCAACTGGGTGCGTCGGGCCCGGGTGGCCGACGGACGCAGCTGGATCGTCAAACAAGCTCGCCCGGCCCTGGAGCGCTTCCCCGAGTATCGGGTGGATACGCGCCGGATCGTCTTCGAAGCCCGCTACTTCGCCCTGGCCCGGGACCATGACGCCGAGCATATCTGCCCGGAAATACTGCACTTCGACGAACGCGAACGCGTTCTCATACTGGAAGACCTGGGCGACGCGGAGCGCCTGGACCAGCGCCTGGCCCGGGGCTCCGACGGGGCCGGCGTCGGCACCGCCCTGGCCCGCTTCCTGGCCGCCGTGCACGGTGCCACGGCCGGCGACCCGGACCTGGCGGCGCGCTTCGACAACGACGCCATGCGCCGCCTCCACGGCGACCACATCTTCGACCTGCCCTTCGCGGAGAACGACTTCCCGCTGGAGCCCGAGGTGGCGGATCGGGCCGCGTCCCTGAAGACCTGAAGACACCCGAGTTCCGCCGCCTGGCCGCGGACGCGTACCGCCGCTACCTGGAGCCTCGGGGCAGCCTGGTCCACGGCGACGTACAGGCCGGAAACGTCCTGCTGCCGCCGGCGGGCCCCAAGCTGCTGGATGCCGAGATCGCCCACGTGGGCGACCCGGCCTTCGACGTGGCCACCCTGCTGGCCCACCTGGCGCTTCCCGCCTTGGCCCGCGCCGGCCTGGCCCAGGCCCTGCCCTCGATCCAGGCCAGCTGGATCGCCTACGCCGAAGCGCGGGGCGACGCCGCTCCTCGCTTCGCACACGTGGCCCGCTACATGGGCCTGGAGGTGCTGCGGCGCACCGTGGGCGCCGCGCGTGTGGCGGGGCTGGAGTCGGTGGCGGCCTCGCTGCGGGCGATCGAGTGCGGCGAGCGCTGGGTGCGCACGCCGCCGGACGCCCCG
>CAMYOO010000284.1 GCA_947260035.1 uncultured delta proteobacterium
AGACGCGCACTGGGTGCAGCCGCCGCCACGGCGGCCACGAGTCGAGCGCCCAGGAAGACGGGCGCCGCCACGGCACTGAGGCCCGGCTGCCACTCGTCGCAGTTGGCCGCCCAGCCGCGCTCGCGCACGGCTTCCACCTCGCGCGCCAGGGCGCGCGCACCGAGGGTGCGCTCCGTGAAGCGGGGAGCCGGACCGTCGCCATTCTCGACCACCGACGCGGGCGCGAATGCCAGGTGGAGCTTGCCCACGGCCGTGGCGCCCACCGGCACCCACGAGCCGACGCGGGGCGCCGCGCGCAGAAAGCCCGGCCCCTCGACCTTGTCCAGGACGTGGATACGCCCGGCCCGGGCCGCCGCCAGGAAGAGAGTCTCGCCCAGAGCCTCGGCCTCGCACTCCAGCACCGGCCGCGCGGCCTCGACCACCGGCTCGCGGTCCAGCGTGCCCACACCCAGAGCCACCAGCCCGATGCCCGGGCGGTAGCGCCCGCGCGCGTCGCGCTCCACCAGGCCGCGCCTGCCCAGCGCGCCGAGCAGGCGGTGGGCGCTGGACTTGGGCAGCCCCAGCGCCCGGCCCACGGCGGTCACGCCCTGAGGCTCGGGGCTGCCGTGGAGGTGAAAGAGCACGTCGATGGCCTTTTCGACCGCAGTGGACTGTTCCATGATGCGGAACAGTAGACCGCATGGCGGAACCATCTGCAACCCGCCGAAGACGGCTCAGGAGTCGAGCACCGCCAGGACCCCCGTATACGTGAGAAGCTCGGGGCGCCCCGCCACCGGCCCGATCTCCAGCGAGCCCATCACGCCCAACAGGGGCGTGGGGTCGAGACCCGCTGCCAGATAGCCGGCTTCCAGCCCATCGTGGCCGAACAGGGCTCTCCCCCGCGCCAGGCAGTCGAAGTAGAGGGCCAGCGCCGGGCCGGGCTCCGCAAGGCCGGCGACCACGCGCTTCAGGTCCGCACGTGCCGCCTCCGGCTCGCGCACCGCCAGGGCCAGCAAGTCGCCGGGCGCCAGGCGGTCTGCCACGGCGAAGGCCTCCTCCTCGGCGTCGAAGCCCACGATGTTGCGGACCACGTAGCCGCCGTCCTCGAGCCGGTCGCCGCCGGGCAGGGCGGCCATCACGAAACGCGCCGCGCGCCGCAGGTCCACGGCCAAGGGGTCGCGCGCCACCTCTCGGAAGACCTCCAGGGCCGGGCGGCCGTCCAGTTCCAGGATCCAGTGGCCGCGAGCGCGGGTGACCCGAAGCAGGTCGGTGGCGGGCAGGCAGGACTGGGCCACTCCCACTCTCGGAGGCGAGTCCGCGCGCAGCGCCAGGCCGGCCACGGCGCCGGCGGCCACGGCGTCGCCGGCCCAGACCAGGGAGGCGCCGCCCGCGGCCTCCACGGCGCCCACGCCCACCACGCTGGCCGGGCCCAGCGCCCGGCGCAGACCGTCCAGAAAAGCTCCGCCCCCCAGGACGTCGGGGTCGGGCAGCGCCACCACCAGGTCGCGCTCCGTGGGTCCTCCGGGCAGCAGCGCCGCGATCTCCTCTCCGGCGTGCTCCTCGCGGCCCGCCAGATCGTCCAGCAGGAAGGCCCGGGCCTCGATTCCGCAGAGGGCGGCCACGCTCACGGCGGGACCCGTCTCGGCGCAAAGGCCGGGCATCACCAGGCCGTGCACGCAGGACCCAGCCAGGTTGTGGGTGCCCAGGATTCCGGCCACGTCGGCCATCAACTCCGGAGAAGCGTCCGCATGCTCGGGGGTGGCAAAGACCAGCCCCGCCCCCGCCGCCCCTCCCAGGGCGTCGCGGGCCTCGCGGGCCGCACGGCGGGCAGCGGCCCGAGCATCGGAGTCGGCCGCTGCAGCCGCCGCGGCATGGAGGGGTCCGGACATGGCCGCAGTGTCACCGAGAGCGCCCCGGGCCGCCGCCCCGGCGAGCCTGGGGCCACTCCGCTACCGTGTGGCCGGGTTCGCGCCCGTTTTCCCTCCTGGCGCCGGACTCCATCCCCCACAGACAAGAGTCGGAGAAGTCACCCGCAGTGGCTGATTACACGCGCATCGAGACGCGTCGCGAGCTGGAAGAACTTGCGGCGTTGCTCCTAGGGGAACCGATCGTCGGCTTCGATACCGAGGCCGACAGCTTCTATCACTACTTCGACAAGACCTGCTTGCTGCAGGTGGCGACGCGCAAGCAGATGTTCCTGGTCGATCCGCTGGCCATGGGCGGCCCCGCGGAGATGGATTCGCTGGGGCCGGTGATGGCCTCGCCGGACATCCGCAAGGTCTTCCACGCCGCCGAGTACGACATCTACGTGCTCAAGCGCGACTGCGGATTCGAGTTCGCGAATCTGTTCGACACCATGATCAGCGCCCAGCTGCTGGGTTATCCGGCCATCGGCCTCTCCGCGATCATCGAGCACCACTTCCACACGACGCTGCCCAAGGACGAGCAGCGCTCGGACTGGTCGGTGCGGCCGCTCACCGAAAACCAGCTGGACTACGCGGCGGCCGACGTGAAGTACCTGATCCGGCTGACCGAGCGCCTCGAGCGCGAGCTGCGCAAGGCCAAGCGTCTGGACTGGGCCCACGAGGAGTTTGCGGCGCTCACCCGTCGGGCGTGGCCGATGCGGGAGTTCGACCGGCTGGGCTACCTGAAGATCAAAGGCGCCCGGAACCTGGAACCGGATCAGCTGGCGGTGCTGCGCGAGCTCTACCTGGTGCGCGACCGGCGCGCACGCGAAGTGGACCGGCCGCCCTTCAAGGTTCTGGGCAACCGCACCGTGCTCGAGATCGCCCAGAACCTGCCGGACTCGCCCGACGCGCTGCGGAACATCAAGGGCGTCACCGACCTGATCCTGCGGCGCATGGGCAACGAGCTGATGAACGCGGTTGAGCGCGGCCGCAAGAAGGGCCACGGACCGATCCCCAAGATGGCCGGCACCGGCCGGCGCCGCATGGACCGCCGCACCGAGCAGCGCATGAACATGCTGAAGCGCTGGCGCTCGAAGCGCGCCGGGGAGCTGAAGCTGGATCCGGGCGTGCTGTGCCCCAACTCCGCCCTGGAAGCGGTGGCGTGGAAGCGGCCGGATTCGGTGGAGGATCTGTTCGAGATCGAGGAGCTCAAGGGCTGGTTCGCCCGGGAGTTCGGCGCCGAGCTCATCGCAGTCATCAACTCTCCGGATGAAGGCGGTCGCGACGCGGCACCCAGATAAAACAATCCCCCGGCCGATGCGAGCGACCGGGGGATCGTTTGACCTGGCACCTCGAAGGAAAGAGCAAGGCGGGGTGCCAATTGGGGGAAAGCGCCTTGCGATTTCGTACTGCTCATTCCTCCGAGGCTTGGATCCGCTGACCGTGCGCGCCCACGTCCGGGCAGCTTCTCCGTTCCAGGTCGCCCTTGCGTTGCACCATCTTGTAGAGCAGGAAGCGTGCCAGTCTCCGCCACCTCGCCAAGTGCCCGGAATCGAAGGGGGTCGGTCGAGAGACAGAGCCTCCAGTGCATCCGAAAGATGCACCTCTCCGGATGGGTCGATGGCCCCTCGAAAATGATAATTCTCTTTATTTTCAGATGTTTAGATAAAAATTCGGACCTGCATCCCAATGCGGCATCGCCTCCTGCGGCGGCAGGCCTCCTGGCCTTTGTGGCCTGCCTTCTGGTGGCCTGTGGGCCGGGTAGAGCCCTTTCTGCGCCGGATGCCTCGGAGGAGGTCCTGGGGATTCTCGAGTGGCCGTCGCCCAGCGCCGATGAGCGCTACTGCGCCTGGTACGGCAGCGAGCGGGACGGTGTCCTCTACTTCGGACAGGCCGCCTTCTGGTCGGCCATGCGAAGCCACGACGGCGACCCGCGCGGCGATCTACAGGCGCCCGGCCCACAGCACATCGGGCGCGTGGACCTGGCCCGCCGGGTGGTGGAAGCGCCCCTGGACGTCAGCGAGCCCGGCGCCCGCTCCGGAGTCTGGGATGTCCTTCTACACGACCTTCTACGAATCCGCGGGGCGGGTGAACCCGGCGACGGGCGAGGTGATCCACTTCGACGGCCTGGGCAAGGGCCTGAACGAGCTGGCCCACGGCCCCGACGGCTCGATCCTGGCCTCGCGCTACGGCGGCGGCGACGGAGGCGACGGCAGCGTGCTGCTGCTGGAGCCGGACGGGCGAATCCGGGCCGAGCACCGCCTGGAGCCCACCCCGGGCTACGTCGTAGCCCCCAAGAGCGTGGCCTTCGACCCGTTGCGGCGCGAGATCTGGGTCAACGCGGACCTCCTGCCGCAGGGTGACGGGCCCGTCCGCTATGACGCGCGCATCCTCGACCTGCAGGGCCGCGAGCAGCTGCGGGTGGAGACGCCGGAGATCCAGTTCGTGGCCTTCCGTCCGGACGGCTGGGGAGTGACCGCTGAGGTGGACGACCAGGGCTTGTGGCTGCGGATCCTGCGCCCCACGGACCCGGACGCCATGCCCGAGCGGGGCCAGCGCCTGCTGCTGGACCCGCAGTTCGACCGAGGCCACGACTTCGCCCAGGACGTGCAGTTCGAGTCGGACGGCGAGCGCGTGATCATCATGCGCTGGAGCGGCCGCTATCACCTGCTGGACCTGGCCCGCGAGCGCGGCACCAGCGACGTCCTGCCGCGCGCCGACGGGGGGATCTTCTATACGGGCGCGGTCCACGGGGACGTCCTCTGCGCCACGTTGTGCGGCGACGTCAAGGTGGTGTGCGCCCGCCCCCCGCCGCTCTGAGGCTGGTGTAGAATCGGTCGCCGTGTTCGCTGAGCGCCGACGACGCCTGCTCGAAGCGATGGGACCCGACGCCGTGGCAATCGTCCAGGGCTCGCGTCTGGCGTCGCGGTCTGCCGACACCCACTTCCCGTTCCGCCAGGACAGCGACTTCTGGTACCTGACGGGCTTCGATCATCCGAACGCCACGGCGGTGCTCCGCAGCAGCGACGGGCCGGATTTCACGCTCTACGTGGAACCCCGCATGCGCGAGGCCGAGGTCTGGACCGGCTACCGGCCGGGCGTGGAAGGCGCCGTGCGCGAGTTCGACGCCGACGAAGCCCATCCGGCCGAGAAGCTGATCGGAAGCGTCCCGGAGCTGCTGACCGGGGCGGAGCGCGTCTACCACCAGCTGGGCCGCGACACCGGACTGGACGCCGCGCTGGTGGGCGCGGCCGACAACATGCGCCTGCACTCGCGCCAGGGGCACGTGCCGCCCGAGGCCTTCGTGGATCCGCGCTCCATCCTGCATGAGATGCGCCTGCTGAAAGACGACGACGAGCTGGAGACCATGCGCCGCGCGGCCGCGATCTCGGCCGAGGCCCATCACGAGGCAGCGCGCCTGGCCCACGGAGGCCACTACGAGTACGAGCTGCAAGCCGTGCTCGACTACACGTTCCGGCGCCGCGGCGCGCGCGGCCCGGCGTACGACAGCATCGTGGGCGGCGGCGCCAACGCGTGCGTCCTGCACTACATCCGCAACGACCAGAAGCTCGAGAACGGGACCCTGGTGCTGATCGACGCCGGCTGCGAGCTGGACGGCTACGCGTCCGACGTGACCCGCACCTACCCGGTGGGCGGCCGCTTCGAGGGTCCGGCGCGCGCAATCTACGACGCGGTGCTCGACGCACAGCTTGCCGCGCTGGACGTTGCGCGACCGGGCGGGACCCTGATCGAGGTGCACGATGCCGCCGTGCGGCGGCTGGCCGAGAACCTGATCGAGCTGGGCATCCTGAAGGGAACGGCCGACGAGGCCATTCAGCAGGAGACCTACCGCCCCTACTACATGCACCAGACCAGCCACTGGCTGGGGCTGGACGTGCACGACGTGGGCGCCTACGTCAGGGACAGCGCGCCGCGCCCCTTGGAGCCGGGCATGGTCTTCACGGTGGAGCCCGGCCTGTACATAGCCCCAGACGACGAGGGCAGCGATCCGCGTTTCCGCGGCATCGGAGTCCGGATCGAAGACGACGTTGCTGTAACCGCCGACGGCTGCGAAGTGCTGACCGAGGCGATCCCCAAGAACCCCGAAGACGTGGAGGCCTGGGTCCTCGATCGTTGACCCGGGCTTCGGAGCCCAAGCAGATGCAGACTCCCGACATCGAATCCCTCCTGACGGAAAAGCGCACGTTCAAGCCGGATCCGGCCTTCGTGAAGCAGGCCAACTGGAATCGCCGCAAGGCAGCCGAGCTGCGCAAGCTGGGCGAGAAACACCCGAAGCGCTTCTGGGCGAAGATGGCCAGGGAGCACGTCACCTGGTTCTCGCCCTGGAAGAAGGTGCTGGACTGGAAGCCGCCGTTCGCCAAGTGGTTCGTCGGCGCGAAGACCAACGTCTCCTACAACTGCCTCGACCGACACCTGGACGGCCCCCGCCGCAACAAGGCCGCCATCATCTGGGAGGGCGAGCCCGGCGACATCCGCACCCTGACGTTTGCCCAGCTTCACCGCGAGGTCTGCAAGTTCGCCAACGTGCTCAAGGGCCAGGGCGTGAAGAAGGGCGATCGCGTCGCGCTCTACATGCCGATGATTCCCGAGCTGGCCATCGCCATGCTGGCGTGCACGCGCATCGGCGCACCCCACAGCATCGTCTTCGGCGGCTTCTCCGCCGAGGCGCTGCGCGACCGCATCGAGGACGCCGGCGCGGTGGCGGTGGTGACGGCCGACGCGGGTTGGCGGCGCGGCAAGCCGCTGCCCCTCAAGGAGGCGGTGGACAACGCCATCGAGAACGTGGCGTCGGTGAAGTCCGTGGTTGTGGTGAAGCGCTGCGGGCCCGAAGTGCCCATGCGTGCGGGCCGCGACCACTGGTGGCACGAGCTGATGGCCGACGCCAGCGCGAAGTGCCCGCCGGCCAAGCTGGATGCCGAGCACCCGCTGTTCATCCTCTACACCAGCGGCACCACCGGCAAGCCCAAGGGAATCCTGCACACCACCGGCGGCTACCTGACCCACGTCACGACCACGGCGAAGGCGATCTTCGACCTGAAGGACGAGGACGTCTACTGGTGCACGGCGGACATCGGCTGGATCACCGGCCACTCCTACGTCGTGTACGGAATCCTGGCCAACGGAACGACGTCGCTCATGTACGAGGGCGCGCCGACCACGCCCGGCCCGGACCGCTTCTGGGACATCATCGAGCGCCACGGCGTATCGATCTTCTACACGGCGCCTACGGCGATCCGCACCTTCATCCGGCTGGGCGATGAGCATCCCAAGAGCCACGACCTCTCCTCGCTGCGCCTGCTGGGAAGCGTGGGCGAGCCGATCAACCCGGAAGCGTGGATGTGGTACCACCGCATCATCGGCGGGAAGCGCTGCCCGATCGTCGATACCTGGTGGCAGACCGAGACCGGCGGGATCATGATCACGCCTCTGCCGGGCGCCGTGGACACCAAGCCCGGTTCGGGCACGCTGACCTTCCCCGGCGTGAAGGCCGAGATCCTCTCCGAGGCCGGCGACACGGTGAAGCCGCCCGACGGCGGCTTCCTGGCCATCCAGCAGCCCTGGCCGGGAATGCTGCGCGGAATCTGGGGCGACCCGAAGCGCTACCGCGAAACCTACTGGAGCAAGTGGAAGGACCAGAAGGACACCTACTTCCCCGGCGACGGCGCCCACAGGGACAAGCAGGGCTACTTCTGGATCATGGGCCGGGTGGACGACGTGATGAACGTCTCCGGCCACCGCATCGGCACCATGGAGGTGGAAAGCGCCCTGGTCTCCCACGCCAATGTGGCGGAGGCGGCAGTCGTGGGACGGCCGGACGAGATCACCGGCACTGCGATCGTGGCCTTCGTCACTCCGACCGGTGGCACCGAGGCCGGCGACGCCCTGAACGGCGAGCTGCGCAAGCACGTGACCAAGGAGATCGGAGCGCTGGCCCGACCGGCCGACATCCGCTTCACCGATGCGCTGCCCAAGACGCGCTCCGGCAAGATCATGCGGCGCCTGCTGCGCGACATCGCCTCGGGGAAGGAGACGGTCGGCGACACCTCCACCCTCGAGGACTACAGCGTCCTGGCCAAGCTCCGAGAGGCCGACGAAGGCTGAGCCCGTCAACTAAAGGGACAGTCCCGTAGGTTTCCGCC
>CAMYOO010000285.1 GCA_947260035.1 uncultured delta proteobacterium
GACGATCAGCGCCCCAGGATCTCCCCTTGGCTCGACATCCAGGTCCGCCACCTCGCGACGTCCAGGCCGAAGTCCTGCCGGGTGTAGATCTTCAAGAAGAGCGCGGTCACGTCAGGCGGGTACATGAGGTACTCAACGCCCCACGAGTAGTAGTTGTGGGAGTAGGCGAACCGCACCTCGTCGTACGGCGCCATAGCCGCAAGCTGCGCTTCCAGCAGATCGACGAGTGCCTCCATGGCCGGCCGGGGGATCGGCCCCTCGGCCAGGTCTCCGTCCCCCGAGGCGACGGGCGCCCCGTGGAGCACGGCGAGCGCGGGCACGATGTTCTCCCAGATCCACCACGGGTGGTCCGTCTCGAGGAGCATGGCGTAGATCGGGCCGAGCACGCGCCGGTCCCCGGTGTACGCCAGGGAGAGCATGGACTTGCTGCGCAGGTTGCTGTCGTGCGGCGCCGCGGTGTACTTCAGGGCGAGATCCGCGAGGACCTTCCTCTGCTCGGGCGGCAGCGCGTCGGCCTGCATGATGCTGAAGAAGCCGGCGCGCGTTCGGTGGTACAGACCCGGATCTTCGATGATCCGCACCCAGCGCTCGAGCCGTTCCGCGGTGAGGTACTCGGGCAGGAACGGCCCGTAGCGGCTGTTGCCGCCGAGCGCGTAGGCGCACAGGTCACGGAGACTGCGGTGCCACGGGCCCTCCGGGCTCTCCGCGCACTTCAGGAGGTGGGGCAGGATGGCCTTCTCCTGGCGCGCGGAGAGAATCAGCACGGCGCGTGAGGCGAAGCTGTTCATGCCCGGCTCGTCGCTCCAGCGCTGCGACCAGACGAGCTCGAACAGGTCGAGGCGGCGCTCGTCGTCGAGGTGGACGAAGAGCTCGAGGAGCCGGTTGACCTCCTGCAGGGGGAGGGAGGCGGCGCGCGCGAAGAGCGCATCGGCGTGTGCGCGGGCCGACGCCAGGAGCGCCGCGCGCTGCCCCTCGTAGGCCGCGCGCTTGGCCTCGGCACCCGCGTCCTCGGCCGTCCGCCGGAGCACCCTGCGGATCTCGCCCAGCACCATGGCGTGGGCCCTGGCCGCCTGCAGGGAGAGCTGCGGATCGGGATGCGCGATCCAGCGTGCGAGCGAGGTCATGGCCCGCTGGGCGGCCTCTTCCTTGCCCTCGGCAAGAGCCCGCGCCAGGAACCGCCCGGCCAGCGTCGGCAGGCCGTAGGTCTCCAGCCGCTCGTCCGCCGTCAGCGCGTCCGCGAGATCGAGGAGACGGGGCAGGGCCTCGAGGTCGTACGCCGCGGAGCGAAACGAGGAAAGCGCGGCGAGCTGCCTCACGACGAACGCGTCGCGGCGCTCCGGCTCGATCTGTGCGACCGCGTCCTGGAACGCGCGCGCACGCTCCTGCTCCTCGGGCTGCCGCGCGAGGATGGCCCCCGCGCGCGCCGCGCCGCGCGCGGACAGCCTGTCGTCGGCAACGGCCGCGTTCAGCAGCGCGCGCAGCCGCGGCTCGAGGCTCGCTGGGACCGATGCCCGACCGAGGACGTCGCCGAAGGTCTGCGCGCGGTCGAGCGCTCCGAGCTTCTCGGAGCTCAGCAGCGGCACCAGCTCGGGCTCGAGCAGGGTCAGCGTCAGCGCAGCCGTCGGCTCGTCGAGATCCGGCGCGGAGCCGCTGCGCTTGACGAGCAGGAGCGTGAGGGACGCCCAGAGGCGCTCGCGCAGCATGGGGTCGGGATCGTTCGCAAGCGGTTCGACGAGGCGCAGATAGCGCGCGTCGCGTAGGGTCGCAGCGGTGAAGAGACCGACCGCGCGAATGCGCGGGGAGGCGTGCGCGATGAGCTCCTTCGTGATGGCGTAGACGCGCCCGCGCGGAGTGCCGCGCACCAGGGCGAGCCACAAGGTGCCGGCCAGCGACTTGACCTCGTTGCGTTCCGTGCCGCCGGCGATGCGGGCGAAGAACCCTGCGTCCTCCTCGACCGCGACCAAGCGTTCGACGAGATACGGGACGGCCGCCTCGCCCAGACCGACGAAGTGGTTCTGGGCCGCCTTCCGGACGACCTCGTTCGCGTCCCGCAGCACGGGCAGCACGACGTCGTTGGCCGCGGGCCCGAGCGCGCTCAGGCGACGCAGCGTGTCGAGGCGCTCCTCCCAGTTCGCCGAGCCGAGGCCATCGGCCAGGGCCTCGACGGGGTCGGGGGGAGCAACGCTTCGGGCGCCGGCCGGCTGCTGGACAGCCGGACGCACGCACGGAGCGGGGCCCGTTCCACGGCAAGCGCCGACGAGGAGCAGGAGCACGGCCGCCGTGCCGATCCAGCGCCAGCTCCGCTGCGTGCTCGAGTGCGAGGGCATGTGTCCGCCTCCTTGTCCCCGCGCATGATCGGCCGGAACGACCCCGCGTGACAATCGGGAAGTCGGGGGCTGCAGCGGGCCGTGGCCGCTGCACCTCGCGCCCTCTCGCCGGTGCGTCGCGCGCGCTCAGTCCCTTCCGGGATCCAGGACCTCGTCGAGTGCGCGCACCACGTAGCCCGTGGTGATGGCGGTGCGGAGGATGACCGCCGCTTGCGCCGGATCGGGCGGCACGATCACGTAGAGCGGCACGCTGCTTCGATCGAGCTTGGCCAGCGCCTTGGTGATGCGCTCGTCGCGACGCGTCCAGTCGGCCTGCATGGCGAGAATGCCGTGGCGCCGGAAGGCCGCACGCATCGTCTCGGTCTCGAGGAAGGCCGCATCGTTCGCCTTGCACGTCAGGCACCAGTCGGCCGTGAAGTCGAGGAAGACCGGGGTGCCCGCAGCCTGGGCGCGCACGATCGCCCTGCCGTCATACGGCACCCAGCCCTCCGGGGCCTTCGCAACTCGCATCGCAGCGGCGTCCATCGGCGCGTCGCCAGCGCGTAGCGCCAGCACCCAGCCGCCGATGGCGAACGCCAGCGCGAGGGTGCCGCCGACGATCCAGCGCGTCGCCCGGCTGCGGCCGGGCGTACCGAAGCGCCCGAAGAGCCAGGCGCCGACGGAGAACAGCAGGAGTCCCGCGAGCAGGCCCACGACGGCGTCGTCGCCCACCTGCCGGCTGAACACCCACGTGAGCCACAGCGCCGTGGCGAACATCGGGAAGGCCATGACCTGCTTGAGCGTGATCATCCAGGGCCCCGGCTTCGGAACGAAGCGCAGCCAGCGCGGAAAGACGGCGAGCAGCACGTAGGGTGCGGCCATGCCCGCACCAAGCATCGCAAATACGAGCAGGGCGGCGATGGCGGGCTGAGTGAGCGCGAAGCCGATGGCCGGACCCATGAAGGGTGCCGTGCAGGGGGTCGCGATCAACGTCGTGAGCACGCCCATCCACACGGAGCCCACGTAGCCCTTGGGCGCGGCGGGCGACGCCGCCCGGCCCACGAGGCCGGAGAAGGACTGCCCGACTTCGAACACCCCGCACAAGCTCAGTCCGACCGCGAACATCAGGAAGGCGAGACCGGCCACGAGCTCGGGCTGCTGGAGCTGGAACCCCCAACCGACCTGGTCCCCTCCGCTGCGCAGCGCAAGCAGCAGCCCCGCGATGGCGACGAAGGTGCCGAGTACGCCCGCCCCAAAGGCGTACCCGTGGCGGCGTGTGCGCACGGGGTCGCTACCCGCCTGCTCGGCAAAGCCCAGGATCTTCAGCGAGAGCACGGGCAGCACGCACGGCATGACGTTCAGGATCAGCCCGCCGAGGAACGCGAGCAGGAGCACGCCGAGCAAGGAGCGACGTGGGCGTCCGCCGCTGCTCTCGTCACCCGTCATGGCGTCGAACTCGACGTAGCGCTCCGCCCAGCGGAGATCGTCTTCCTCCGCCGCCTCCGGGGCCACGGCCTGCGACGTCGGCGCGGCGACCGCCGGGCCGGCAGGTTCGGAGCGGGACGCGGGCGCGTCTGCGTCGGCCTCCTCGCGACCCGCGTGGAAGGTCCATGCGTGCCGGCCATCGGCGTCCTCGTACGTCAGGAGCGCGTTCAGGGCCTTCGGCCGCTTGCCTTTCTCGGCCCACGGGTAGATCAGCTGCACGCCCGCCGCGTCCTTGCGGACCTCTGCCTCGGCCAGCGGATCGACCGGTCCCCAGGCTTCCCAGAAGACCTCGAAGCGCGCGCCGTCACGACTCCAGGGCTTGGGCAGACGGAAGGCCACCCCTTCCGGGGTCAGCTCCATGCCGGCCCCGCGCGGCGCGGCGGCTGGCAGCTTCTTGCGCACGGCCAGGAAGCGCTCGGCATCGGCGGACGCCTCGGAGGCGGCGACCCGCACGGGCAGCGGCACGGCGTGGCGCGCCTCGCCCGGCACGCAGCCCAGCTCGTCCTCACAGACGAGCCACTCGACGTCCACCGCGAGGGTCACGGTGGGGCCG
>CAMYOO010000286.1 GCA_947260035.1 uncultured delta proteobacterium
TCCCATCACCGCCGCGTAGGCGGAGCTGTAGATCATGGCCGCCTCGCGGCCGTGGAAGGCGGCCAGGCGTCGCTCCAGCTCCACGTGGGGTGCGAAGGTGCCACTGATGAAGCGCACCGCCCCGGGTCCGGTGCCGAAGGCGCGCGCCGCGCGCTCTTCGGCCGCGATCACTTCGGGATGTCCCGCCAGGCCCAGGTAGCCGTTGGAGTTCATGCGCAGGAAGGGCCGTTCTCCCTCGCCTTCGATGCGCACCCGCGGGCCGCGCTCCCCCTCCGCCGGGAGCACGGCGTTGACTACCGATTCCGCTCCCTTCCGAGTACCCGCCTGGTCCAGCTCCTCGAGCCGGGCTGCCAGGACCCGGTCCATCCGGTCGAACGCCATGGGTGCAGGCCTCCTTCGGAACGTCGGCTCAGGATGCGGAGCCCGCACGCCGGCCGAGCTTCTCCAGCATGTCCGCGGTCATGCCGGGCAGGTCGTACTCCGCCTTCCAGCCCCACTCGTGCCTGGCGGCCGCGTCGTCCATGGACTCGGGCCACGAGTCGGCGATGGCCTGGCGGACCGGATCCACCTCGTAATCGATGTCGAAGTCCGGGATGTGCTTGCGGATCTCGGCGGCCAGGTCTTCGGGCGTGAAGCTCATGGCCGCCACGTTGAAGGCGTTCCGATGAACGAGCTTGCCCGGCTCCGCCTCCATCAGCTCCATCATCGCGCGGATCGCATCGGGCATGTACATCATGTCCAGACGCGTATCTCCGCGCAGGAAGCACGTGTAGTTCCGGTGGCGCAGCGCCTGATGGAAGATTTCCACTGCCCAGTCCGTCGTGCCCCCGCCGGGCGGTGCCACGTAGGACACGAGACCGGGCAGACGCAGGCCGCGCGTGTCGAGGCCGAAGCGCGCGTGGTAGTAGTCGCAGAGAAGCTCGCTCGAGACCTTGGTGACGCCGTACATCGTGCTCGGGCGCTGGATCGTGTCCTGGGGGGTCCCCACCCGCGGCGTGCCGGGACCGAAGGCGCCGATCGAGCTGGGCAGGAAGACCGCGCAGCCGTGCAGCCGCGCCACCTCGAGCACCCGGTACAGGCCGCCCATGTTGACCTCCCACGCGACGCGGGGTCTGTCCTCGGCGACCGCCGAGAGCAGCGCCGCCATGTGGTAGATGGTCCCCACCTCGTGCCGGCGCACGGCGTGCTCGATCTCCCGGATGTGGGTGCAGTCGACGTGCTCGAAGGCGTCGCTCGCTGAGAGGCCGTGCGCGTGCGGCACGCGGATGTCCGAGGCGACTACCCGATCGCTTCCGTAGCGGTCGCGCAGGGCCGGAACCAGCTCGGTGCCGATCTGCCCCAGGGCTCCCGTTACCAGGATCCGCTGCATGGAAGGATGTTACCGCCTCACGCGCCGTCCACGCCCTTGGGCGCGCGCTGCTTCATGAATCCGAACAGATAGCCGGCGACGCGCCGCATTTGGATCTCCTCCGCTCCCTCGGTGATCCGGTAGCGGCGGTGGTGGCGGTAGATGTGCTCGAAGGGCTTGTGGCGCGAGTAGCCGAGGCCGCCGTGGACCTGCATGGCGCGGTCCGACGCCTCGCAGCAGAGCCGGTTCGACCAGTAGTTGCACATGGAGACCTTGTCGGAGACCGAGAAGGCGCCGTACTTGTCCATCATCCACGCCGTCTTGTGGATCAGCGCGCGCAGCATCTCGCACTGGGTCTGGAGCTCCACCAGCGGGAACTGGATGCCCTGGTTGGTGGCGAGCGGCTTGCCGAAGGGTTTGCGGACCTTGGCGTACTCGATCGATTCGTCGATGCAGAACTGGGCGGCGCCCAGGCTCGACGCCGCCTGACGGATGCGGTTCTCGTTGAAGAAGTGCTGCACCACCGCCAGGCCCCGGCCCTCGCCTCCGAAGATGGCGTCGTCCCCGACGCGCACGTTCGTGAAGGAGACGCGGCCGTGGTCCGTCGGCATGTTGAACGTCCAGAGCATCTCCTCCACGCGCACGCCCTCGGCGTCCATGGGCACGAGGAAGGCGGTGATGCCCCGAGCGTCGCCCGACTCGCCGCTGGTCCGCGCCATCACCATGTCGTAGGGCGCCTTGTGGATTCCCGTGTTCCAGGTCTTCTCGCCGTTGATCACCCAGGCATCGCCATCGCGAACGCCGCGGGTCTCCATCCAGGTGGCGTCGGAGCCGTGCTCGGGCTCGGTGATGCCGAAGGCGAAGCCCCCGCGGCCCTCGGCCAGGCGGTCCACCCACTCCGCCTGCTGCGCTTCGGTTCCGTACTCCAGCATCAGCAGCAGGCCCACGTTGTTGCCGACGATGGAGTGCTCGTTCTGCAGGTCGTTGTGGAGGCCCAGGCCCCGCTGGGCCAGGTGCTCGCGGATGATGGCCATGCCCAGGTTGGTGCCGCCGCGGCCGCCGTACTCTTTGGGGAACGGGTAGCGGTAGTGGCCTGCGGCATCGGCGCGGCGCCTCGCCTCGCCGAGCAGTGACTCCCACTCCTCGTTGGGCAGGCCGCCCCGGTCCCAGTCGGTACGGGCGTCTTCGCGCCGGTGATCGAAGAAGCGGATGTTGTCGTCCTGCTGCTCGAGCGGAACGATCTCGCGCTCGATGAAGGCATCCAGCTCGTCCAGATAGGCAGCCAGTTCGGCGGGAATCTCGAAGTCCATGCGTCGTCCTCCGCGGGCGAAGAGCATCGCCCATGTGCAATCCTCCCGCGATGCCCGAGCGGTACGCCCTCGAATCCATGTTCGGCGAGAATCGCAGCGAGTTCGTGGACTCGGTTCCCCACTGCCGCGAGCTTGGCATGCGCTGTCTTTCGGTGGGCCCGTGCACGGCGACCGTCATGATCCCCTACCGCGACGAGCTGGTGGGGGATCCCAGTCGAGGCGTCGTCTTCGGCGGCGTCATCACCACCCTTCTCGATCAGGCCGGCGGGTTGTCGGCCCTGTGCAGCCTCGGCGAGCTGGTAGCCCTGGCGACCCTGGACCTGCGCATCGACTACCTGCGCGCGGCAGAGCCGGGCCACGATCTCTACGGCATGGCCGAGTGCTACAAGCGCACGCGCAGCGTGGCGTTCGTGCGCGGCAAGGCCTGGGACCGCGATCCCGACGATCCCTTCGCCCGTTGCATCGCCACCTTCATGGTCGGCGCCAATCCGACCGAGCATCCCCTGAAGCGCCTCCTCGCAGAGCAGTCCTGATGAGTCTGGTCGACCGGATCCCGTACGCGAAGTTCATCGGCCTCCAGCTGGAGCGGGATGACGAGGGCTTGATCTGCGTGCTTCCATTCAAGGACGCGATCGTCGGCAACGCGCGGCTGCCCGCGGTGCACGGCGGCGTGATCGGCGCCTTCCTCGAGATGACGGCGCTTCTGGGCCTGCTGGACCAGGGCGACGGCGACCGCGTCCCCAAGCCCATCAACTTCAGCACGGACTACCTGCGCAGCGCCGGCCCGGCCGAGACGCGGGGGCGCGCGGAGATCGTCAAACTGGGGCGTCGCATTGCCAACGTGCGCGTGCTCGCCTACCAGGACGACCGGGCCAAGCCCGTCGCGGCGGGAATCGGAAACTTTCTGCTCTGATCGGCGGACAGGGGGATGAGGATGCTCCGCAAGGCGTTCCTGGCGTTGACGTTCGCCGCCGTCGTCACGGCCTGCGGCGCTCCCGATGGGGAGTCTCCGCACAAGGTCTACGTGATGCTCGGCTTCCACGGGAACTTCTACCACTCGTGGCGCGGCGACACGCCCGATGAAGCCGGCTTCGGGCAGGACATCCGCATCGTCCGCGAGATCCTGCGCATGCTCGACGATGCCAATGCCACCGGCCTGGATGCGCGCGGCTACTGGGACGTGGAAAATCTCTTCACCTACGAGACGATCCTTCCCAAGCACGCGCCCGACATCATCGAGTCCATCCGCCGGCGCATCCACGCGGGCCTGGATGAGGCGCTGCTCATGCCCTACGACAACGGGCTCATCCACGCGATGACCGAGGACGAGCTCCGCGCCAACGTGCGCTGGGCCATCTCCAATCCCTGGGGCTCGGGCGTGCGTGACCTCTTCGGCCGCTTCACGCCCATCTTCCGGCCCCAGGAGATGACCTTGACCACGGGCGCCCTGCCCATCCTGGCAGAGGAAGGGGTGGAGGGCCTGGTACTGCTCTGGGCGGGAGTGCCCTTCAACGCGCTGTCGAGCTTCGTGCCGCCGATTGCCGTGGAGCAACGCTACGGCTCCACCTGGCTGCGCCTGCGCGAGGAGGGGCCGCGCACGGTGCTGCTCCCGGCCGGGAGCGTGGCCGACATCGTCGACCACGTGTCCCTGGAGAAGTGGCTGCT
>CAMYOO010000287.1 GCA_947260035.1 uncultured delta proteobacterium
GCCGCGTCGAAGCCGCGTCCGTGCTCGATCTCGAACTTGCGGAAGGCCAGGAAGCGCTCGTCGCACGCGGACAGGTCCAGGCGCCGGATCTGCCCCGTGTCCGACTCCACCAGCAGCCGCTCGCGGCTGTTGTGGCAGGCCAGCAGGGCGCGCACGGAATGCCCCGCGTCGCGCTCGGCGGCGGCGGCATCGTCGAGCGAGATTTGCACGTGCACGCCCTTGCGGTGGCCCGGAAAGCCCGACGAGGTGGTCGCCGGGAACATCATCACGAAGCCGTCGCCGAAGCGCCCCAGCTCCGCGTGCATGAACTCGCGGAAGCCGGTGCCCCAGCCCAGCAGCACCACGATCGCCGCCGCGCCCCACAGCACGCCCATGCTCGAGGCGAAGACGCGCCGAGGGTGATCGGCCACCGACTCGTACGCCTGGCGCAGCGACTCGCGCCAGTCCATCAGTGCGCCCGCAAGGCGGCGGAGGGATCCACCCGTGCCGCCAGCCGCGCCGGCACCACGCCGGCCGCCAGCCCCACGCCCACCAGCACGCAGAAGGTGGTGACGAGGACGCTGCCCTGGAGCACGGGCTGCGGGAAGCCGCCCAGGGGCAGGGCGCCCACGGCTGCGACGATGGCGACTCCAGCGGCGATGCCCAGGCTTCCGCCCGCGCCCACGACCACCAGCGTCTCCACCAGGAGCTGGAGCATCAGGTCGCTGCGCCGCGCGCCGCAGGCGCGGCGCATGGCCAGCTCCCGGCGTCGCTCGTTGACCAGCGCGATCATCAGGTTGCCGACGCCCACGGCGGCCATGGCCAGCGTGACGGTGCCGATGAAGCCCAGCAGCAGCTGGAGGCCCACGCCGAGCAGCAGGGTGGGGGCCATGATCTCCTGAACGGGGTAGAAGCCGATGCCGTCCTGCTCTGCTTCGGGCAGGTGATGCTGCGGCCACAGCACCGAGCGCGCCTCGGCGATCAGCCTCGGCGTCTCGTCCAGACGGTGGGGCTCGACCAGGAACTGGTCGATGCGCCGGCCGTGCCCCAGCAGGCGCCGCCCCGCGGCCAGCGGCACGAACAGGGTTCGGTCGTGGAGGTCCATGTTCGTCATCAGCTGGAAGCCCTTCTCTTCCAGGATCCCCACCACCTCGAACGGCGCGCCCTCGACCTGGATCGCCTGCCCCAGCGGGTTCCGGTCGCCGAAGAAGATCTGCACCAGGCCGGCGCCCAGTACGGCCACCCGGCGGCTCTGCGCCTCGTCGCCTTCGTCGTAGAAGCGGCCGCGCGCCACGTGGTGGTTGCGGATGCCGGCGATGCTCGGGCTGGCCAGCGCCAGAACGGTGGCCCGGGTCCGATGCGGCGTCTCGACCACCGCCATGCGCTCCGACTCGCCGGCGACCGCGGAAGCTGAAGGCAGCCCGGCCTCCAGCCGCTCCAGGTCCTCGGTGGTGAACTGGATGCGGCGGCCCGCGCGAGCGCCGCCCGCCTCGGCGCTGGTGAAGCTGGCCGCGATCTCGGTGAAGCGGTCTCCAGTCTTCTCGATGCCCAGGTCCATGAACTCGTTGAAGCCGGAGCCCAGCGCCAGCAGCATCACCACGGCTGCGGCGCCCCAGACGATTCCCAGCAGCGTCAGCGCCTGCGTGCGCCAGCCCGCGCGAAGCTGCGCGAAGGCGTCGCCGCCCAGCGGAGCCAGCTGACCCAGGACGCGCTGCAGGCTACGCATCGGCGACGATCCCGCCGTCGCGGATCCGCACCACGCGCCCGGCGGCCGCCGCAACCTGTTCGCTGTGGGTCACGCAGATCAGGGTGCGGCCCTCGCGGTGCAGGGCGCGCAGCAGCTCCAGGATCTCGGCGCCGGTGCGCTGGTCCAGGTTTCCCGTGGGCTCGTCGGCCAGGATCACGTGCGGCTCGTTCACCAGCGCGCGGGCGATGGCCACGCGCTGGCGTTCGCCTCCCGAGAGCTGCGCGGGACGGTGGTCCAGGCGGTGCCCCAGGCCCACGCGCTCCAGCATGCGCCGCGCCCGCGCGTCGCGTTCGCCGCGCGGGAGGCCGGCGTAGAGCAGGGGCAGGGCGGCGTTGCGCAGCGCGCACATGCGCGGCATCAGGTTGAAAGTCTGGAACACGAAGCCCATGCGCGCTGCGCGAAGGTCGGCCAGAGCATCGTCATCCAGCTGGTGTACCGGCTCTCCGTCCAGGTGGTAGTGGCCGCGGGTGGGCCGGGAAAGGGCGCCCAGGATCTCCAGGCAGGTGGTCTTGCCCGAGCCGGACGGTCCCATCAGGGCGACGAACTCGCCCTCGCACACATCCAGATCGATTCCGTGCAGGATCTCCTCGTCGCGGTCGCCCATGCGGAAGCACTTGGTCACGTCCCGCAGCTGAAGCAGCGCCCCCACCAGGCAGCTCAGCGCTCGGCCCGGACCAGGAGGACGTCCCCCTCGGTCACGCCGTTGGCTACGACGGTCTGGAAGCCGTCGCTGTACACCTCGCGGATCCGCACCAGCTCGAACGACTCGCGGTCCTCCGCCCGGGTCAGGCGAACCCGCGGTCCGGCCTCGGTGCGCAGGATCGCCGTATTGGGAATCAGCAGCGCATCGCTGTGGTGGGCCACGGCGATGCGTGCGTCGGCGGACATGCCCACGCGCACGCGTTCGTCGGGGTCGATCTCGATCTCGACTTCGAAGCTCGACATGCTGCCGTCGCTCTCTCCGGATGCCGAGATCCGGCGCACGCGCCCGTCGAAGTCTTCGCCCGGGAAGGCGTCGATGCGCACCGCGGCGCGTTGGCCCACGCGCACCCGCGCCACCTCGTTCTCGTCCACCTCGGCCGTCATGTGGATGCGGCGGTCGTCGGCCAGCTCCGCCACCACGGTGCCGCCGTTCTGGATGTCGGCCACCGCGGTGCCCACCTCCACCGGCCGCGACACCAGCACGCCGTCCACCGGCGAGCGGATCACCGTCTGCTCCAGGTCACGCTCAGCGCGGCGCAGGGCGTTGCGCGCTTGATCCGCCGCGGCGCGCCGTGCTGCCGTCTCGGCCTCGGCATCGGTGAGGGCGATCTCCGCCAGGCGCACGACGTGGCGCAGGTCTTCCAGCCGCTCCGCCGACAGGATGTCCTCGCTGCGCAGGCGCTCGCCCCGGGCCTGATTGCGGCGCGCCTTGTCCAGCTCCGCCGAAGCGCGCCCCGCCAGATCGAAGCGGGCCCGGGCCTCGCGCTCGGCCAGTTGCGCGCGCAGCTGTGCGGCACGGTCCTCGAGCCGCTCGCGCTGAAGCTCTACCAGGGGCTGGTTGCGCTCGACCCGCTGTCCCTCGTCCACCAGGACTCGAGCCACCACGCCCGGAATCTCCGACTGCACGACCACCCGCGCGAAGGGCTCCAGGGTGCCGGTGGCCACCACCTTCTCGTCCAACGGGCCGCGCGTGACGGTCTCCGTGCGGAAGCCGGCGGAGTCCCCCGAGTCGTCCTCGCGCAGGTCCCAGGTGAGCCCCAGGTACACGAGCGCCAGGAAGGCTCCGAGCATCAGGACGACGATCAACCCGTTGAGGAGTCTGCGCGGCATGCGCTGGGACATTGCAAGGCGCTTGCCAGCGCGGAGCGGCCCGCAGAGCGCTCGAGGGGCCCGAGATGCGGCTCGTCTGCAGGAATCGGCCTGCACCGTGCTGCAGTCGGGGTGCTGCGCCGAGCCCGGCGGCCGGCGGGGGTCCGCGGCCGGCTCATCGTCTAGGATCGCTCTCGTGTCGATGTCGCAGTCCGGCCCCCGAACCCGCTGGCTGACACGCCGGCGGCTGGCGCGTTGCCACAACGTGGCGGACCTGCGGGCCCTGGCACGACGGCGTCTGCCGCGCGCCGTGTTCAACTACCTGGATGGCGCCGCCGAGGACGAGGCGACCTTGCAGCGCAACCGCAGCGCATTCGGCCGGCATGCGTTCTCCCCGCGCGTCCTGGTGGACGTGGGCGAGCTCGACCTGGCGACGACGGTGCTGGGGCAACGCATCGAGCTTCCCCTGATCCTGGCGCCCTGCGGCCTGGCCCGGCTGATTCACACCGACGGCGAGGTCGCTGCCGCGCGGGCCGCCCACCGGGCCGGCACCGTTCCCATGCTGTCCACCATGGGCAGCACCACCATCGAGGATCTGGCGGAGCGGACCGACGGCCCCCTCTGGTACCAGATCTACGTGTGGCGCGACCGCGGCCTGCTGCGCGGGTTCCTGGAGCGCGCGCGCGAGTCCGGCTACAAGGCGCTGTGTCTTACGGTGGACTCCCCTGTGGTGGGGCGGCGCGATCGGGACCTGCGCGGCCGGACCGATCCCCCGGGTGTGAACCTGCGCACCTGCGGCACCCGCGCTGGCTTCTGGATCTGCTGCGCGGGCCGGGGCTGGGCCTGCCCAACGTGTTGCCGGGGGTCACCGGCGATCTGGCCCGCATGGGCAGCCTCGCCTCCCGGAGCTTCGATCCTACGCTGACCTGGTCGGATCTCGAGTGGATGATCGAGCAGTGGAACGGTCCCTTCGCGGTGAAGGGCGTGCAGCGGGCCGACGACGCGGTACGCGCGGTCCAATGCGGTGCACAGGCCGTCGTCGTCTCCAACCACGGCGGGCGCCAGCTCGACCACGCTCCGGCTACGCTGGAGGTGCTGCCGGAGATCGTGGATGCCGTGGGGGATCGCGCCGAGGTGCTGGTGGACGGCGGTGTGCGTCGCGGCACGGACGTGGTGAAGGCCCTGGCCCTGGGCGCCCGCGCTTGCTTGATCGGACGCGCGTACCTCTACGGCCTGGGAGGGGCCGGCGAGGCCGGTGTGGATCGGGCGCTCGAGCTTCTGCGCCAGGAGATCGCACGCACGTTGGCGCTGATCGGCTGTCCGTCCGTGAATCAGCTCGATGGCTCTTGGCTGCGGGACGCCGCGGGATGACGCCGCCAGGCGCTTCAGCCACGCGTGGGGGTGCTTCGTATCCTAAGCTCCGCGCGATGAGTTCTCGCCGCCTTCGCCGTCTGGCTGTGTTGCTCCTGGTCGCCACGACCGCGTGCTTCACCGTCGACGACCGCATCACGGTGCAGCCCGACGGCACCCGCCGGCCGGTGGTGGACCGCCTGGGGCCCGACCGGGTGCGACTGCGCTGGCCGGAGCCCATGGCCCAGGGTGCGGTCACCGTCTTCGCGGGGCTCTCCACCGGCACCGTCGACTACTCCCGACCCCTGGCCACGGGGACCAGCCCGCTGATCCTGACCACCGAAGTCCTGCCGGAGATCGAGGATGAGAAGGCGCGGCTCTACTATGGCCTGGTCACCCTGGACGACCGCATCTTCGTCACCGCAGAGCGGCGCCTGCCCTTGGAGGGACCCGACAACTTCCGTGACCTGGGCGGCTATCGCACCCAGGACGGCCGCTTCACCCGCTGGGGCCGGCTCTACCGCTCCAACGACCACGCCTCTCTGACCGGAAGCGACATCCACTATCTGTCGCAGTTGGGCATCCAGCTCGTCTGCGACTTTCGCTCGACGCCGGAGCGCACGGACACGCCGGACCTCTCCTTCGGGTCCCATGTGGAGAACCTCCCCATCCCCGTGGACCCGGAAGGCGTGCAGCCGAAGCTCATCCAGCGGCGGATTCGCACGGGCGCCCTGACGAGGGGAAGCCTCGAGAAGATGATGCTCGAGGCCTACCAGTCGTTTCCGACCCACTTCGCGGAGCAGTGGGCGACGCTCTTTCGGAGGCTGACCGACGGGCGCAGCCTTCCCACCGTGATCCACTGCACGGCGGGCAAGGACCGCACCGGATTCGCGTCGGCGCTGGTGCTGCGGGCGCTGGGGGTCTCCGAGGCGACGGTCTTCGAGGACTACCTGCTCACGAACCTCTACCGCGCGCGCCACACGCGGATCATCTCGCGCCTGATCCCCATCTACTCGCTGTGGCGGACCAAGCCGCTGGACCTGCTGCCGCTGCTGGAGGCGCGGCCCGAGTACCTGCGCGCCTCCTTCGACGTGATCGAGCAGGAGTGGGGCTCCGTCGAGAACTACCTGCGCAAGGGGCTGGGGGTTACGCCGGCCATGCGCGCCAGCTTGCGCCGCAACCTGACCCGCGCGCCCTGAGCCCCGGATTCAAGCGCCTGCTTCCCGTGGCCGATGCACGCTTCGGGGGGCCACGGTGGATCGTCGACGCATCAAGGCCGCGCTGATGGGGCTGGATCCGGAGCGGCTGCGCGCGGCGTGGCTATCCCGGCAGATCCAGCGTCTGCCGTGTGGGGAGTTCGCCTCGTCCAATGGGCGGCTCCCGCTTCGCCCGGGCCTGCGGCGGGTGATCCTGGGCAACCGGCGACCCGCGACGGCGCGCCC
>CAMYOO010000288.1 GCA_947260035.1 uncultured delta proteobacterium
GGCAGCTTGGAGAGTCGATCCTTGATGCGAGTCTCGGCGTAGGACGTGAGCTGGATCTGGGTCACGTTCTCGCCCGAGAGCGCCAACCACAACGTCGCCTGGGCGTCGCTGTCTCGCTTGGCGACCGTGGGGTCGTCCACCTCGTCCGGAAGCTGACCGCGCACCCGCGCCACACGGTCCCGCACGTCGTTGGCCGCGGCCTCGATCTCGCGGCTCAGCTCGAACTCCACGCTGATCTGCGAGACCTGCTCGCGGCTGTTCGAGGTGACGTGCCGGACGCCCTCGATGCCGATCAGGGCGTTCTCGAGCGGCTGCGTGACCGAGGTCTCCACGACCTCGGGCGCGGCGCCCGGGAAGACGGTGGTCACCGACACGATGGGCGGATCGACGTCCGGCAGCTCGCGGTACGGAAGCCGTCCCTGGGACACCAGGCCCAGCAGCACGATCAGCAGCGAGAGCACCGACGCCATGACGGGCCGGTCGATGCAGACCTGGGAGAGCCTCAAGAGCCTTCCCCGTCGCCCTCACTCGCGTCCGCGCGGGACGCGCCCCCCGTTGCGCGGGCGGGGCCGGCGTCGCTGGTGGGTGCAGCGGCGCGCACGACCGAGCCTGCGCGCACCTTGTTGGTGCCCGCCGCCACGATGCGATCCCCGGGCTCTAGCCCGCCGGCGATCTCGACACGACCTTGCGCGCGATAGCCCGTTTCGACGGACACGCGCTCCGCGGTGTCGTCGCTGCCCACGCGCCACACGAACATGCCCTCGCGGTCCAGGGCCAACGCCGACTCGGGCACCACCAATGCGTCCTCGCGCCGGGTGACCTCGGCCAGGATGGTCATGAACAGGCCCGGCCGCAGGCGGCCGTCCGGGTTGGCCGCCCATCCCTTGACCAGCACCCGGCGCGTGCTGGTATCCACCGTGGGCGCCACGAAGTAGATCTCGCCTTCGAACGTCTCGCCTGGGTAGGGAGCCACCTGGAACTCGAACGGGATCCCGGGTCGCGCCAGCCCGATGGCGATCTCGGGCAGACTCAGCACCACCTGGAGCCGGTCGACTTTGTCGATCTGGGTGAGCACCCGGTCCGGCTCGATGCGCGCGCCGGGCGCCACGAACAGGGCGCCCAGCACGCCGTCGAAGGGAGCCCGGATCGTGGTGCGCTCCAGCTCGGCCTCCGCCGCCTCGACCCGCGCCGCCTCCCGCTCCAGCTCGGCGCGGGCGCGGTCCAGCTGGGCCGCCGACGCGATGTCCTTCTTGGAGAGGTTCACGGTGCGCTCGTACACCTGTTGCTTCAGATCGCGCTCCGCCTGGGCCTCGCGCAGCCGGGCGCGCTGCTCGCCGTCGCGCATGCGAAACAGCACGTCGCCCTGCTCCACCGCCTGGCCTTCGGCGAACTCGATGGCGGTCAGGACGCCGGAGCTGTCGGGCCGCAGCTTGACCGAGAGCTCGGCTTCGAGCTGTCCGGTCAGGTCCACCATCTCGCGCAGCAGCTGCGGGCGAACCTCGACGATCTCCACCACCACCGGCGGCGACTGGTAGCCGCTCCGAGAAGCCTCGCCATCCGAGCAGCCCCAGGCCCCTGCCAGGAGCCCGGCGCCGGCCAGCGCCACGATGCCTGTCCGTCGCCGCAACATCCCGTCAAATCTAGCGAAGAGCCCTCCCGGGGGCCGGATCTCGGTTTGCGCGGCGGGCCGGCGGGGGGATACCGTCTGGGCCCCGAAAGAGGAGGAATCGTGGGAGACGCCGTCTACGTGGCCTGCCTGGACCTGGAAGGGGTCCTGGTGCCGGAAGTGTGGATCAACGTTGCAGAACGCACCGGGATCGAGGCCCTGCGCCGCACCACCCGCGATGAGCCCGATTACGACAAGCTGATGCGCTACCGGCTCGAGATCCTCGCGGAGCACGGCCTGGGCATCCGCGAGATCCAGGACGTGATCGGGGGCATGGAGCCGCTGCCCGGCGCCGCGGAGTTCCTGGACTGGCTACGCGAGCGCTTTCCGGTGTTCATCCTCTCGGACACGTTCTACGAGTTCGCCGCACCGCTGATGCGCCAGCTGGGCTGGCCGACCTTGTTGTGCCACCAGCTCGAGATCGACGACGCCGGCCGGGTGGCGGGCTATCGACTGCGCATCGACGATCCCAAGCGCCGCGCGGTGAATGCTCTGCGCGAGCTGAACTTCGCGACCATCGCCACCGGCGATTCCTACAACGACACCAGCATGCTGTCGGCCGCCGACGCCGGAATCCTGTTCCGGCCGCCGGACAACGTGATCCGCGACTTCCCCCAGTTCCCGGTGGCGACCACCTTCGAGGAAATGCGCGCCGAGTTCGCGCGCGCGGCGGGGCTGGGGGACTAGGAAGCCCTCAGCCGGCCTGCGCGCCGACCTCGCGCTCCCGCTCGATCTTGAACATGGAGTGACCGGCCGGCTGGTAGGTCAGCACGCAGGCGCGACGCGCCAGGTCCGAGAGATTGGGCTCGGACCCGTGCACCGTGTGGGCGCTGAAGAAGACCAGCGACCCGGCCGGCGCTTCGATGGGCACCTGGGCGCTCTCGTCGAAGTGGCGCGGGTCGGTGAAGAGCGGCCCCAGGGTCCCCTGGCCCTGCCGGCCCGGCAGCATCCCGCTGCGGTGACTGCCGCGCACCACCCGGAAGCAACCGTTCTCGATGCGTGCATCGTCCAGCACGACCATCACGTTGGGAAGCTGATCCACGTGGGGTGAGGCGTGCGCCCAATACGGAGAGTCCTGGTGCCAGAGGAAGCCCGAGCCCTGGCGCGGACGCTTGAGGTTGAGCTTGTCGGTCCAGAGCGAGACCCGCTCGCTGCCCACCAGATCGCGCATGGGCTCCACCAGGCGCGGGTCGTCCACCAGGCGGTCGAAGACCGGGTCCAGATGGTGAAAAGGCTCGATCACGCGCAGCGTTGCGGAGCCGGGCACGTGCTCGTACTGAAGCAGGGAACCGGCAGCCGGCTGGTAGCGGTTGCCGTCGATCTCGTAGTCCTCGCCGGCGTCCTGCGCGGCCCGGGCGGCCGTAGCCACCACGCGCTCGGCGGCCTCGCCCAGGGTCCGGATCTCCTCCTCCGAGAAGACCGCCTCCCGCACGAAGAAGCCGTCCTCGTGCCAGGCCCGCCGTTCCGCGTCGTTGATTCGCATGGGGCCGGGAGTGTCCAGCCACAGGCGCCGGCGCGCAAGCTTCGTCAGCGGGCCCCTGGGGTGATTCCCCCTGCGGGGTGGCTTTTACCGAACTTTGACACGGATGCCGTCGCGGCCTCCGAAGGGGTTCCTATGTTCAGCGGTGCCTGCAGCGGCCCCCGGCGGACTCCCTTCCGGTGCAGAGCGAAGAGCCGAACGCTGCCCACGGCACCACCGGACGGAAGGAGCCGAGATGACGACACCGAGCGCGTCCAAGCGCGAGACCCTGGACGCGGAGAGCTTCTACTCGAAGCTCTCCGTCGTGCCTGCGACGATCTACTGGGGCATCCACGGCCTGGCCGTGCTGGCCCTTTTCACCAAGCCCAGCGCCGGCATCATCGCGCTGACCCTGGCCATGTTCTGGGTGCGCATGTTCGCCATTACCGGCGGCTACCACCGCTACTTCTCCCACAAGACCTACAAGACCAGCCGCGCGTTCCAGTTCTTCCTGGCGCTGCTCGGAACCACGTGCGTGCAGAAGGGTCCCCTGTGGTGGGCGGGCGTCCATCGCATCCACCACCGCGAGAGCGACGTGCCGGGCAAGGACCCCCACTCGCCCAAGGACGGCTTCTGGTACTCCCACCAGGGCTGGATCCAGAACCCGCGCTGGGAGGCCACGCCGTTCCGCGAGATCAAGGACCTGACCCGCTACCCGGAGCTGCGCTGGCTGAACCGCTGGCATTTCGTGCCTCCCGTCGTGGTGGGCGTGACGATCTTCCTGCTCGGCGGCTGGCCGGCCCTGGCCTGGGGATTCTTCCTCTCGACGGTGCTGCTCTGGCACGCCACCTACACCATCAACTCGCTGTCCCACGTGTTCGGAAGCCGCCGCTACGAGACCAGCGACACCAGCCGCAACAACCCGTGGCTGGCGATCCTGACCATGGGTGAGGGATGGCACAACAACCACCATCACTACATGGCCAGCTGCCGGAACGGCTTCTTCTGGTGGGAGTGGGATCCCACCTACTACGTGCTTCGCCTGCTCGGCGCCGTCGGGCTGGTGTGGGACATCCGCGAGCCGCCCGCCTCGGTGCTGGAGCCCGAGCAGGAGCTTCCCGAGGCGGCCTGAGCGCGCGCTGCGC
>CAMYOO010000289.1 GCA_947260035.1 uncultured delta proteobacterium
TGCAGGCCGTCCTGCCAGCGGATGTGGTCCCAGCAGTGGATCCCCACCTCGAAGCCCGCGTCGCGGATGCCGCGCATCAGCTCTGCGTGGCGTCGTGCGATGCGCGGGCCGGGCCACAGCACACCGTTGCCCAGGGTGCGCAGGCCGTAGGTGCCCACCACGTTGGTGCGCGTGACCTTCTTCAGGAAGCCGCGCCGGAACACCCGTCGCAGCGCGCGGCCCGTGTTGTCCGGCCCCAGCGAGAAGTAGAAGGTGGCCGGGGCGCCGACCCGCTCCAGCGCTCGCGCCAGGGCGGGAACGCCCTCGCGAGTGCCGCGCTCCGTGTCGACGTCGACCTTAAGCGCGAGCCGCGGCGTCGCCACCCCGCGCGAACTCCTCGAGGTAGTACTCGATCGTCTTGCGAATGGCGGTGCGCAGGTCCGTGGTCGGCGTCCAGCCCAGGTACTGCTCCGCATTGCGAACCGAGGGCGTCCGCGTGGAGATGTCCTGGTAGCCGGTGCCGTAGTAGTCCTTGGAGGCCACGTCCACGAGCTGCACCTTCTCGCGCACATCCTCGAAGCCCGGGTAGGGCTCGATCAGCTCGATCAACATCTCGCCCAGGTCGCGGATCGAGAGATCGTTCTGCGGATTGCCCACGTTGAAGATGCGCTGGTCGGCGCAACCGTCGCGGTTCTCGATAATGCGCGTCAGCGCGTCGATCGCGTCGTCGATGTAGATGAAGCAGCGGCGCTGGAAGCCACCGTCGACCAGGCGGATGTCCTCGCGGCGCACCACGTTGCCAATGAACTGGGTGAGCACCCGCGAGCTGCCCTCACGCGCATCCAGCACGTAGTCGAGCCGCGGCCCGATCCAGTTGAAGGGCCGGAAGATCGAGTACCGCAGCCCCTGCTCGAAGTGGTAGGCGTGAATCACGCGGTCCAGGAGCTGCTTGGAGGTGGCGTAGATCCAGCGATGCTTGTCGATCGGGCCGGTGACGAGCTTGGTGGTCTGCTCGTCAAAGGCCGGGTCGTCCGCCATCCCGTAGACCTCGGAGCTGGACGGGAAGACCACCCGCTTGCCGTGCTCGACGCAGCTCCGCACGATGCGCAGGTTGGCCTCGAAGGTCAGCTCGAAGACCGCCAGGGGCTGGCGCACGTAGCGGATGGGCGTGGCGATGGCGGCCAGGGGCAGCACCACGTCGGCTTCCCGCACCAGGGCGTCGGCCTTCTCGGGCTCACGGAGAATATCCCCCGTGGTGAACTGGAATCGGGGGTGATCCCGCAGAGGGTCCAGCCGCTGGGACTCCAGGTCCAGGCCGTGGATGGTCCAGTCCGGTTTCGTGGCCAGCAGATGCTCGGTGAGGTTGCTTCCGATGAAGCCGTTGGCACCGATGATGGCGACGTGGAGACCCATTCTCCCCCCCTGCGCTGAGCGCCAAGTACCCTAACCCACTACCTTCGGGCGCGCATGACGGGGCGCGAGCGGCTGGCTTGGGTTCTCTTGGGACTCGCGGCCTTGGCCGTCTACTTGCCGGGCGTGGATCGCCCCCTGCGGGACGCTGAGGCCAAGTACGCCCAGGTTCCCCGGGAGATGCTCGAGACCGGCGACTGGCTGACGCCCCACCTGGACGGCGCCCGCTACTACGTCAAGCCGCCCCTGGGCTACTGGCCCACCGCCGCCCTGTTCGCCGTGGCCGGGCCCAGCGAGGCCGCCGCGCGGCTGACCAACGTGGCCTCGGCATTGCTGGCGGCGCTGCTGACAGGCCTGCTGGCCCGGCGCCTCTTCGGCCCGACTCCCGGCCTGCTCGCCGGCGCCCTCTTCCTCCTCACCACCGAGGTCTACGTCTACTGCCTGGACGCCGGCCTGGAGTTCTGGCTCATCGCCTGCCAGGTGCTGGCCTTCCTGTTCTTGTGGCGGGGATCCCTGTTCGGGTTCCACGCGGCTCTGGGCCTGGGCTTCCTGGTGAAGGGCCTGCCCGGTGTCCTGATCCCATTGGCCGCGGCGGCCCTGGCCGATCCGCGGCGCGCGCTGCGGCTGCTGCACCCCCGCGGCGTGGCCGGGCTGGCCCTGGTGGCTGGACCGTGGCTCGTGTGGATGACGTTCCAGCACGCGGATTTCCTCGAGGTCTTCGTGGTCAACGAGCACCTGCGCCGGTTCGCCGGGCGCATGGTGTCCAACGACGCGCTGTTCCCGACATGGCTGTGGCTGGTGCTGGTGACCGCCGAGTTCTTCCCCTGGATCCTGCACCTGCCCGGCGCCGGCCGCGAGCTGGCGCGCATGGTTCGGGCCAATGTCGTCGCCCGCGAGAAGGCCGTCTTCCTGGGCGCATGGGCCGTGGTGCCTCTGGTGCTCTACGCGCTCTCGCGCAGCAAGGTGGATTTCTACGGGCTCGAGGTCTACCCGCCGCTGCTGATCGCCGTGGCCGTGCCCCTGGCCGACCTGCTGGGCGAACGCCGCTTCGCGTCCGGGCGGCGCTGGGCCCTTCCCTGGTTCGGAGTCTCCGGCGTCGCCGCGACCTGCCTGGCGGTGTTGGTGCTGGCCCGCAACGCCGACTGGTTTCTCGCCCTGGAGATTCCGTCGTTGCCGGCGGCCGCGGTCTTCCTGTCCTCGGCAAGCGTGCTCGGCCTGGGCGCCGGCCTGGCCTTCCAGCGCGAGCGCCCGCGCCTGGCCCTGAGCGTCGTAGCCCTGCTCTGCGCGGTGCTGTTCCAGGTGCAGCGCGTGAGCTTCGAGGCCGGCTTCGAACACAGCTCCATGAAGTTCGCAGCAGACCTGTTGGAGGGACGGCTGCGCGAGAGCGACTTGCTCGTCTCCGACGAGCGCTCGGAGTTCGAACACGTGGCGGCGCTGGTCTGGTACACGGGCCGGCCCGTGCAGATGGTGCGCGACCGCGAGAGCTCCATCATGCACTTCATCGAGCCCGACCGGAACGCACTGTGTCTGGACGAGCCGGAGCTGGTGGCCGAGATCTGCGGCGGGCGCCGCACCTACCTGGTGGCGGAGACCGAACCCACCCCGGCCCGACTGGCCAGGCTCGGCCTGGAGGGAACACGTCTCGGCTCCGCCAGCGACCGCAGCCTCTACGCGCTAGGGTGCGCGCCGTGAAGTGGCTGCACGCGGCGTTCCTGGTCCTGGGCGTCGCTCTCTTCGCGGTCCTACTGGGAAGCGTCGGCCTCGAGACCCTGTGGCAGGACGCCCTGCGCCTGGGCTGGGGAATCGTGGCGATCGTCGCCATCGAGGGCGTGGCCGACGTGCTGCGCACCGCGGCCTGGCAGCGTTGCTTCGCGCCGGGTCACCGGCCCAACGTATTCGCCCTGTGGTGGCCCAACCTGGCAGGGGCGGCCGTCAACTTCTCCACCCCCACGGCGACCCTGGGCGGCGAGGTGGTGCGCGGGACCCTGGCGCCGGCGGGCATCCCTCCGGCCGAGGTCACGTCGTCCCTCGCCATCAACCGGCTGACGCTGTCTCTGGCCGACGCCACCATCGCGGCCGCCGGCGCCGCCGTGATCCTGATGAAGGCGCCCCTGGGCCCGGCGGGCAAGCTGGGCGTCCTGGCGGGACTGGGCCTGCTGCTGGCCGGAACCGGCGCTTTCTTCTGGCTGCAGCGCACGGGGCGCATGGCCAGCCTGCTGGGACGACGCTCGCTCGTGACGCGGCTGCTCGGCGCCGAGCGCGCCGCCAAGGTGCGCGAGATCAGCGAGGACATCGACCAGCGCATGGAGGAGCTACACCGCGACGGAGCCTGGGCCGTCGGCGAGTCGGTGCTGCTGCAGTTCGCGGCGCGTTCCATCGGCGCCGTCCAGCTGTGGATGTTCCTGGTCTTCATGGGCGCACCCTCGGACCTGGCCACCGTGCTGATCACGTTCCTGGTGGCGCGGGGCATCGAGGCCGTGGCCTTCTTCGTACCGGCCAGCCTGGGCGTGCAGGAAGGCGGCTTCATGCTGGGCCTCAAGCTCGCCGGCCTGGAGCCCGCACTGGGCCTGACCTTCTCCCTGGCCCTGCGCGTCGAGCAGATCGTCTGGGCCGCCATCGGATTCGCCGCCTACGCCGGCGTCCTCGCCAACCGCCGCGAGCCACCCGCAAGCGAAGCAGGCCCGTAACCCTATCCAGATTGCACGCAGGCCACGCCAATCGCCCGCAAGCGCCGCCCCCGGCGCAAGGCGACAACTCCCCGCAGCCCCACCCGGATCGCACGCAGGCCACGCCCATGGCCCGCAAGCGCCGCCCCCGGCGCAAGGCGACAACTCCTCGCAGCCCCACCCGGATCGCACGCAGACCACGTCAATGGCCCG
>CAMYOO010000290.1:0-1243 GCA_947260035.1 uncultured delta proteobacterium
TCTTCTTCCGCAACGACGGCGCCGAGCCGACGTGGCTGCAACTGAAGCTCCGCGGTGCAGGCACGTCCCTCGTGTGGCTCGACCCGGTCAGCGGCGAGGCCATGCGCGCTCGCGCGCAGGACGGCCGACTCGAGCGCCGCCTCGGCCCTTGGGACTCGGCCCTGCTGCTGGCCGCCCCCGAGGACGCGCTGCGCGCGCACCTGGGCGGCGATCCGGCCGCCCTGCCGAGCGAGCAAGCTTGGCAGCCCGTCGCGGAGCACCCCCTCCCCGGCCCGTGGACGGCACGCGCCCCCGACGTCGAGGGCCGCGAGCTGACCCACGAGCTTCCCACCCTGGTCGACTGGCGCACGCACGTGCACCTCCAGGACGCGGCCCACGGCACCCTGCACACGGAGTTCGAGCTGCCCGCCCTGCCCCCCGGCGCCCGCGCCACCCTGGAGCTGGGCCGCGTGGCCGGCGCGGCGGAGGTTCGCGTAAACGGCCAACCCGCCGGCCGCCTCCCCTTCCCGCCCTGGAGCCTGGACCTGACACACCACCTGGCGCCCGGCCGCAACACCCTGGAGATCGACGTCACCCCCGCCTGGCGCAACCACCTGCGCGCCCTGGCGGAGAACGGCGACGACACCCTGGCCCGCTTCCGCCGCAAGCCGCGCACGTCGGCCGGCCTGCTGGGCCCGGTGGCGATCCGCGTGGAGCGCGCCGCCGAGCAGTAGGGCCAGCCCCGGCTTCGGAACGGTCTGGCCCGGATGACCTGGATGGCCTGGGTGACGCCGGACGACGGCAGGAGCTCCTGGGGACCGGGCGGCGCCGCTACGACGGATCCGTGCGCGCCCGGCGCGCGATGGCCGCGTTGAGCATCTCGACCAGCTGCTCGGCCTCGTAGGGCTTGCGCAGGAAGCCCGCGAGCCCGTCGCCGACGAAGCGATCGGCCGCCAGCTCCTCGCTGTAGCCGCTCACCAGCACCACCGGAACGTCGCTGCGGATGTGGCGCAGCGCGGAGAAGACCTGCTGCCCGCTCACCTCGGGCATCGCCAGATCCAGCACGACCGCGTCGATCCCGTCGCCGCGCGCGCCGAAGATCTCGATGGCCTTGCGGCCCCCCTCCGCGGGGATCACGTCGAATCCCGCACGCGCGAGGTACTCCACCGCGATCTGCAGCACCGCCGGCTCGTCATCGACGACCAGGATCCGGTGAGCACGGCCCTCGCGCACGCCGGGGTTGGAGCGCGTCTCCGCGACGCTG
>CAMYOO010000290.1:1261-5513 GCA_947260035.1 uncultured delta proteobacterium
GAGGTCACCTTGATCACCCCGCCGTGCGCCTTGACGATCCCCAGCACGGAGGAGAGCCCCAGGCCCCGACCGGAATGCTTGGTGCTGAAGAAGGGCTCGAACAGGCGCACCTGATCGGCCGGGTCGATCCCCGCACCCGTGTCCGAGACCTCCAGCGCCACGTACTCGCCCGGCTCCGGGTCGGGGACCCCGAAGCAGCCGGCCAGATGCGCGGCGTCGGCCGCAACCCGGGCGGTCGCGACGCGGACGGTTCCGTGTGCACCCGCCAGCGACTCGAACGCGTTGGCGACCAGATTCAGGATCACCTGGCCGATCTGCGTGGCGTCGGCCTCGATGGCGGGCAGGCCCGGGGAGAGGCGCAGCTCCAGGGAAGCCTCCCGGCCGCTGGCGGCCTCCAGCAGATCCTGCATCTCGAGGACGATCCGGGAGAGGTCCTCGGGGCGCAGCACCACGGACCCCTTGCCGGCATAGGTGAGCATCTGGTTGGTGAGTCGCGCGGCGGTCTGGGCCGCCTTGCGGATCCGCTCGAGCCTGCCGCGCAGGGGCGCCTCCGGCGCCAGTTCCCGCCGCGCGAGATCCGCGCTGCCGAGGATCACGGTGAGCAGGTTGTTGAAGTCGTGGGCGATGCCGCCGGCCAGGGTTCCGATGCTCTCCAGGCGCTGCACGTCCTGCATCTTGGCCTCGAGGCGCTGCCGGTGTTCCTCGGCGAGCCGCAGGGCGGTGACGTCGGCGTGCTCGGTCAGGGCCGCCAGCTCGCCGCCCCCGGCGATCGGGAGGACGCGCAGGAAGAACCAGCGGCGCAGGTCGGCCTCGTGGCAGGGATACTCGATCTCGAACCGGGGGATCCGGCCCGCAATGACGTCGCGGATCCCGCGGGCGACCTGCGACGCCTCTTCGGAGTCGGCCCCCGCGCCGGCATCGCACACCGTCAGGTAGTTCGATCCGACGCCCGCCTCGGGAAGCGCCAGGCCGCAGCGCTCGGCGAACTCGCGCCAGGCCCGGTTCACGAAGAGGATCTCGCCTTCCGGGTCGACAACCGCCACGTGGGCACTGAGCGTGTCGAGGACCGACTCGTAGCGCTTCCGAGCCGCCCGGGCCGTCCGCTCCGAGTCTCGCAGCTCCGTGACGTCGATGCAGAAGCCCAGATAGCCGGTGAAGTCGCCGCCTTCGGAGTGGGTGGGAACGCCGAAGTCCAGGATGGTCCGGTAGAGCCCGTCGTGTCGCCGGGCCCGGTACTCCATGCGGAATGGATGGCGCGCGTCGAAGGCGGCCTGATAGCTGGATCGGGCCCGCGGACGGTCGTCCGGATGGATGATCTCCGTCCACCCGTCGCCGAGCTCGCTCTCCAGCTCGCGTCCCGTGAACTCCAGCCACGGCCCGTTCACGAAGGTACAACGCGCATCCGCCCCGGTGGTCCACGCCATCGTCGGCGCACGATCCAGGACGAAGCGAAGGTGCCGCTCATTGCTTGCGGAGACCATGACTATCGCCCCCTCCAACGCCCACAGAAAGATCGGCCCTGGAAGTTACCCTTCAAGCAAGCGTCGCGCGATTCCAGGCCTTCACGACCGCCGCCTGTCGGCCACGCGAAAGGATCGGCGCAATCGTGTCGGCACGGCGACAAGTCCTGGGTGGCTTGCCGCCTTGCACGCATGCGCCCTATGGGCACGATCCCCCCAGAGGAGGCGGAAGCCGAACCCGCATGCACAGGGCGAGCTCGAAGACGAAGAACTCGACTGGAAAGAGCCGGGGCCCGGTTGGTGGCGCCAGGCGCTCAACGCTCCGCGGGTCGCCGTCGCGGCTCCGGCGGCCGGTCCGCCAGGCAGTGGCGGAAGATCTTCTCGGTGCGGCCGGCACCGTCCAGCGCGAAGACAGACAGGCGCAGCGCACCGCCGTCGTGTACGTCCAGGCGCATGAAGCCCGCGCGTGCCGCGGTCATCATGGCGGTGGGCATGGGCTCCACGCGCTCGATCTTGCTGGTGCTTCCGGCGCCGCTCACCAGGTAGTAGATCCCCAGCTCGTCGCGGTGCAGCTGGAGGCTGTGCTCGTGGCCCGCCACGTAGAGGTCCGGCACGCGCGGGCGGGCAGCCCGGAAGACCTCCCGGATCATGCGGTCGTACTCCTCGTTGGTGAGGTCCGTCTCCGAGACGCCGAGCTGGCGAGCCAGGGGATAGGCCGAGCCGACGATCGGAAGGGGCAGCCACGCCCAGCTCCAGAAGTCGGTCAGCGGGAAGAGGTGCTGCTTCCAGGTGAAGTGTCCGCCGTGGGGGCCGGCCGTCACCAGGGGATGGTGCATGGTGAAGGCCACATGGCGTCGGCCCGGATCGTCGAACTCCGCCGCCAGGTCGAGGTACGCCTCGATGTTGGAGCGGTGCGGGCAGAAACGGGCGTGCTCCTCCGGTTCCTTGTAGACGTGCTCGTAGGCGGCCTCGTCGGCGAACACGAAGCGCAGCTGCTCGCCCACGTCCAGCGTCTCGGGCCCGGTGCAGCCGGCCTCGGGCCGCGTCCGCACCCGGGGAGCGAAGCCGCGCAGGAACTCCCGCTGCGCCAGGGCGCGCGTCCAGCCCTCGGGCCCGTTCATCTGCCAGTCGTGGTTTCCGAGCACGAAGGTGGTCTGCGCCGGTGCGGCGGCTGCGATCTGGGCCTCGAGGACGCGCTCCGTGCGGCGCCGGTCGCGATGCCCCGGCGGCGCCATGCCGTACTTGTAGACGTTGTCGCCGAGGAAGATCGCGAAGACCCCGTCCTCGCCGTGGCTTGCGACCTCCTCGGCGATCCGGGCGTGCAGCCCGCGCAGGACCGGATCCGCCAGCTCATCGGACCCGTCCGGCGGCAGCTTGGGGTCGCCGGCGTCGCCGATCAGGAACACCGCGTGGCTCGCGCGCGAGTCCGGCGGGCACTCGACCGGGTCCACCGGCGCGCCGTAGATCGCGACGGGCGCGCGCCCGCAGCCGGCCACCAGGGCCAGCAGGCCTGCGACCGCCGCGAGCCTCCGCCACCACATGGGCCGGCAGTCTAATTCACGCCGTCCGGCTGCGGTACCGCCGCGTCACCGCGAGGGTTCGCGCGGTTCGGCGACGCGAGGGTCGGTCGTCCCCCGCCCGCCATCGGGCGCAGCGTCCGACCCCAGATGCGCGGCGAGCGCCTCCGCCGGCAGGTCGAAGACCAGCCGAATACGCCGCCAGCCGGCAGGCCGCCGGGCCTGCTGACGGATCCCGCAGGCGCGCGAGGTCATGCTCGTCATCCGTGGTCCGAGAACGGCCCCGCGTACGGCAGGCTGAATGGATGCCACTCCTTCTTGCTCGCCGCGGTGACCTTCTCCTTGGCTTGAGCCATCACGACCTTCGATCCGTTGGACCGCGCGTTGACGTGGCCGAGCTTGTCGCCTTCGCGAATGAGCTCGGTCGAGAAGACGAGCGGGATGGTGCCCCGGCTGTGCTTGGCGGCGGCACCCATCGCATCCGGGAAGGGGTGGTCGTGGGTGGCGTCCTCGCCCGACGAAAAGACACTGCCATGCGGCTTGACGGCTTTGACGTAGTCGATGTGGTAATCCGCCGATCCGTGATGGCAGACCTTGTTGACGTCCGCAGCGAAGGGCGAGAGGTCGTTGCCGTACTTCTCCTGCAGGTACTTCTGGGCCGGCTGATTCAGGTCCCCGCCGAAGAGGAACGTGTTGTCACCATGGACGAGCCGTAGCACCACGCTGTTGCCATTGATGGTGTGGGATTTCGAGGGCGCCGGGTCCGGGTTTTTTTCCGTGACGTCTTCCGGGTTCGGGAGCGCCGGGAAGCGCCGGGCGCCGGACGTTCGCGTGGTGACGGGGCCAAGGACTTCCAGCCTGAAGGCAGAGCCGAGCCCGTATGGAGGATGGTTCCGCCCTCACCAACGGCCCAGCCCGTCGTGGCGTCGATGAAGGCGACTCCGAGAAGCTCTTCGGATGTGCCGCTCGTTTGGCTCGACCAGGTTGAGCCGTCATTGATGGTATGGAGAATGGTTCCGGTGTTACCGACTACCCAGCCGAGGGTAGTGGCGGAGGCCGGCGCGCCCAGCAGGGCAGCGCAGGCCAGAGTCAACAGATGCTTCCGCATGGCGTGATCCCCTTCCCATCCCCACCTCACGCTGCCCCCCGGCCGCGAAAGCGGGTATGACCGCGCGCACGCGACCAGCGCTTCAACTGATATTTGCGTTCTTCTTAGGGCTGATGGTCACCGCGTTCGTAGGCGTTGGTGTGTACACCTTCTATCCCACTCGGCTC
>CAMYOO010000291.1 GCA_947260035.1 uncultured delta proteobacterium
CGCCCTTGATCAGGGCGTTGACCAGGTTGTTGGCCTGCTGGCCCGACCCGCACTGCACGTCCACCGTGGTGCCCGCGGTGGAGTAGCTCTGGTCGCTGACCGAGAGCCAGGCGTGGCGCGCAATATTGTTCGACTGCTCGCCGGCCTGGGTCACGCAGCCGCCGAAGATCTGGTCCACGTCCGCGGGGTCGATCCCGGCCCGCTCCACCAGCGCCATCTGGACTCGGCCCAGCAGGTGGGCTGCGTGGAAGCCCGAGAGGTCTCCCTTGCCCAGCTTGCCCCGGGCGATGGGCGTGCGAAGCGCCTCGACGATGACCGCATCACTCATGTTCGTCGTCTCCTCGAGTCCGTCCTAGTCCAGCTTGCCGAGCACCATGCCCGCGGTGGGCACGCCGACTCCCGACGTGACCAGGACGTTGTCGTTCCTGTCCGGCTGGTTCGTGGAAGTGCCGCGGATCAGCCGCGTGCCCTCCGCGATGCCGTTCACCCCGTGGATGTACGCCTCCGAGAGCTGCCCCCCGTGCGTATTCGTGGGAAGCCGCCCGCCCGCAGAGGCCAGCCCCCCGTCCTTCACGAAGTCCTTGGCCTCCCCGAACCCGCAGAAGCCGAAGGCCTCGAGCTGGAACATCACGATCGACGTGAACGCGTCGTAGATGACCGCCGCATCCACGTCCTGGGGCCCCAGGCCCGCCGTCTCCCACATGTTCTTCGCCACCAGCTCCATCTCGGGCAGCCGCGAGATGTCGCGGTTGTAGAAGCTGGTCATCTGCTCCTGGTCGGCGCCGAAAGCCTGGGCCACGCCGCGCACCAGCGCGGCGGGCTGGGCGCAGTCCCGCGCGCGCTCCGGCGTGGTCAGCACCACGGCGCAGCCGCCGTCGGTCTCCTGGCAGCAGTCGTAGAGCCGCAGGGGCTCGGCGATCCAGCGGGCCGTCATGTAGTCGTCCAGCGTGAGCGGGCGCTGGTGGAAGAAGGCGGCCGGGTTGTTCACGGCGTGGTTGCGGGTGGAGATCGCCACCTCGGCCAAATCCTCCGCCTTGCAGCCGGTGTCGTGCATGTAGCGCTGGGTGAACATGGCCACCCAGGAGGCCGGCGTCATCAGGCCCCAGGGCATGTACCAGCTCCAGTGGATCAGGTCGCTGGTGACGATGTCGCCCGAAATGCCCTCGCTGTAGCGCTGGCCCGAGCGGCCGTTGAGGGCCCGGAAGCAGACCACGTACTTCGCCTGGCCGGTGGCCAGCGCCATCACCGCCTGGTGGACCACGCCGATGGCGGCGCCTCCGCCGTAGCCGATACGGCTGAAGAAGGTGGCGTCGCCGCTGCCGACGGCGCGGGCGATGTCCACCTCGTCGTTGGTGTCCAGCGTGAAGCTCGTGTAGCCGTCGATCTGCGAAGGATCGAGTCCCGCGTCATCGATGGCCTTGGACACGGCCTCTACCGCCAGGGCCAGCTCCGAGGTGCCGGAGTTCTTGGTGTAGGCGGTCTGCCCGATCCCGACGATCGCAGCTTCGTTTCGCAGCGTGGTCGACATGCTCTCTACGCCCCCGCCGGCAGGGCCAGCTTGACCGTGCCGTCCACGTGGTTTCCCCACGAGTTCTTGCCCGTGACCTGCACCTCGACGACGCCGTCTTCGGCGGCCACCACGGTCCCGGTGATCTTCATGGTGTCGCCGGGCAGGTTGGGCGCACCCAATCTCACTTCAAGCTCGCGCACCTGCGCGTCCGGCCCGGCCCAGTCGGTCACGTAGCGGCCCACGAATCCGTTGGTGGTGAGGATGTTCATGATGATGTCCGAGAGCCCCTGACTGCGCGCCACTTCCTTGTCGTGATGCACCGGCGTGAAGTCGTTCGATGCGATGGCGCCGGCGATGATCAGCGCCGGCGTGATCGGCACGTCCAGCGGAGGCAGCTCATCGCCGACGGAGACGTCCTGAAAACGAAGCGATGCGCTCATGCAGACTCCTGGAGCAGCGGTCCGGTCCGCGCCATGTCGCGGCCCAGGCGCGCGAGCTGGGGCCCCGCACCGCCCAGGTACAGCTCCAGGGCCTTGGACCAGAGGAAGTGACGATGGATCGGATAGTCCACGTCGGAGCCGAGTCCGCCGTGGAGATGAATCGCGGCATTGGCGACGCGCGCGCCGGCGTCGGCGGCCCAGAATTTGGCAACCCAGGCTTCCCGCGAAGCCGGCAGGCCTTCGTCCAGACGCCAGGCCGCCCGCCACAGCGTCCAGCACATGGCCTCCACATCGATGAAGGCGTCGGCGCAGCGGTGCTGCACGGCCTGGAACGATCCGATGGGCACACCGAACTGCTCGCGCTCGCGCGCGTAGTCGGCCGTGATCTCCAGCGCCCGCGCCGCAACGCCCGCCTGCAACGCGGCCAGCGCCACCAGCGTGCGCTCCTCCAGCCAGCGCACCGCGGCCGCGCCGTCCATGTCGGGGCCGCCCAGGCGGGCTTCCGACGGCACGCGCACGCCCGCCAGGGTCATCTCGAAGAGCGGCTCGCCCGTGGACGTGACGCCCGACTCCAGTCGAACGCCGTCGCTGGAGGGATCGACCAGGAAGATCGCGACACCGTCGTCCGCGGTTGCCGGGACCAGCACGGCTGCCGCGCTCGCCGCGAAGGCCACGCGCCGGCGCTGACCGTCGAGCACGAAGCCGTCGCCCTCGGCGCGGGCGCGGGTGGCGGGCGCGGCCGCGTCCCCGGACTCGGCGTCCTCGAGCGCGGCCGTGAGGATCGCCTCGCCGGCGACCACCTTGGGCAGCCAGGCGGCCTGCTGGGCCTCGCTGCCGAACTCGGCCAGGGGCAGGGCCGCGGTCAGGGTAGCCAGGGCCGGCAGCGGCGCGGTGGCACGGCCCACCTGCTCCAGCAGCAGACACAGCTCCGTGAAGCCGAAGCCCATGCCGCCGTGAGCCTCGGGAAGCGCCACGCCCAGCAGGTTGGCCTCGGCCAGGGTCTTCCACAGGGCCTCGTCCGTCCAAGCGGCCGAGGTCTCGGCGGCCTTGATGCGCTCGGGCATCGCCTCGCGCTCCAGGATTTCGCGCGCCAGGTCGCGGATCGCCGTCTGCTCTTCGCTGAACTGGAAGTCCATCTCGTCCTACTTCGCCGGACGAAAGAGCGGCAGCTTGAAGCCGTCCTCGTCCTCGTGGATGAAGCCTTCCAGGGCCATGCCGATGTGCACGTCGGCCGGGTCGCACTCGACCACGTTGGAGACGATGCGCACGCCCTCCTCCAGGTCCACCACGGCGGCCACGATGGGGAAGTCGTAGCCGGGGAACTGCGGATGACGGATCACCGTGTAGCTGTAGAGCGTGCCGCGGCCGGAGGCCTCGACCCAACCCTTGTCCATGGAGCGGCAGGCGCCGCACATGGGACGCGGCGGGTGATGCAGCGTTCCGCACTCGTTGCACTTCTGGATCGGGAACGTGCCCTCTGCCACCAGGTTCCACCACCAGGAGTTGTCGTGCCCCATGGGCGGGCGGATGCGGCCCGGCGCGGCGGGGGCCGCGCCCTCCTCCGCCGGGGCCTGGGGCTGCTGCGCCGGGATGTACTTGAGGCAGCGGAAGGTCAGCCAGCCCACTTCCTCGCCGTCCTGGTCGCGGTACGTGGTGCGGGTGACGATGAAGTAGCCGATGCCCAGGGCGGTGGCCTTCTCCTCGGAAATTGACTCGATCACCGTCTCGTCGGTGATCACGTCGCCGGGTCGCAGGTATCGCGTGTATCCCTGCGAAGTGTTGGTGCCCACCACGCCCGTGTATCCGTGGTCGCTCAGCAACTTGTGCAGACGCTGCTGCTCGTTGGTGGGCTCGTCGTAGCCCCTGGCCATCTCGAAGCCGGGCAGCGCCCACGCTTGGAGCATGGTGGGCGGCGCGACGATGCCGTCGTGCACCGTCTCCTTGGCCGCGGCCGGATCCAGATAGGCCGGGTTCGCGTCACCCAGGACTTCGCACCAGCGCCGGATCATCGGCTCGTTCACGGCGTCGCGCGCCACGATGGGCGGGCCGATGGACTTGCCCACGTACTCGGCCATCTCCGCTTCGAGCGCCTTCTTCTGTGCGGGGGTCAGGGGCATTCGCGTCTCCGTCTAACGTCGCGACCGCGGCAGGCGCAGGCCGGCCATGGCGATGATGTCGCGCATCACTTCGTTCACGCCGCCGCCGAAGGTGGTCACCATGGCGCCGCGGTAAGCCTGCTCGAGCATGCCGCCGAAGAGCGTGCCCGACTCGAACTGGCGCACGGTGCC
>CAMYOO010000292.1 GCA_947260035.1 uncultured delta proteobacterium
ACCGCATCGCCGATCACGGCGAACTCGCGGATCACCGCTCCCCCCAGCTCGCCGGCCAGGATCTCGCCGGTGTTGGCGCCGATCCGCACCGAGAACGCGTCGCCCAGGTCCAGCTCGCGGCGCGTGTCCTCCACGGCGCGCAGCATCTCCTCCGCAGCGGCCACGGCTTCCTCTTCGGCTCGCGCCGAGGCCACCGGGAAGCCGAAGACCGCCATCAGGCAGTCGCCCAGATACTTGTCCACGGCGCCGCCGTGGCGGCGCGCGATTTCGTCCAGCCGCCGCAGGCAGCGCGTGACGATGGCGAAGGCCTCGTCCGGACCCCGCTGAGCGGCCAGGGCTTCGAAGCCGAGCAGGTCGGCGAAGAAGATCGTGGCGATGCGGTCGCCGCGCGGGTCGGGTGCGGGATTCATCGAGGTGGCCGGCCAGTGGGAGCAGACCGGAGCCCCGACACTCGCAAACCTCGATTGTGGAATGGATCCGGGTCTCTACGCAAGCACGGATCAGCCGACGATGTTGACCAGGCGCCCGGGCACGACGATGACCTTGCGCGGCTCGCGGCCTTCCAGGTGCTTCTGCACCTTGTCCGAGGCCAGGGCGGCCTGGCGGATGGCATCTTCGGCGGCGTCCGAGGGCACCTGGATCTCGTCGCGCTTCTTGCCGTTCACCTGCACCACCAGCGTGGTGGTCTCCTCCTCGAGCAGCGCGTCGTCGGCCTCCGGCCAGGTGGCGTGGGCGACGCTCCCGGCGCGGCCCAGGCGCTGCCAAAGCTCCTCGGCGATGTGGGGGGCCAGCGGGCCGAGCAGGCGCACGAAGGGGTCGGCGGCGGCGCGGGGCAGGGGCGAGCCCACGTCTCGCACGAAGACCATGAGCTTGGAGAGCGCCGTGTTGAAGGCCAGGGACTCCATGTCCTGGGTCACGCCGGCCACGGTCCGCGCCAGCAGGCGCTCTTGTTCCGGCGTGGCCTCGTCGCCCAGCGGCTCCTCCGCCACCGCGCGCCAGGCGCGCTGCAGGAAGCGGTACACGCCGGGGATGCCTTCGGTGGACCAGGGGGCGCCCTTCTCCAGGGGGCCCATGAACATCTCGTAGAGGCGCAGCGAATCGGACCCGTACTGGTCGATGACCTCGTCCGGGTTCTCCACGTTGCCCCGGCTCTTGGACATCTTCTCGACGACTTCTTCGAGTACCAGGTCGTCGTCGGTGGGATGGACGGGCGTGCCGTCCTGCCAGCGCACCGCGTCGCGAAGTACCCAGCGTGCTTTGACCTCGTCTCCGCTGGCAACGGCCACGGTCTTCTCGCCGTCCTGCTGCACGGCAGAGCTGGGGTAGCAGCGCGGCGTGACGTCGAGATCGTCGGAGACGTTGTCGTCCCAGTAACGCCAGGCGTGGCCCAGGATCATTCCCGGATTGAGGAGCTTCTGGAAGGGCTCCTTCGTGTGCACCACGCCCACGTCGTAGAGCACCTTGTGCCAGAAGCGCGCGTAGAGCAGGTGCAGCACCGCGTGCTCGGCGCCGCCCACGTACAGGTCCACGGGCATCCAGTAGCGCTCGGCCTCCTCGGAGCAGAAGGCCTCGTCGTTCTCGGGATCGCAGAAGCGCAGGTAGTACCAGCAGCTTCCGGCCCAGTTCGGCATGGTGTTCAAGTCGCGGGTGGCGGCCTGGCCGGAGACCGGATCCTGCACGCGAAGCCACTCGTCCGCCGACTCCAGCGGCGAGCGGCCGCCGTCGCGGGGCTTGTAGTCCTCCACTTCGGGCAGAAGCACCGGAAGCTCGTCCGTGCCCAGCACGCGGGTGCCGCCGCCCTCCAGGTGCAGGATCGGGAAGGGCTCGCCCCAATAGCGCTGCCGGCTGAAGAGCCAGTCGCGCAGCTTGTAGGTGACCTCGCCGCGGCCGTGGCCCTCGGCCTCCAGCCATTCGATCATGCGGCGCTTGGCCTCCGGGGTGGCCAGGCCGTCCAGGAAGTCCGAGTTCACCGCCTCGCCCGGTTCGGCGAACGCGGCCTCGTCCACATTTCCGCCCTTCACCACCTCGACGATGGTCAGGTCGAACGTGCGGGCGAACTCCCAGTCGCGCTCGTCGTGGCCGGGCACGGCCATGATGGCCCCGGTGCCGTAGCTGGCCAGCACGTAGTCGGCGATCCAGATCGGGATCTCGGCTCCGCCGGCGGGGTTGTGGGCCCGGGCCCCGGTGTCGACGCCGGTCTTGGTCTTCACGTCGGTGATCCGCGAGCGCTCGCTCTTGCGGCCGGCCGCGTCCACGTACGCTTGCACCGCGTCGCGCTGTGCTGCCGTGGTGATCTCGCCCACCAGCGGATGCTCGGGCGCGAGCACCATATAGGTGGCGCCGAAGAGCGTGTCGGGCCGCGTGGTGAAGACCTCGATGGACGCGTCGGAGCCGACCACCGGAAAGCGCACCCGGGCGCCTTCGCTGCGACCGATCCACTCGCGCTGCATCTTCTTGATGGATTCGGGCCAGTCCACCTCGTCCAGGTCCTGCAGGAGCCGTTCGGCGTAGGCGGTGATCTTGAGCATCCACTGGCGCATGGGCATGCGCACTACGGGGTGGCCGCCCCGTTCGCTCTTGCCGTCGATCACTTCTTCGTTGGCCAGCACCGTGCCCAGCTCCGGGCACCAGTTCACCGGCACCTCGGCTTCGTAGGCCAGGCCTCGCTCGCAGAGCTGCGTGAAGATCCACTGGGTCCACTTCACGTAGCGGGGATCGGTGGTGTCGATCTCCCGGTCCCAGTCGTAGTCCATGCCCAGGCGCTGGAGCTGGCGGCGGTAGGTCTCGATGTTCCGGGTCGTGGTGTCCCGGGGATGGGTGCCGGTCCGGATGGCGTACTGCTCGGCCGGCAGCCCGAAGGCATCCCAGCCCATGGGGTGCAGGACGTTGAAGCCCCGCATGCGCTTGTAGCGGGAGAGCACGTCCGTGGCGATGTACCCCTTGGGGTGACCCACGTGCAGCCCCTCCCCGGACGGGTAGGGGAACATGTCCAGCGCATAGAACTTGGGCCGCGACGGGTCGATCCGGCTGCGGAACGTGCCCTCGACGCGCCAGGTTTCCTGCCACTTGGGTTCGATGGCCTTGGGGTCGTAGGGCATGGGGCGGTACTGTAGCCCCGATGGATGAGCGGGCCGAGGTCTTCGTGGTGTCCGACGGAACCGGCGATACCGCCGCGACGCTGTCGCGTGCGGCCATGGCGCAGTTCCGCACGGCCTGGCGTCTGCGCACCTTCACCGACACCCGCAGCGCAGCCCAGGCCCGACGCATCGTGGCGCGGGCGGCCGAGGCGGGGGCGCTGCTGGTCTTCACCCTGGTCAACAAGCGGCTCGCGGCGGTGCTGCGCGAGGCCGCGGCGGAGCAGGGCGTTGCGGTGGTGGACGTCCTGGGCCCGCTGGTGGCCAGCGTGGGCGATCACCTGCACGCCGAGCCGCTGGGCGAGCCGGGGCTGCTGCACGGCTTCTCGGATGCGTACTTCCAGCGGATCGAGGCGGTGGAGTTCGCGGTTCGTCACGACGACGGAGCCAACCTCCACACGCTGTTCCGCGCGGATCTCGTGCTGACCGGCGTGTCCCGCACCTCGAAGACGCCGCTCTCGATGTACCTGGCCCAGCGCGGACTCAAGACCGGAAACGTGCCACTGCTGCCGGGAGTCGAGCCTCCGCGCGAGCTGCTGGACCTGGACCGGAGCAAGGTGATCGCGCTGCTGGTCTCGTCCCAGACCCTGGTGGACGTGCGCCGTGCGCGCATCCGGGCCATGGGCGCCTCGCCTTACGCCTCCTACGCCGATCCCGAGGTGGTGGTCGAGGAGCTGCGCCACGCGCGCCGGCTGATCCGCGACAACGGCTGGCGCAGCGTGGAGATCACCGGCCGCGCCGTCGAGGAGAACGCCGCCCGCATCCTGGAGCTGCGCGGGAGCGATTGATCCGCTCGCGATGCACGCGGATCAGTCGCACGGCAGGAGAGCCGTTTCTTCCAGCTCGCGCCCCGGTGTCTCGGGCAGGAAGGCGAGATCTGCTCCGCGGGAGTCGTCCGCCAGGGCTCGGCTAGCCTTCGATGCCGGAGAGCGCCGGCACCGTCAGGAGACTGGGAGCCTTCGATGCCGGAGAGCGCCGGCACCGTCAGGAGACTGGGCGCGAGCGGGATGTCCACCTCGACCTCGTCGATGCGCAGGGTGGTGCTCGCGCCGGTCTCGTCCTCGCCCTCGTGGAAGATCAGCCCGCGCGCGATCCAGCTGTCCGCTTCGCGGGTCACCAGGGTCGGGTCCACCTGGAGGAGGCGGGTGAGCTGGCCCTCGCCATCGTAGAACTCGGCGCGCAGAGGTACGCACAGCGTGCGATCCACGAAGGTCACGGTTCGCGAGTATCGCGAAGGGGTACTTCGGCGTTCTGGGCCTGACGGGCGTCACCCTCAACGTGATCACTTCGCTCATCGCCTGCATCGTGCTGGGCATCGCCGTGGACGACACGATCCACATCCTGGTGCGGTTCAAGGAGAAGGTTGCGCTGCTCGGGGACGAGTCCAAGGCGGCGCGAGCGGCGCTGCGCGCGGTCGCGCGGCCGGTGACCAGCACGACCGCCGCCCTGTGTGGCGGCTTCGCGGTCTTCTGCCTGTCGGGCCTACGGCATCAGGTGGAGTTCGGCGTCCTCGCCACGCTGATGCTGGCCTTCGCCTGGCTCGTGGACATGACGTTCACGCCGGCGCTCTGCTCCAAGATGGGCATCAACCGGGACGCCTGAGAGACGGGAGGGCCGCGGACCGGGGCCGCCTTCCGTGGAAGACGGCCCGGGGGCCGCCTTCCACGGAAGACGGCCCCGTCGTGCGTTCTAGGAGCCCTTCTTGGCCTCGCGTTGCCGGGCGGCTTCGCGCTGCTCGTCGGTCATCAGGGCCCGCGCGAAGCTGGGCTGGATGATCGAGTAGAAGGCGGGGACGATGGTGATGGCGCCGATCATGTTGATCACCATCAGGATCACCAGGAGCTGCGCCATCTCGGCCTGGAAGCGCAGGCTCGACGCCGCCCAGGTGAAGATGCCGCCGACGATGGTCGAGGCGGTGAACGTCACCGCCATGCCCGTGGTGCGGATCGAGCGCCGCACCGCTTCGTCGATGTCGCCGCCGCACTCCGCCACTTCCTGGCGGATGCGGTCCACGATGTAGATGGCGTAGTCCACCCCGATCCCCACACCGACCGACTGGACCGGCAGCGTGTTGACGTTGAGGCCGACGCCCTTCAGCGCCATGTAGGCCAGGGAGATCATCGTCGCGGTGGACAGCTGGATCACGATGATCGTGCCGCTCCACAGCGAGCGGTAGGTGATGGCCTGGAGCACGTAGATGACCAGCAGGATCAGCGAGATGTTGGCCACGTGGCCGCGCTCCACCTCGTCGTTGATCGCGGCCAGCACGCCCATGGAGCCGCCGGCCATGACGAACTGCATGCCCCGGGTCCAGGAGTTGGTCATCTGGTAGGTGGGCACGCCGTCCACGGCCTTCAGGTCGTGGACGATCAGGTCCTTGGTGTTGACGGCCACGGCCCGCAGGCCCAGCTCGTTGCTCTCCCACCACCAGGAGACGTCACCCGCGTCCCACTCCTCCAGGGAGTCGGGCCACGGGAAATACCGGTCCTCGGGCCAGTTGTCCCGGGTCTCCTCGTAGTCGGCAACCGCCGCGTCGCGGAACTCGTCGATCCACTCCGGCGTGCCGTCCGCGGATGCCACCTTCACCGTCTGCGGTGCGTACCCACCGTCCTCGCGCACGCGCACCTCCAGGGTGTGATCGCGCGGCGGAAGCAGCGGTCCGAGCATGTAGTAGAAGGCGTCGGCACGGGCCTCGGGGTCCCAGAGCGGAGCCCCACGCTGCGCCGTGTCCTTGTCCAGGCGCACCGAAACCTCTCCGATCGGGTTCTCTTCGATGAAGTACTGGGCCGCGACCACCGCCTTGCGGATCGTGTCTCCCTTGTGATCGGGATAGAAGAACGCGATGTTGCCGTCCTTCCCATCGTCGGTCATGAAGGGCCGCAGGAAGCCCGGCGGTCCATTGGTCTGCAGGTTGAAGATGATTCCGCGCACGGTGGCGGAGTCGCCAGGCACGAAGTGCCACTTGGGGTCGCCGTAGTGGTTCATCTGCCACGATCCGCGGATGAACGGCACCAGCGAGACCGAGGCGCCCAGGTTCGTGTTCACGAACATGAAGCGCTCGAACTCCTCCATCTTGTTCACCGGGTCCGCGTCGGCGGTGGCGTTCTTCCGGTCGCCGTTGGCGTAGACCACCATGGAGTCCACTCCGCCGAAGCGATCGGCGATCTCGGCGGTGGCGATGTTGAATTGGTGATCCGGCCATAAGAGGAATGAGCCTGGATTCGACTCGCCGATGGTGGAGCGGGTGAACACGATGTAGAGCGAACCGCTCAGCAGGATCAGCGCGATGCCGGCTACCACGTACTTGCCGACCGAGTTGGTGACGAAGTTCCCGAGGCTCGTGAGGACCCGCACCATGAAGGCCGGGGTGTAGTGCTCCGGCTCGTGGGGCGGCGGCAGGTAGCAGATCATGATGGGGTGCAGGATCTCGACCGTGAAGAGGATCGTGAGCACCCAGAAAGCCCCGAAGAACGCCAGGTCGCGCATCTGCGGGATCGTGGTGATCAGGATGACCAGCAACCCCAGGAAGTCGGTGACGATGCCCAGGGTTCCTGGGACGATCAGCTCCGCCATGGCGACGGTGGCCGCCTCGATCTTGGCGCGCTCCTCGTCGCCGTCCATCTGTTCGAGGATGATCTCGTAGTCCTCGAAGAAGCGTTCGGCCATCTGGACCGTATGCGAAACCGCCCGGGCGGTGATGATCATTGGGATGACGAGCACCAACGGGTCGAATGTGATGCCCATCCAGCCGGTGAAGCCCAGGCCCCAGATCGCCGTCGCGATGGCGGCGATGAAGGGGATCAGCACGCCGTGCAGGCGCCGGAAGTAGATCAGCAACAGCAGGAACGTCACCAGTACGGTCAAGGTGACGAAGAGCCCGATCTCGAAGGCGTGCTTCAGCAGCCAGCCCACGTGCACCGGGCCGCCCGAGACGTACAGCTTGAGGCTGCAGCCTTCGGGGAAGTGGCGCGCGGACGACGAGCCCACCACCAGTCGCTTCAGGGAATTGCCCAGGCTGCCGGCCATGCGGGTCACGGCGTTGCCGGACTGGGCCGGGTTGCAGGCGGGCTCCTCGACGTCCGCCTTGATCTGCATCACGTGATCGAAGACGGCCTGGTAGACCTCGCGGCTGGAGAGGCGGTCGGAGATGAAGCCGGCCGCAATCAGCGCGCCCTTCTCGTCGCGGGAGACCAGGCGGCCGAAGATGAAGGGCGGGTTCTGTCGCACCAGCTCGCGAAGCTCGTTGGCCTGGGCCTGGGTCTGCGGCGTCTCCGTCATCAGCAGGTCGGAGGTGATCGAGCCGTCGGGCTCGATCTGGATCACGCGCGTGGAGCCGTGAGCGATGGACTGGATCTGGTAGTGGTTGACCGGGTAGGGCGGGTAGATGCGATCGAGGCGCTTGTTGATCTCTTCCGGTGCGAGGCCTTCCTCTTCCAGCGCGTAACGCATCTCGTCGCGCGCCTCGGTCTGGCTGTCGAAGCCCTTGCCGTCCAGGCGCCCCGTGATGTCGTCGATCTTCTGCAGGACCTCGGGCGTGAAGATCGTTCCGTCCTTCACGACGACGGCGATCACGACCAGCGCCGAGGTGCCGAACTCGGACGCGAACTTGTCCTGAGCCGCGATGAACGGGTGCTCGGGCCACAGCGAGCGTTCGCTCGCGTCGAGCCGGACTTGCGGGCCCGGCAACGGCAACCCGAGGCCGGTCGTGACCGCGTTGATGGTCGGGTAGAGGAAGAACGCGGTCGCCGCGATCAAGAAGGAGGCCACCCAGAAGCGGTGCCGGACGATCCAGCGCGCGAACTGCAGCGTCGTGGTCTCGCGAACGTGGTGGCTGGGCAGATGCTCGCTCATCGATTCCGTCCTCTTCCACGCGCCACGAGGCCGCCGGCACACGTCCGGCGTCGAGGGGCTGTGGGCGCATCCAATGCAACGACTAAGGTGACCCGGAAGGCCGGGTCGCTGGCACTCTCCCTGGCGTAAAGAATGCCGCCCCGCGGGCGGCAACTCCGCAGCCTATTTGGGTGTGGTCCCGGGGTCAAGCATAACCCCGGGGGGTTCGACCCCGCAGGCGCAGATTTCGATTCGTGCCATGCTGCGGCATGGCCGAACGCCCGCGGGTCTATGCCACTCGGAGCCTGCCCGGGGCGGGTCTCGAGCGGGTCGCGGGCTCACCGACCGCGTGGACGAGGGCCTGATCCGGTCCTGTCCACGCCTGCGCGTCATCTCGAGCTGCTCGGTGGGGGTGGACCACATCGATCTGGCGGCTGCCGCGGCGCGCGGCATCCCTGTTGGCCATACCCCCGGGGTCTTGACCGAGACCACTGCCGACCTGGCCTTCGCGCTGCTGCTGGCAGGGGCGAGGCGGCTGGGCGAGGCCGAGCGGTGGCTTCGGGACGGCCGCTGGACGGAGGCGCTGCGCTGGGAGCCGGACTCGTTCCTGGGCCGCGACCTGCACGGCGCCACACTGGGCATCGTGGGGCTCGGCGCGATCGGCCTGGCCGTAGCCCGGCGGGCCGCGGGATTCGGGATGCGGATCCTCGGCTGGTCGCGGCGTTCGAAGCCCGAGGCCGGGGCGCAGGGCATCCAGCAGGTCGACCTCGATCTTCTGCTGCGCGAGTCGGACTTCGTCAGCCTCCACGTGGCGTTGGCCCCGGAGACGCGGCATCTGATCGATGCCGCAGCCCTGGCCGCGATGAAGCCGACGGTGCTGCTGGTCAACACGGCGCGCGGCGAGGTGGTGGACGAGGCGGCCCTGGTCGAAGCCCTGCGCTCGGGCGCGATCGGCGGCGCGGCCCTGGACGTGTATGCCGCCGAGCCGCTGGCGCCGTCGAGTCCGCTGCTCGAACTGGACAATGTCACGCTGCTGCCTCACCTGGGCAGCGCCAGCGTGGCCACGCGCACCCGCATGGCCGATCTGGCCGTCGAAAACCTGCTGGCGGGGCTGGCGGGGAGGCCTCTGGTGCACTCCGTGAATCTACAGGTCCACGGCCATTCTTAGGCGGCCGAGCCCCTCCGCTCGCCTTCGGCTCACTGCGCGCGCCGCCGCGAGCTCCGGCGCATGGCCAGGGTTCGAGGGCGGCGCTTGCGGGCCACAGGCGCTGAAGTGCTCGCCGTCCGGTCAGGGCTTGTGGGC
>CAMYOO010000293.1 GCA_947260035.1 uncultured delta proteobacterium
CTGTGGCCGGTCAGTTGCAGCGCTTGTCAGGGCCAGACTCGCGGACCACCTCCTCCGAGCGGAGGTAGGGATACAGAAGAGCTGCAGCGATGGCATTGAGAACGTGCCAGAGAGCGTGGCCTTGGAGGATCGAGGTTGGCTGACAAAGTAGGCCGCCCTCGTGGCTCTGCGACCAGATGGCAAGCGCGAGGAGATTGATCCCTACATATCCCCAGAGATAGCGACGCTGCCGCTTCAACTGGCGCCTTATCCCAAGACGGCCCAAGCGCGCTCCAACGAGGACTTCCGTTCCAATCCACGCCGTGTGGAGAGCGGCAAACACCGGCAACCCACTGGAGGCAAAGAAGATGCGCGACAGGATTGCCAACGCGATCGTGGCGAGATACGCGCCAAGGAACCCGCGATCCGTCCACCTGTAGAGCGTTCGAAGATTGTAGTAGAGGAGAAAACAGATCCAGAACAGCATGGACAGGATGTCCAGGGCGCCTCCCCAGTCAGTCAGCGACGCGTGATAGAAGGCGGCACCGGGTCCCATCAAGGCGACCGCTGTGGCATAGAGTGTGGGATACAGCCGGTTGCGAAGGAAGCACGGAGGGGGCTGGGTCTGGTCGCGATGAGCGCGCCGCGCGATCCACAAACCCGCAAGCACGAATCCGATGAGTGACCAGGTGTTTGCAGGCTGGGCAACGGCACCAGGTCGTATCGCTTCGCAGTAGCAGTCGCCCTGGGCCACGCACGCGTGCGGAGCTCCGGGCCAGCCAGCCAGGGCCACCGCGATGAGCAGCACACTCGAGGCAGCGACTGCCCCTGCTGCTATCGCTACTTCCCTGGACACGCGATCACGGCTGTGCCGCCCAACGGTGTGGCGCTTCAGCTGCGGAGGCGGCCCCGCAGCCGCGCTGAGGCGCCTGGATCACGCCGCCAAGCGTACCACGGTCCGGGATCGTCCGAAGTGCGTCCGGCAGCTGCAAGCGCCTGTTGGACGGCCAGCGCGCGGTCAACGGGAGCGGTAGAGAACAAGTCCATAGATGGCGGCGTTGATGACAAGCAGGCCCAGCCCGTAGAGGAGCTGGTCTTCCCGCGTGAGCGTTGTGGAGTAGAGCACCGGAGTGATGTAATGCGCGATGAAGTCGCCCGAATACGGAGCGCTGCCCCCGGCCTCACGGAACCAATTCTCGAGAGGAGTGAGAGGGCAGACCCATCCCGTGAGCTCGACGATGACTCCCCAGGCCACGGTCGGAAGGTGGAACCAGGCGATCCGCCTCCAGCGCAAGGCGAGCAGGCCGCCAAAGATGGCAAACGCTACGAACCCCAGATGGGTGATCAGAACGAGGTCTGCCAGGATGCGAAAGAGCATCGACACGCGGAGATTGGCCGCCCAACGGACCGGGCGCTCAGCCTGGTGGCACAGGCCGCCGCCCGTTGCCGAGGCACCCAAGGTTGATGCCAGAAGGCTACCAGACCTCGATTGGAACGCGCTGAGCCGCGTCCGCTGCAGAGCCTTGTCAGGCGGCGGCCCATCTAGAAGTCGTACGGTCCCTCTGTCATGACTCCTTGGGGAAGCCAGGTCTCGTGGATGTGAAGCCATTGCAGCGGCTCGGCGGACGAGAAGAGCACCGTAGCGAGCCGACCGTTGTCGGCGGGCCTGGATGCGAGTGCGTTGCGCTGCCACTCCTCGTAGGTAGCGAGGACAGTTCCGTCGAACTCACGATGCACCTGAACTCTGCGAATCTGAACGCGGAACCTCGGGTTCGATGCACAACCTGACCGGACCGAAGACGAAAGATCCGCCAGGCCGAGTAGCGTGCCGGCGGGTGGGATGAAAACCAGGTCCGCGGAGAAGCGTCTCGAGAAATCCGATGCAAATGCGTCTTCGGAGAGCGCGCCCGTGAACCAACGCACGAAGAACTCGTGCAGCCCTTCGACCTCGCGAAGCACGCGGTCGTGTATCGACCTGCTCACCTGCCGCCGCCTGACTCATGATGGGTTGTTGCGGCGGGGCTGCAGATGATGCAGGAATCGCGTGGCCCGCTGCAGTGCTGGTCTGGGTTTAGTTTGCGCGGTTCGTGTCGATTCTGCCCTTGATGCGCGGGTTTGGCGAGGGGGTTGGTCGGGCGCGCAGGGCGGCCTGCTTGACTGCGCGCTGCAGGGCGCTCGAGTGGGGGTGGCGCACGCGCCGGCCGGGGTGGGTCCCCGCGGAGAGCCGGGCCGCCGGCCTGTTATAATGCCCGCCGTCCGGGCCGCCCACGGCCCCACCGAGGTCCGATGCCCGCCGACGCCCCCGCCCGCCGCAACCCCCTACGCGCCGTATTCGACATCTCGCGCGTCGAGCTGCCGCTGGCGCTGCTCATGTTCGTGTACTTCTTCCTGGTCATCACCACCTTCTGGATCCTGAAGCCGATCAAGAAGACGGTGTTCATCGGGTTCTACGAGGGCCGCACCTTCGACTGGCTGGGGCCGGCCCTCGACGGACCCCAGGCGGAGCTGATTGCCAAGGTGATGAACATGGTGGTGGCCTACGCGGCCGTCGTCGTGTTCTCGGCGCTGGCAAAGGGATTGCGCCGTCAACAGCTGACCTTCGTCTTCAGCGGCTTCTTCCTCGCCGCGTACGTGGCCTACAGCTTCGTGCTCGACCGGGCCGGAGAGGCCACGGTCTGGAGCTTCTACCTTTTCGGCGATGCGTTCAGCACCCTGATGGTGGCCACCTTCTTCGCCTTCTTGAACGACAGCGTCACCTCCGACAAGGCGAAGCGGATCTACGGGCTCGTAGGCCTGGGCGGGGTCGCCGGTGGTGCGTTCGGCTCCATGTTCGTTCGTACCCTGATCGACCAGGTCGATACCGGTGCCTGGATGTGGATCTGCTTCGGGGTGGGCCTGGTGATCATCGTCGTGGCCTTCGCCGCCGGGCGACTGGTGGATCGCGACCCGCCGCCCGAGGCCGAGCCGGCCCCCAACGAGCCCGCGGTCGGTGGCAACCCGGCCTTGGAGGGCGCGCGCCTGGTCTTCCGCTCGCCGTATCTGCTCTCGATCGTAGCCATCGTGGGGCTGTACGAGATCGTCTCCACGGTCATGGACTTCCAGTTCACGTCCACCATCGTCCACTACCTGGAAGGCGACGCCATCGGGCGCCAGTTCGCCACCATGTACGCGCTCACCAACTCCGTGGCGCTGGTGGTGCAGCTTCTCTTCACCAGCTTCGTGATGACTCGCTTCGGAGTGGGTGTGGCGCTCCTGGTGCTTCCTCTCGCCGCGCTGGGCGGCTCCGGCGTCTTCCTGGCGATGCCGATCCTCTGGGTCGGCAGCTTCCTCAACACGGCCGACAACGCCTTCAGCTACTCGATCAACCAGTCCGCCAAGGAGGCGCTCTACGTCCCGACCACCAAGGACGAGAAGTACAAGGCCAAGGCCTTCATCGACATGTTCGTGCAGCGCTTCGCCAAGGCGGTGGCCGTGGCCGTTAGCCTGGGGGTGAGCGCCTGGTTCGGCGACTTCTCCAGCGTGCGCTGGCTCTCGCTCTTCACGGTAGCGGTGATCGGCCTGTGGCTGGTGGCGGCCCGCTACGCCGGACGTCGCTTCCAGGAGATGACGGAAAGTCAGGGCGGGTAGACCGCGAGCGCAACCTGGCTTGGCGCGGCAGAGGCGGCTTCCGGCAGAGGCCGCTCCAACCGCGTCAGCTCCAAGGAGCGCCTGGCCTTTCGGGAGTACGCAACGAACCGGCAACCCACCGGCAGCGCGGCGGAACCTTCCGGTTCTTTCACCTCACCACGCCCCGGCGATCAGCCGATGCTGTAGGTCATGGGCAGCTCGATCCCCCCGGATCACGCACGGCCCGTGCGGCGTGTGCAGCGCCGTGGGGCCTTCACGCTTCTCGAAGTGGCGATCGTGCTCGGCATCGTCGCCGTGCTCGCTGCGATTGCCGGTCCCGCCTACCAGGCGCACCTGGAGCGCACGCGCGCGAAGACCACGATCCTGGACATCCGCTGGCTCGAGGACGAGATCGGCGGCTTCGAGCTGGAGTATGAGACCTTCCCTCCCTCGCTCGACGCTGTCGGCGCGGGCGATCGAGACGATCCTTGGGGCAACCCCTACCGCTATCAGCGAATCGCCGGCGAGGCTCTCACCGGGCCGGACAAGGTGACGCCCCGCAAGGACAAGTCGCTGCATCCCCTGAACAGCGACTACGACCTCTACAGCATGGGCCCCGACGGCGACA
>CAMYOO010000294.1 GCA_947260035.1 uncultured delta proteobacterium
GTCGCCGCACAGGCAGGGGCGGCCAACGTCGGGATCGTCGTCGCTCGGGGTCTGGTCGGCGTTCGCCACGTGGATGCAGTTGTCGTCCCCGTTCGGCACGCCATCCCCGGCCTCATCTCCCGGGTCGGGCCCAACCGCCGTGCAGTCGATAGCCCCGTTGCTCGACTCGTCGGGGTCCGTCTGGTCCCCGGACACCCGCGCCCGCGGACACGTGAAACGGTCCCCGGTCAAGGGTATTGTGAAGAGTCCGACATTGACGTTCTGGCCCGCCCCCAGCCACGTAGGGGGTGAGCAGGAGCGTGACGGCCACGTTCATCGCAAAGCCCGTCCAGTTGCTGACGATATTCCAGGCGATGACGCGGATTCGGCTGGGCGGCACGGGTTCCTTGGGCCTGGAAGGCGGGGGAGTATCACACAAGCCCCCCAGGGAGTCGGAGATATCCATCGACCCAAGGCTCCTGGCTCTGAAGTCGGCGCTCTTCGAGGTTGACCCCGGAAGGGGACTTCCCTAGGTTTCCCGACCGCTTCCGGGCCCTGTCGCGGGCCCCTCGCAGGAGCTCCTCGAAATGTTGAAGATTCGTCTGCAGCGCGCGGGCGCCAAGAAGCGCCCCTTCTATCGCATCGTGGCGATCGACCAGCGCCGCCAGCGGGACGGCCGCGCTCTGGAGTTCCTGGGCACGTACGACCCCAAGATCGATCCCGGCGTGATCAAGCTTCAGCTCGATCGCGTGGATCATTGGGTCGGGCAGGGCGCGCGTCTTTCGGACACCGTCTCTTCCCTGGTCAACCGCGCTCGCAAGCAAGCGGCCGCCGCAGCGCCGGAGGCTTCCTGATGGCCGAGCGCAGCGCTGCCGAGCTGGTCGAGTTCCTGGCCAAGGCCATCGTCACCCAGCCCGACCAGATCCGGGTGGTGGAAGTGGACGGGGGCCGCGTCCTCGAGCTGGAGACCGCGGAAGAAGACCGGGGTCGGGTGATCGGGCGACAGGGCCGCGTGGCGAAGGCCATGCGCGCCGTCCTGGCCGCCTCGCGGGCCGGCGCGGACGCGCGGCTCGAGATCGTCGACTAGGTGCCCCGTGCTGGGGGCGCCCACGATCGACGCTCCGCGGAACCAGGCGCCGCAACGCGTCGTCCTGGGCCGCGTGGTAGGCGCCCACGCCCTCAAGGGCGAGGTGCGCGTGCGCTGGCTGGGCGACGGCCCCGAGCACCTGCTGGACGCGACCGCGCTGTGGCTGGGCTCCGACCCGGAAGGCGTTGGCGGCCGTCCGGTCCGGTTGAGTGGCGCGCGCACGGGCCGGCCGGGTGAGCTGCTGCTGCGCCTGGAGGGCGTGGCCGATCGCGACGCCGCGGAGGCGTTGCGCGGCGGCTACCTGACGGCGGAGGCGCAGGCCCTGCCGACCCTGCCCGAGGGCGAGCACTACTGGTTCGAGCTGGTCGGCTGTCGTGTCGAGGACACGCACGGCGAGCCGCTGGGGACGGTTACCGAGATCTGGGAGACCGGGGCGCACGACGTCCTGGTGATCGAGGGCACGGACGGCCTCCGGCGGCTGGTGCCCACGGCGGACGATCTCTTGAAGGAGGTGGACAGCGACGGGCGCCGCATCGTGATCGAGGTGATTCCCGGTCTCCTCGACCCGGTGTAGGGATGGCGGTCTCGGCGGGAATCCGGGTGGACGTGATCACGATCTTCCCGGACCTCTTCGGACCGTTCCTGGACGCGGCGATGGTGGGCATCGCCGCCGAGAAGGGAGCGATCGAGGTGGCGGTGCACGACCTGCGGGCCTGGACCCGGGATCGGCACCGCACCGTGGACGACGCGCCGTACGGCGGCGGACCCGGCATGGTGATGAAGCCCGAACCCCTGGTGGAGGCGGTCGAGGCGGTCGCCGGAGCCAAGCAGCCGGAGCGCAGGGCCCGGGTGGTGTTGCTCTCGCCCCAGGGGCGGCGACTGGATCAGCGGGCGCTGGAAGATCTTGCGCAGACGGAGCACCTGGTGCTCGTCTGCGGCCGTTACGAAGGAGTGGATCAGCGAGCGATCGAGCTCGCGGTGGACGAGGAGGTTTCGATCGGCGACTACGTGCTTTCCGGAGGTGAGGTGCCGGCCATGGTGCTCATCGAAGGGATCGCGCGGCTCTTGCCGGGAGTGCTGGGGAATCCGGCCTCCGCCGAGACCGACTCCTTCCGCGAGGGACTGTTGGAGGGACCGCAGTACACGCGGCCGGCGATCTTCCGGGATCGCGAGGTGCCGGAGGTGCTGCGGTCGGGAGATCACGCAGCCGTCGATCGCTGGAGGGCCGAGCAGGCCCGGAAACGAACGCAGCAGCGCCGACCGGACCTGGATTCCGGCGCGCGAGGAGGCCAGGAGCGATGAACGGGAACCATCTAGAGGCGCTGGAGCGCGAGTCGATGCGGCGGGACCTGCCGCCCTTCCGCCCGGGCGACACCGTCCGCGTGCACGTGAAGATTCGCGAAGGCGAGAAGGAACGAATCCAGGTCTTCGAGGGAGTGGTGATCCGCCGCCGAGGCGGGGGCGCCTCGGGCACCTTCAGCGTGCGCAAGGTCTCCTACGGCGTCGGCGTCGAGCGCATCTTCCCGGTGGAGTCGCCGGTGGTGCAGAAGATCGAGATCAAGAGCCGTGGCCACGTGCGCCGCTCGCGTCTCTACTTCCTGCGCGAGCTGCGCGGCAAGAAGGCGCGGCTGCGCTCCAAGCTGCGGGATCTGTCCGCGCTGGCAGCGCCCGTGCTGGAGGAGGAGGCTCCGGAGGAGCCGCTCGCCGCCGAGCCCGAGGCCGCCGAGGAGCCGCAGGCCGCGTCCGAGGCCAGCGCAGAAGAGACGACTCTCGAGGAAGCGGCGCCCGAGGAAGCCGAGACCAAGGAGTAGGCGGCGGGGCTCAGCCGCCGGCGTCGAAGGCGCCCTCCCAGTGGCGCACGAGCCAGGCGCCGTCGGCATCCCGCTCGCAGCTCACCACGTCGAAGCGAACCCGGCGGGCGCGCCGCCGGTTGGCGTGCAGCCAGGCCGCCGCGCCCCGCACCAGGCGCGCGCGCTTGCGCGCGTCCACCGCCTGCTCGGGCGCTCCCTGGCGGCGTCCGCGCCGCGTCTTCACTTCTACGAAAACCAGGGTGCCGCCCCGCGCAGCGATCAGGTCGATCTCCACGGAGTCGGCGCGCGCGTTGCGCGCCAGGATCCGGTAGCCCTGTCGCTCCAGATGCGCGGCGGCGCGCGCCTCGCCCTCGGCGCCCAGGGCGCGCCGGTCGTCATGCTTCACGGGAAGACTCCGCGGGACCGCGGGGTTCCGCGACTGTAGTACCCTCCCTCCGCGTGGGCACCCTGTACCTCGTGGCGACGCCGATCGGCAACCTCGAGGACATAACGCTGCGCGCGTTGCGGGTTCTCGGCGAGGCCGAGCTGGTGCTGGCCGAGGACACCCGGCGCACGCGGGTCCTGCTGGAGCGCCACGCCGTGGACGCGCGGCCTCGCTCGCTCCACGCCCACAACGAGGCCGCCCGCACGACGCAGGCGCTGGACGTGCTTGCCGGGGGCGGCGCCGTGGCCCTGGTCTCCGATGCCGGAACGCCGCTGCTCTCCGACCCCGGCGAGCGCCTGCTGGCGGCGGCGCTGGACGACGGGCACGAGGTGACGGTGGTGCCGGGCGCTTCCGCGGCCCTGGCGGCCTTGACCCTGTCCGGGCTGCCGGTCCTGCCCTGCGCGGTGCTGGGCTTTCCGCCGCGTCGGGCAGGCGCACGCCGTGCATTCTTCCAGGCCTGGTCCGGGCGGGCCGAGACCCTGGTGCTGTTCGAGTCGCCCCGGCGCCTGGCGCGCACGCTGGCCGAGGCCGCCGAGATCCTGGGACCCCGGCGGGGCTGCGTGGCGCGGGAGCTGACCAAGCTCCACGAAGAGGCGGTGCGCGGCACGCTCTCGGAGCTGGCGACCCGTTTCGAGGGTGGCGCCCGCGGCGAGGTGACCGTGGTGATCGGCGGCGCCGAGGCCGAGCCCCTGGACGATGCGGACGTCGAGGCACGCATCGTCGCCGGCGTGCGCGAGGGACGCACGTCTCGCGAGATCGCCGCCCAGGTGGCGGCCGACACCGGCGCTGCGCGACGCGAGGTCTATGCCCGGGCCGTCGCCGCGCGGGAGCGGGAGCGAAGTTGAGCCCCGCTCCCGGAACCGTCCTGCGCACCGTCCGCCACCTGC
>CAMYOO010000295.1 GCA_947260035.1 uncultured delta proteobacterium
TGCTTCGCAGCGCGCAGGCTGGAATGAACGCCCCGTACGGGGATCAGGAAGGAGCCGACGGCAACCGCGACGAGCAGGAGCGTGGCGAGCAGCTCGGCCAGACTCCCCGAGGTGATGGCGAAGGACAGGGAGGTCAGGGCTGCAGCCCCTGCCCAGAGCAGGGCCGCGCGCAGCGCCATGTAGCCCAAGGGATCGAGGCGTTGCGTCTCCAGCGGGTCGAGGTCGCCGGTCGAGCTCACCGCACGCGCCACGATGGTGAGCTCCGCCAGGGTGAACCATGCGGCCCGAAAGGCGAGCCAGAAGGCGAGGGAGACCACTACGATCGAGAGCGCCCCGTCCAAGCTGAACGTCTGCCCCGAGACGATGCCCAGGACCTCGTCGTCCACGGAGCCCATGAACCCGACGCCTCCGAGCAGACCGATGACCCCCGCGATGCGCCCGCCGCGCAAGGTGGGCTCGTCGAGGCCCGAGACCGCGCCGCTGAGACGCAGTTCCGCGAGATCCTCGGCGTTTCCCGCCGCGATGGCGGCGCCGGCGGCAAGGGCATAGCCCGCGACGGCAGAGGAGAGGGCGAATCCAAGCTGGCTCTCCGTGAACCCGCCGAAACCCGGGTGGGTCCGAGGGCCGATGGGCCCCACGGTCCACTCGAGCACTGCGTAGACGGCGATCATCGCCGCGGTCAGGAGCACTCCCACGACCCAGGCCGGCAGCGGTAGACGCTCCACCCCCCGCCACTCGAAGCTCCGGGCCCAGCGCGGGTGGGGTGCGATCACGGTCCGAGTCTGCTTCTAGACCCCGGCGTGCGCTAGGCCCAGCGGTTCGAATCCAGGAGGGCCCACCGCCAGGTCCTTGCGGCTTTTCGGTTTCCCTGCCCCCGCGCGAGAGCGATCCCCAGTACCCGGCCAACGGGGAGGGCGGCGCCTCCAGTGCGTTCCGGGCCTAGTGAGCTTCGCGTTCCCGGGCCATGCGCGTGCAGATCCAGGCCTCGCCGGACCAGTGGGTCAGGCTGACGCGGCCGCGGTAGAGGCCGAAGGTGATCTCGCACGACAGCGCCCCCGCGTTGAGCCACCCCCAGCTCCGCGGAAAGGACGAGCGGTAGACGTGGAACTGCCAGTCCGGTGCGGGGTAGCTGTCGGATGGAAGGCCCCAGGCCTCTCGCAGTTCGCTCGCGGATCGGCCGACCCACGCATCGAGCAGCGCATCCGGTCGCTCCGAGAAGGAGGCGCAGGCCGGAAGCCCGACAAGCAGCGCGGCGATGGCGAGCCGTCTCCGCAGGTGGCGCTCGCCCGGGCCCAACCTGTCCTGGCCGGTCCTACCCGGGCAGCCGCTCGAAGGCCGGCACTCCCTCGGGAAGCTGGTGGAAGCCGTGCTTGTCGCAGGTGTAGATCGCCATCTGCGCGCCGCCGAAGACGGCGGGGTCGTCCAGGCTCCCCACCTTCAGCATCACGGCGCCCGGCATGGTCGGCGCCTTGCTGAGCAGGGGGGTTCCGCAGTCGCCGCAGAACTCGCGGGTGACCGGGTTCTCCAGGTCGCCGCGCTGGAACGGCTTCGGCGCGCCCTTGGTGTAGGCGAAGCCCGTCTCGGGCATGCCCAGCACCAGGTTGGGGCCGCCGCCCGAGATGAACTGGCACTCGCGGCAGTAGCACTGGCCCTTGAAGAGCGGCTCGCCCTCGACCTTGTAACGGACGTTTCCGCAGTAGCATCCACCTTCGACGTTCATCGTTCGGCTCCTGTGGTTCGTGGGGTTCCAGACGGTATCACGGATCCAGCGGCTCCATGCCGCTGGGGCCGCCCAGCCGGGGCAGGGAGTCGTGCACGTCCACCCACTCCACGCGGTCGTCGAAGTGGACGTGGACTCCGGGCTCGCGATCGATGGGGCCTTCCATGTTGGCCAGGACCACGTCGATCTTCTGCGGGTGCTTCGTGGTCTCGAAGAAGAGCGAGCTTCCGCAGCGGCCGCAGAACGAGCGCGTGGCGTGGTCCGAAGAGTGGTGCCGCATCAGCACGTCGGCGCCCTCCCGGATCTGCAGCTGGGGCAGCGGAATCCCGAACCAGGTGACGAAGCCCGCCCCGTGGCTGCGCCGGCACATGTCGCAGTGGCAGTGAGCGCACCACAGGGTCGGCAGCGTCGCCTGGAAGCGGATCGCGCCGCACAGGCAGGAGCCGGGAACCGGGTCGGGGGTGGGCGTCATCTCGGGCTTCGCCTAGAGCCAGCGGCGCACGCCGGCCTTGTAGCGCACGTATTCGTCGCCGAAGGTGCGCTCCAGGTAGGCCTCTTCGCGGTGGATCACGCCGTAGTTCATGACCAGGACCACCGGAATGGCGACGAGCAGGAGCCAGGCGTTGTTCAGCAGCAGACCCAGCCCCAGCAGGATGGCGGTCAGCGATACGTAGGCCGGATTGCGCGAGTAGCCGTAGAGGCCGTCGTTGATGACCGAGGGCGATGGGGTGTTGGGGTTCCTGTCCTGGCCGCTGCGCTCGAAGGCGCGCGCGAAGCCCAGGGCCACGGCGATCCCTCCCGCCAGGAGTGCCGCGCCCATGCCCCAACGAAGATCCGCCGGGACCGGCAAATGCAGCGGTGCGATCCATTGCGCGGCGATGCCGAAGACGAGTGCCCCGAAGTAGAGCAGGGGCGGCATCACCAGGACGTTCGCGTGATCCTGGGGCGGCGGGTTCTCGGCGTCCGGCATGGAACCTCCCGGCCGCGACCGGCGCTAGCCCGTCTGGCAGTCCGACGACGTGCAGCGGCAGTCGCCGTCCGTGCAGACCGTTGCGCACTTCTCACAGCAGTAGACGGCGCCGCCCTGTTCGAAGCGGTTGTCGCCCACCGCGCAGCTACAGCCTTCGCGAGCACAATCCATGATGTCCTCCTCTGCGCCCATCAGCGCCCCTGTAGGCTACCGCTGCCGGGCCGCTGGCGCCGGAGCCGGGCCGCGCAGCGTCGACAGCGCGGCTCCGAAGAAGAGGAGGTGCGCCAGGTTCGGTGCGGCGGGTACCAGGAAGGCTCGCCCCAGCTCGCTGCCGGCGCCGGCCGCGGCAAGAGCCAGGGTCGCGAAGGCCGGGTTGAGCCAGCCGCAGCGGCGGGGCAGGGCGTCCTGGCTGAAGCTCGCGCGAAGCACACCGGCCGAGGCCGCCAGCACGAGGAGCGTGGCAATCGCCCACAATGCGATGAGGCCCGGGCCCCAGCCCGCCAGCGCGTCCAGGGGAGGCCGGCCGGGTGTCTCGGCGCGCAGGTCCGTGTGGATCAGCGCCGCGGTGAGCCCGTGGATCAGCGCGCCCAGTCCTGCGGCGCCTGCGCCGGCCAGGAAGATCAAGCGCGAGATGCCCCGCGGCGCCGCACGGGCCGCTTGCGAGACCGTGCGGTACCCGGCGGCGTAGAGCGGAATGCCCAGCACCCCGAGCAGGCCTCCGGTCCACAGCACCAGTGGTCCCGGCGCCGGGAGGGCCAGCTCCGGCCGCTGCGCGTTGGCGACCCAGAGCATGAGCAGGTCGCCGACCGAGCCGGCGATCGCGCCGCCGCAGGCGAGCTTCAGCGGCAGCGCGCCGGGGGAATCAGCCATCCGCCCGGCCCCAGAGGTCGCTCAGCTCGCGCTGGTAGCGCTGGACGAACCACGCTGCGAGCAGCGGCCGATACTCTCGCTGGATCTCCGGCGGCAGCGTGAAGAAGCTGCGCCCCGTCTCGCCTCGGCAGCGAACGGCGCCGCAGTGGCAGGGCCAGCTGTCCCCTCCCGCGTTGTTGATCAGGTAGTCCAGCGTCAGCTCGGCGTTCGCTGCGATGCCGCGGCGGGCGACCACTGCGATCCGCTCCGGACCGAAGCGCAGGTAGCAGTTTGGATCGCAGCAGTGGTTCAGGTGGCGCTCGGGAGGGCCCACCCGGTAGAAGCGCCCGTCGATCAGCGGACAGTGCTCGGGAAGCTCGCCCAGCTCGGGGCGGAGAGGCTCGTCCCGCGTGACCTCGCGGCCGAGCACGAAGTCGCGCACCACTTCTCCCTCGGCCAGCTCTGCGCATGTGAACAAGCCCAGCCCGCCTTTCGGGGAGTCGCGTACTGTCACCTCCGGCACGCCGTCAACGACCCGACGGCGGCGCGGTCGCCGCCAGGGACGGCCGTTGCGCAATCTCGTCCAGCCAGCGGGCGAGGTTCGGGTAGGCCCCGTGCCAATCCAGCCGAAGCACGT
>CAMYOO010000296.1 GCA_947260035.1 uncultured delta proteobacterium
CCGAAGGGGACGCCACTCAAGTGGGTCGAGGAGCAGGGCGGCTGGACGACGGCCACGGTGCTCCTCGACACCTACGGCCGCTTCATGCCGAGCGAGTCTCGGGGCTTCGCCGATGTGCTCGCGCGGCCTCTGGCGGCCACCGGTGCACCTGCCGCCGCACCCACGCCCGGGCCATGCAGCTCAGAGCCAAGGACCCGCCGATACGGGCCCCTTCAGGCTTTCTCCTCGCCGCGCTTCCGGCGCTTGGGATTCTTCGAACCTGGGGGTCGGGGGTTCGAGTCCCTCCCGGGGTCCAGTTCTCGCGCGTACTTACCCACGTCGGCCGTGTGCTCCTCCACGGCCGGGGAAGCGCGTGGAGAGTGTGCCCGTTTCGGGCCCGAGATTGCCGCTCCTGGCCGGATGCAAGTGGCCAATCCTCCGTCGTTTCGTCCTCCGGCGGTACGTTTCTAAACCGGGTGTCGGAGGTCGAGCTCCGGCAGTCTTGGGGTCGTGTCGCGAGCGTTCACGGAGGAGGCTGGAGCAGCTGCAATGGAAAGGCGCGCGCCGACTGCTTGCCGGGTGCTTGCCAGCCTAATTTGGGCGGGAAGACGAGATTCCGCAACCATCTGATTTGATTGGCCGGGCCGGCGAGATTCGAACTCGCGACCTCCTGAACCCCATTCAGGGCTGATTGGCTCCCAACCTGCTGGCATGATTTCGGAATCGGCCCCGAAGACGGAGCCAATAGGCACACTGCAAGCGGCCGGTTCCGGCTCTCCGCTCTCCGGAAGATCCTGGGGCTTAGCGTGGCTCGGCTTGGAGGTCCGGGGGCAGGCAGGTCCGCTCGATGCATCTCCACGGTGTCTTTGCGCAGCGTCTTCGAAGAGCAGCCCTCATTCTCCGCCCTTCGTCGACTGATCGTGGAAGAGGAACTCCGTCCGACCGATTCGGAAGCGGTCTCCCTCCATGAGGCGCTTGTCCTCGTCGTGGAGTAGACCGAACAGGTACGTGCCGTTGGTGCTGCCGAGGTCGCGCAGGTAGAACCCGTCGTGGCCCCTCACGATCACGGCGTGTCGCCGGCTGGCCGCGGGCTCGTCGATCGTCACGTCCGCCGCCGGATCCCGGCCGATGGTCGTCTCTTCGCCTCGCAGCTCGAACTCGGCCTCGCGCCGAGGTCCACTGGTGATGACGACATAAGCCTCACTGCGCGTCAGCTCGAGCAGGGAGGACTGCTCCTTCGGCTTCGACGGCGGGCTTCCGCCGATGAACTCGGTCGGCTGGCGGCGACCATCTCGGCCGGACCCTGCCGGTGCCATCACGATCCCTCCTGTGCCTCTGGCCGTCCCAAGCCCGGATCTGGATCGGCCTCACGAGAGCGGCGCTTGAACAAGTCCCCCTGGGGGGAGCGCCCGCTCAGGCCCCGGCGTGGGCTTCCGAAAAGCGGATCGGAGGGGGCAACTTGCAAGGCGTCCCGCAGTGATGCGTTCGGTTCGACAGGGGGTCCGGCTGCTGCCGGTCCTCGTGCGAAATCCCGCCCTCGCCATTCGCTGGCTGGCGGGCGCGCGAGTCGCCCAGGCCGCCCTCCTGCTCGTCGTCCTCGCCGTCCCCATCGGCCTGCCGGCGGTTCTGGATCCGGCCCTCGCGGACCGGTATCCCCCGATCCGCACCAGGAAGAAGCTCATCGGCCCCATCTCCATTCCGACGATGAGCGCAGATCCGCGCAGGGAGGCGCGCCGTGGCCAACTGATGGTAGGGGCGTGGGGCGGCGGGATGGCGTGCGTCGCTCTCCTCCTGCTGGCGGCGGCGCCGAAGGCCGTGGCACGCGCGGAGAGCGCATCCGCAGAGAGAGAGGAGCGTGGGGACTCCCTGCTCGGCCGGCTCCCGATGCAGAGCCTGGAGCTCTACCGCTCTGCCCTCGGCCTGGCCTCGGATCTCCAGCGCAGGGCAGCCCTCGGCGAGAAGATGCGCAAGGCCGAGAGCCTGATCGCCCGCGCCTCGGCACTCGCCGCGAAGGACTGGAGCGTCGAAGCTCTGGCGTCGCCGGAGCGGGCTGTGGAGCTGGACAGAACCGTCATCGAGCCGGTGGCGCCCCCGTCGCCGGAGCCGGGGAGCCCGGGTGCCATCGTGGGCTCGGGCGGTCGCTACCGACTCGACAACGAAGTGGGGCGCGGCGGAATGGGCGTCGTCTACCAGGCCCTCGACACGGCGCTCGAGCGGACGGTCGCGCTGAAGGAGCTGCCTCTCCACCTGACCGCGCGCCCCGAACTCGCACGGCGCTTCCGACAGGAGGCGCGTCTGCTCGCGCGGCTCAGCCATCCGAACATCGTCCAGGTCTACGACCTCATCGAGGACGGCAACCGGCTGTGGATCGCCATGGAGTTCGTGGAGGGCGGCACGCTCGCCGATGCGATCGAACGCGCCGGCACTCTGGCCCCGACGAATGCCGTGCGTCTCGGCAGACAGCTCGCGGCCGGTCTCGGGTTCGCGCACGAGCAGGGCGTGATCCACCGCGACGTCAAGCCCATCAACGTGCTGCTCACCTCCGACGGTGTCCCCAAGCTCACCGACTTCGGCCTGGCCAAGCTGCTGGAATCGAGCGTCCACACCCAGGAAGGATCGCTGCTCGGCTCCGCCCGCTACATGAGCCCCGAGCAGGCGGCGGGCCGAGCGGCGGACGGGCGCTCGGACGTCTATTCGCTGGGGGTCACCTTCTACGAGATGCTCTGCGGCCGCGCCCCGTTCGAAGGAGAGACCGCCTCCGTGCTGGCGCAACACCTTTCGCAGGATCCAACGCCCCTGCGGGAGCGCGCCCCGGACGTGCCCCCGGACCTGGAGGCGCTCGTGATGCGCATGCTGGCCAAGGATCCGAGGGAACGCCCGGCGGACCCCGGCGGCGTGGCGCGGGCGCTCTCCGCCCTCGAGTCCGGATCCGGAGAGCGCCCGGAACCGAAGAGATCCGGATGATGGAGCGCGAACTGCACGTCCGCCGATGCAGCGCCATGCTATCTCGAGCACTGCTCCTCGGCCTGATGCTGCTGACTGCGTCGTCCGCGGCAGCCCAGCACGACATCGACCCGGAGGTCTGGATCGAGATGCGCAAGATGCACCGGGAAAAGGGGCCGGCGCCGAGCATCGCGGAGGACGTCGGGGCCCTGGCCGGTCCGGGAGCGCGCCGGGCCGGGCCGCGCCTGATCGACCGGGGGCCCGAGGTGCTTCCCGCCGTGCACTCCGCCCTTCTGGCCCCGGAGGTGGAGCCGCGCCACGCCCTGAGGTTGCTCCAGGTAATGGGCCCCCTGGGCGACGAGAGTTCCGTACCCGTGGTGCTTGAGCTGCTGCGGCGCGAACCGCAGAGCCCCCTGCGCCGTGACGCCCTGCTGATCCTGGCGAAGCTCCCGGCCACGGACGCCGCGGCCGACTTCATCGGCCAGCTCGCCGCCTACGAAGCCGAGCCTTGGCGCACGCGCCGCATGGCCTTCACCTGGTACGGGCTGCACCGCGACCCGCGCGGCCTCCCCAGCGCCGAGGCGCTGCGCAACTCGCCCGACCTGCAGCGCCGCATTGCGTGCCTCTTCGTGCTGGCGCGCCTGGGCGATGAAAGCGCCCTCGAGCCCATCAGCGAGATCCTGGCCGCCGGCGCCCCTGCCAACGCGCGCGACACCCTGCTCCTGGCACTGGCCGAGCTCGTGGGCCCCGACGAGTTCGAGCGCCGCGCGCCCGCGGCCCTGGCCTGGAGCGACGGCTACCGGGATTCGCTGCGCTACGCGCGCTACCGCGCCGCGGCGCCCGCGGATCGGCCGCCGTTGTGCCTCGAGATGCTCCGCGCCGAGATGCCCGGCCACCGGAAGATCGCCGTGCGCTGCCTGCTCGACACGGGCCACGCCGACGACCTGCGGCCCTTCGCCGCGCTGGACCTGGAGGCCCCGGGCCGCGCCACCCTGGTGCGCAACGAGATCCGACGCGCGGGCTGGCGCGTGGTCGACACCGACAGCGAGTTCCGCATCGTGCCGGCGTCACCGGCCGCGGCGTCGCCCTAGGCGCCGGCAGCTGGTCGGGCCGGCGAGATTTGAACGCGCGACCTCCTGAACCCCATTCAGGCGCGGTAGATCGATAAGTGCCCCTCCCAGGTATTCCATCCGGCTCCGCTGAAGCCGCCCTCCGCTCGTAGCGACGGTGAAGGC